>CALAGF010000318.1 GCA_937892345.1 uncultured Rhodocyclaceae bacterium | reverse complement strand
GATCGAGATCAACATCAACCCGGCCGATGTGCGTACCGATACCTACCGCGCCTCCGGTGCCGGCGGTCAGCACATCAACAAGACCGACTCCGCCGTGCGTCTGACCCACGTGCCGACCGGCATCGTTGTCCAGTGTCAGAACGACCGTTCGCAGCACCGTAACCGCGACGAAGCCTGGCAAATGCTGCGCGCCCGCATCTACGAGTTCGAACTGCGCAAACAGCAGGCTGAACAACAGAAGCTCGAAGACGCAAAGTCCGACATCGGCTGGGGCCACCAGATCCGTTCCTACGTGCTCGACCAGAGCCGGATCAAGGATCTGCGCACCAACCACGAAACCGGCAACACCCAGGCCGTGCTGGATGGCGACCTCGATCCATTCATCGAGGCGAGCCTGAAACAGGGCGTGTAAACACCCCGAGTGGGCGAGCGCCAGCGCCCACCATGTTGCCAATGCAAGCAGAGCCTCTGTCCATTAGGCTCTGCTTGCCCATGAGCTCCAGCCCACACGAATGAACGCGGTAGTATGATCGACGCTTCCAAATGAGGGATGTCGACCATGTCCGTAACTTTCTTTCGCCCGCTGGCAGCCTTGCTAATTTGCCTAACTAGCCTGCTCCCAGCGGGATACGTTCAGGCCGGCCCGCTTGAAGTAGGTATTCTGCCCAATGTCAGTGCTCGAGTACTGATGCAGCAATACCAACCAATGCAAACCTATCTGGATACCCGACTGGAGCGTAAAACGGCATTTTCCTCCGCTCCGGACTGGTCCAGTTTTTATCAGCGTGCAGGTGAAGGCCGATACGATGTCATTGTCGCTGCCAGCAATGTTGCTCGACTGATTCAAAAGAATTTTGGCTATCAGCCGAGCTTGAGTTATCAGCCCGACGTACCCGGTCTTTTCGTAACCCTGGCGACTCAGCAGGAAACCTCTCCACAGAAAATCATTGCCGGGCAAACTTTGGCCTTCGCAAATCCGGCTTCACTGGTCGCAATCGAAGGGCTAGCCTGGCTAAAAACACTGGGCATCGAGACGGATAAAAACCTGTCTATGCTGCGAGTCAAAGGCGAAGACAGCGTTGGCAATATCTTGCTGCGGGGCGATGCCGTCGCCGGCATCATGAGCATGGGCGAGTTCATGAGCCATCCCGAGGATATTCGCAAACAGTTGAAAATTCATACGCGCTTCAAGGATGTGCCCAGTTTTGTGGTGATGACATCGCCCAAACTCTCAGCGGTAGAACGGGATGCATTGACCCGCGACCTCCTTTTCTTTGCCCAGAGCACCCCCGAAGGCGTCGAATTCTTCAAACGTACCGGCTTCAAAGGCATTGTTCCGGTAGACGAGGCAAAGTTACGGGCGCTGGATCAGTTCAACGAGGCAACCCGGGAAGCCTTGCTCCGTTAGGTTAGCCATGCTGAAACGCCTGTTGCAGCAATTTGGCAAGCTACGCATCAAATTGATGCTGGCAGGACTGTGCGTCAATCTTGTGTTGAGTGCATTTCTGCTCGCCAATCAGTTTCAATTGGCGGAAAAAACCGCATCACGGGAATTGGCACAACGCATCGAGCAGGCGGTACCTTTACTCCACGCAGCCTTGATTGAGCCACTGTTGCAACGTGACGAGGCAACCCTCAAGCAAATACTGGAAGATGCCAGTAGCGCAGGGCTACTCAATTATTACGTTCTGCTTGATCATCGCCGCAAGCCCATCCATCGCCACCCGGATGCACCTGCCAAAATCCCTTCCCCAGATCAAATCAATCTGGGGATTCCGTGGGAGCGTGATGACAGGACATTTCATCTGGAACTGCCGATTCGTCATGCAGGCCAGTCACTCGGACTGCTCTGTTTCGGTGTACCGCTTGAAGGAATCATTGCAGCGCGAGATGCCTTGCGGCATCAGGGCTACCTGCTTGCTGCGCTGGGCTCGCTGTTGGGCAGCATCGCATTCGTACTCATCGGCATCCGCCTGACCCGCGGGCTAAGCGCGCTGACCAAAGCCAGCAGCTTGATCATGGCAGGCCACCACAGTTTCCGCCTGGAACCCAAAAGCAATGACGAACTGGGACAACTCGCGGTCGCCTTCAACAACATGTCTGCCGCAATTCACAGTCGGATTGATGCCTTGCTGGAAAGTCGAGCGCAACAAATCCATTACTTGCAAGAGTCCCGGACCGAACATGCTCGCTTGCAGTCGCTCCTGAGCTCAATGCAGCTTGGCGTCCTGATGACCGATCAGGAGCAAACTTGCGTGTACGTCAATCCTGCATTCCGGAAATTGTGGCGATTACCAGAAACAATGGAGCTCTCGGGGCTAAACATAGAAGCAGTTTTGGCTGTGTCACCCCGCTATCTGGAAAGCTCGCCCGCCCAACGACAGTGCTGCTTCAAACAGATGGATTTCATGCAAGGGAGGAAACCTTCCGAATTGCATCTGGTGGACAGTGTAATTGAGCAGGATTGTCAGCAAGTCGTTGATACGCTGGGTAATACGATCGGCACCCTGTGGCTTTTTGAAGATGTGACTCGTGAACGGGAAACTCAGGAAACCATCAGCCGTCTCGCCGAGCGAGACTCATTAACCGGCGTATTGAACCGCCATACCTTCACCGGGCTTTTGAACCGGGCGCTCAGTGAAAAACGCTGTACGTCGATCACCTTGCTCTACCTCGATCTCGACAATTTCAAACTGGTGAACGATCTGAATGGCCACGCCTTTGGTGATCAACTTCTGACGCAGGTAGCGCAAGCCATGTTGTCCACGTTGAGACCGGAAGACATCGTTGGGCGGTTGGGTGGCGATGAATTCGTGATTCTTCTGCAAAATATTGACTCGAAACAGATTCAGCATCTGTGTCAACGCCTGATCAAAAACATTGCCAATACCTCGGCCACCGTCATGAAGCAGGCCAGCAGTGGCGACCGTGTTGGTTGCAGCATCGGGGTGTCCTGTTTTCCAGCGGATGGTCATGATGCACAAACGCTGATTGCCGCTGCCGATGACGCCATGTATGCCGCCAAGGCCGCAGGCCGAAATACATGGCGCCAGTTCAATGACTCGCTTCCCCAAACGGCATACAAACAGGATCGTCTCACTTGGGCAGACCGGATTACCGCTGCACTGGAGGCGTCACGCTTTGAAATCCATTTGCAAGGCATCTACACCACAGACTCGCGAACCCTGTCGCATTACGAGGTGCTGTGCCGACTTCCGGATGTGGAGCGCCCGGGCAACTATTTTTCCCCATCTGAATTCATTCCGATTGCCGAGAGTTCTGGGCAAATTGTTGCGCTGGACCGGTGGATTGTTGCCCGCAGCATTCAGTTCCTGAGCGATGCACCCCAAGCACAGCCCTTGGCAGTCAACCTGTCCGCACGTACCTTGATGGATGCCGAATTACCCGAATACATTCGATCACAATTGTCAGCACACGGCGTGCCGGGTGAGCGCCTGCATGTCGAACTAACCGAGACGGCTGCACTGTTAGACATGACGAAAGGTGCCGAAGCGATTGCACAGCTAAAAGCCTTGGGCTGCGCCGTCGGACTGGACGATTTTGGCAGCGGCTTCACCTCACTCTCGTATCTCAGGCATTTGGCTGCGGACTACATCAAGATCGATGGCTTATTCGTCTGGGGTCTGGAACAGGACAAGGAAAACGCCATCATGTTGAAGGCGCTGGTCGATATCGCGCACCTTGGCGGCAGGAAAGTCATTGCAGAGTGGATCGAGACAGAACGACATCTGGCTTTGATCCAGGAATACAACATTGATCTGGTCCAAGGCTATCTTTTCGATAAGCCTTGCCCGGCCAGCGAACTTGCCAAGCGCCTGGGGGTTGTTGAGCGCAACGTGTGAAACAGGTAAATCCAGCACGGCATTTCGCCCAATCAGCCCCTTGATCTCCAAGCGGAAGCTTGTCCTGCCCTGCTGAAACAGGGAAAATCCCTCTTTTACGCGGTCGACCGCACAAAACCCCGTTTTTCCAAGGATCATCCATGTCCCAAGCCGAGCAAGCCGTCCCTCAGGACGAGAATCACATCATTGCCGAGCGCCGTGCCAAGCTGGCTGACTGGCGCAAGACCGGCGCTGCTTTCCCGAACGATTTCCAGCGGGAAAACACAGCGGCCAAGTTGCATGAAGGCTATGACGAGAAATCGGTGGAGGAACTCGAAGGCTTGCCTGTTGAAGTCAAGGTTGCCGGCCGCATGATGCTGAAGCGGGTGATGGGTAAAGCCTCCTTTGCCACCTTGCAGGATCTCTCCGGTCGCATCCAGATTTATGTTGCCCGCGACAAGGTCGGTGAAGACGTCTACGCCGCCTTCAAGACCTGGGATTTGGGCGACATCCTTGGCGTGGTCGGCACGCTGATGAAGACCAAGACCGGCGAGTTGTCGATTCAGGTAGCCGAAATCCGCTTGCTGACCAAGTCGCTGCGTCCGCTGCCGGACAAGTTCCACGGCCTGGCCGATCAGGAATTGAAGTACCGCCAGCGCTACGTCGACCTGGTCATGAACGAGGAAACGCGCTTCACCTTCCGCGCGCGTTCCGCCATCGTTCAATCGATCCGCAACTACATGACCGGCCACGGCTTCATGGAAGTTGAAACGCCGATGATGCATCCAATTCCCGGCGGTGCTGCGGCCAAGCCCTTCATCACCCACCACAATGCGCTCGACATGCAGCAGTTCCTGCGTATCGCGCCCGAGCTTTACTTGAAGCGACTGGTGGTTGGCGGCTTCGAAAAGGTCTTCGAGATCAACCGCAATTTCCGCAACGAAGGTCTCTCGCCGCGCCACAACCCGGAATTCACGATGATGGAGTTCTACGAGGCGTATGCGAACTACCACACGCTGATGGACTTCACCGAAGGCCTGCTCCGCCACGCCGCCCGCGAAGCGCTCGGCAAGGAAGTTTTCCAGTATCAGGGCCGCGAACTCGACCTGTCGAAGCCCTTCCATCGCCTGACCATCTGCCAGGCGATCCAACGCGAACAGCCGTCCTTCACCGACGCGCAACTGGCCGATGCCGAATTCCTCAAGACCAAGATCAACGCCTTCGGCGAAAAGGTCAAGCCGGGTGGCCTCGGCAGCCTGCAGCTGCAGTTGTTCGAAGCCTGTGCCGAAGCCCAGTGCTGGGAACCGACCTTCATCATCGACTATCCGGTCGAAGTCAGCCCGCTGGCCCGTGCCTCGGATACCAATCCGGAAATCACCGAGCGTTTCGAGCTGTTCATCGTCGGCCGCGAAATCGCCAACGGCTTCTCCGAGCTGAACGATGCTGAAGACCAGGCAGCCCGCTTCCAGGAGCAGATGAAAGCCAAGGATGCCGGTGACGAAGAAGCGATGTATTACGACGCAGACTTCATCCGCGCCCTCGAATACGGCCTGCCCCCGACCGGTGGCTGCGGTATCGGCATCGATCGCTTGATCATGCTGCTGACCGATTCACCGGCGATTCGCGACGTCATCCTCTTCCCGTCGATGCGTCCCGAATAATCCACCTTACCGAAGGTAGCGTCATGCAGATCCGACAGATCCAGGTAGCTCGCGATGCCCTGCAGGACCGGCTGACGCTGCGCATTTCCTCGCAGGCTGATGAAGAATTTCGGGTCTGGCTCACCCGGCGCTTTCTGCGCGAGTTGTGGCCGCATCTGACCGCGCTGCTCAGCGGCCATCTTGCGCCACGGCCGCAAGCGGCAACCGAAACCACAACCAGCACGGCAGCCACGGAGCCACAAGCCAGCTTCGACAAACCGTTTCAGGAAGACAAGGCCACCTATCCGTTAGGCATGTCACCCTTGCTGGCGAGTGAAGTCAAACTCTCGCCAGTCAGCGACGGCATCGTGCAAATCACTTTCCGTGAAGGCCGGGAACGCAGTTTCAACCTCAGCCTGAATGCGGAAATGCTGCAAGCCCTGTGTGCGATGTTGCGCAATACCGCCAAACAGTCGGCTTGGGATCTGGTGCTGGATTACGACAAATCGGCCCTTGCGCAGACGGAGCCACCAGCACCCATTCCAGTCAAGTCCGGCACCCTGCTGCACTGATTTGGCTGCGCTCACTCCCGCCCACCTGCAATTTGCCGACGATGGCATCACGCCCTTCGCTCCGGATTATGGCGACGTGTACCATTCGGCCCATGGTGGCCCCGCCCAGGTTCGCCATGTATTTCTGGGCGGCAATCAGTTGCCCGAGCGCTGGCAGGGACGCGACCGTTTTGTCATTCTCGAAACCGGCTTCGGGCTGGGCCTCAATTTCCTCGCGACCTGGGCGGCCTGGCGCAAGGACCCACAACGCGCTCGCAGCCTGCATTTTGTCTCGTTCGAAAAACACCCGTTTACGGTCAACGACCTGAAAACCGCGCAATCCGCCTGGCCGGAATTTGCCGATCTGGCCGCCGAACTGCAAGCGCAGTGGCCCATCCTGACCCCCGGTATGCACCGGATTTTTCTGGATGGCCATCAAGTGGTGCTGACCTTGATATTTGGCGATGCGACCACACAGTTGCGTGCGGTCAACGCCTCAGTCGATGCATTTTTCCTTGATGGATTTTCACCGGCAACTAATCCGGAGATGTGGTCTCCCGAACTTTGCCGCGCGCTCTCGCGTCTGGCCGCTCCGGGCGCCACGCTGGCAACCTGGAGCGTAGCCGGCAGTGTACGACGCAGCCTGATCGCTGCCGAGTTCGATGTCGAAAAACGTCCCGGATTTGCCGGCAAACGCCAGATGCTGTTTGGCCGTTTGCGCTCGCGCCGACCGGATCGCCATCAAGCGCCGGCCGAGCGCCGCGCCATTGTCATCGGTGCCGGCATCGCCGGCTGCGTCACTGCAGCCAGGCTGGCGGCCGCGGGCTGGCAAGTCACCGTATTCGAGCAGGCCGCCGGCCCGGCAAGTGGCGCCTCCTGCAATCTGGCCGGCGTCCTGCGGCCCTTGCCCAGTGCGGATGACAGCAAGCTTTCGCGTCTCACCCGCGCCGGTTACCTTGCCACCCGGCAACTGTTGAACAGCCTGCCCGATGCGCGCTGGTCGGCCTGCGGCGTAGTCCATCTCGGACGCGACAGCGAGCATGAGAAGCAGCAGAAAAAAGCGGTTGACCGGCTACAGATGCCGCCAGCACTGATGCAATATGAAAATGCCGACACCGCATCAAAACGGCTCGGCCTCGAACTTGAGACCGGCGGCTGGTGGTTTCCGAATGGCGGCTGGGTCAATCCGGCGTCGGTATGCAAGGCAGCGCTGGACAGCCATCCAGCAATTCAAGTGCATTACGGTGTCCATGTAGCGCAAATCAGCCCCAGCCCCGAGGGTTGGCAACTGAGCAACACGGATGCCTGCCCGATTGGCTGTGCGCCGGTACTCATTCTGGCTGCGGGTGCCGGTGCCAGCGATTTCAGCCAGTTCTCCCCACTCCCCCAGCGCCCGGCGCGCGGTCAGGTTACGCATCTGCCCGCCGACAACTGCAAGCCGCTGTCGCATGTCGTTTGTCGCAATGGCTATGCCATGCCGGAGATAGACGGCATTCATCTGATCGGCGCCACCTTGCAACTGGGTGACACGGGGCTGGACGAACGAAGCGCCGATCACCGCGAGAACATTGAACGCGTTGGTAGCAGTCTGCCTGGCCTTCTAAACCCTCCGGATCCAGCCAACTTGAGAGGACGCGTCGGCCTGCGCCCGATGTCGCCCGACCGCATGCCGATTGTCGGCCCGCTGCCGGATTTCACGCGCATCAAGGGCAGCCCGCGTCTGTCTGCTTTACCGCGCCAGCCGGGTTTGTGGTGCGTGCAGGGCTTTGGTGCGCGCGGCATTGTCTGGTCGGCGCTGATGGCCGACCTGCTGGTTTCCTGGATTGAGGGCCAGCCGCTGCCGATTGAAAACGACCTCGTCGAAGCCGTCGATCCCGGTCGGTTTTTGGTCAAGGCCGCCGGTCGACCGCAGCAAGATGACGGTTTTGACGACCGCACCTGAACGTCAACGGTCAACGCCTGCTAGACTTCATTTTTGCCCACAAAACCTAGAGAGACACACGCATGAAAATCGAAACGCTTGCCGTCCATGGCGGCTATTCTCCCGATCCGACCACCAAGGCCGTGGCGGTACCGATTTACCAGACGACCTCCTATGCCTTCGACAGCACCCAGCACGGTGCAGATCTGTTCGACCTGAAGGTGGCGGGCAATATCTACACCCGCATCATGAATCCGACCACCGACGTGCTGGAAAAGCGCGTCGCCGCGATGGAAGGCGGCATTGCCGCGCTGGCCATGGCTTCCGGCATGGCAGCCATCACCGCCGCGATCCAGACCATCGCCGAGGCCGGCGACAACATCGTCACCTCCAGCACGCTGTACGGCGGCACCTACAACC
>CALAGF010000317.1 GCA_937892345.1 uncultured Rhodocyclaceae bacterium | reverse complement strand
ATCAAATTAATAGCAATCAAGCACAACAGGCATCAATCACTTCACGCACCAGCGCGTCAGGCGCCCCACGCACCACGGCCTTGCCAGGTCCATCAATCAGCACAAACCGAATCTCACCAGCTTCAGATTTTTTGTCGATGCGCATCAGTTCCAGATATCGGCCAGCGTTGTCCGAAGCATCCAGCACAGGGCCACGCACGGGCAGCCCGGCCCGTTCAATGAGCGACTTCAAGCGCTGAACGAACGCTTCATCCACCATGCCCAAGCGACGCGAAAGTTCTGCAGCCATCACCATGCCGGCAGCCACACCTTCGCCGTGCAGCCAGACACCGTAGCCCATGCCTGCTTCGATGGCGTGGCCAAAGGTGTGACCGAAATTGAGGATGGCGCGAAGGCCAGCCTCCCGCTCATCCTGCCCCACCACCGCCGCCTTGATTTCACAGGATCTCTGCACAGCGAACGCCAGGGACTTCATATCCTTGGCAAGCACTTGCTCAACCGAAGTCTCAAGCCATTGCATGAAATCCATGTCGAAAATGGGCCCGTATTTAATTACCTCGGCCAGACCTGCACTCAATTCTCTAGACGGCAATGTAGACAGCGTCTCCAAATTACAGATCACAGCCTTGGGCTGATAAAACGCGCCAATCATGTTTTTACCCAAGGGATGGTTGATCGCCGTTTTCCCCCCTACAGACGAATCCACTTGAGCCAACAACGTAGTGGGTACCTGCACGAACGGAATTCCTCGCATGAAGGTTGCCGCCGCAAATCCCGCCATATCACCAACAACACCACCCCCCAAAGCAAAAATCACAGTATTGCGATCGCACTCATTTTGAAGCAGTACGTCATAAATTTTGTTTAGAGAATTCCAATTCTTCGCCGCCTCTCCATCATCCAAAGAAATATGAAAAATTCTTTGAAAATTTTTACCGATTCCTTTTTTCAGCGCAGAAAGGTAATAACCTTCTACAACAGCATTGGTAACAATTAAAGCATTACGCGCCGAAGGAATAACATCAAAAAGGTCTCCAATTTGATCTAAATTTCCCGCAAAAATTTCAATCGGATATGAACGCTCAGCACCAACATTCACCATCAAAGCAGCATATTTCATAGAAACCGCGATAACCACCAAATTCAAATTAAGCAAGAATAAATAAAAAGGAGCAGCCTTGCTGCTCCTTTTTTAGCATTTCCTATTAGTTAGGAGATGTGCACCCTTGCGCTCCGTATGGAGGCTTCAAGAACGAACCATTTTCGACGTCCTCTTTGAGAGCCTCCGTCAAGTAGACCTTCTCCACCGATCCTTCAGATCCAGCAACATTGGTTGTCACCTTCACTGCATAGTCAATCCAATAAGCAACACTCTGTGGATACTCGACCTGAATCACCGTTCTTCCATTGGCACCAGTTACTTGCCCTCCAACGTAGGAAATAATAACGTCCGCCTTACGGGGCTCAATTTTGCCATTGCCATTGATATCCTCAGACGCATCAAGCAGCCCGTTACGATTGGCATCTTCATTTGCGCAAATAGCCGGGGGTGTAATGTATCCAATGGCGTCATTCACAAGCGCAATCCCAGCAGCCTTCCTGTAAGAACGCAAATCAACGCTAGCTGAGATTTGTGCATTTGGCACCGCATTACCTGCAGCATCGGCAACGGCCACATCAAACTTCTTGATATAAGTGAGCTCGCTATTACCCTTCTCCAACTTGTTATTGTCACCCAAGGTAATTGACAGCGGAGAGCTAGCAACCGTCATGGTCGCAGTCTGAGAATTGGGACATGCGGTTCCAGCGATAGCAGCATCAGTAGCTGCGTAGCAAGCACGAATCACTACACCATTAGTAGGGCTCGAACGGGTTCCGGCAATGTAGTCGGCCGTTGCCACACCATTTTGGTCTGTATAGACAATCGCATTTCCTGTCGAAATTTGCTCACCAGCACCCAAACTAGGCTCGACGATTTCGAACCGAACGCGCACATTTTTGATCGCCCGGTTAGAGGCATCTTGGAAGAGTGCACGCAACGCAGCTCTGCTCGTCGTTACGCCAGCAGCATTCGGGGTAATCGTGTTTGGAGTAATTGCAAGACTAGCAGCCGAAATGGTTCCTACGGCGTCGGGGACTCCAGCGGAGGGGCTGATTACTTGAACTTCTCGAGTCTCTGTCACACCAGAACCCGTGCTTTCCACGGTGTAAATACCACCAGCAGCTGGAGCAGCTGCAATGACGGCACTCGCAGTTCCTGTGGAATCGGTATTCACAGTTCCTTTGAAGCCAAGGCTTCCACCCAAAGTCACGGGCACACCAGCGATTCCAACGCCATTGACGTCAACAACTTTGATCGCCAAACTCACTTGCCCGCCTGGGGCGGGTGCAGCGGGGACCGTGGACAAACTGATTTTGCTTCCTGTAACGGAAATTTTGTCTGTCTTGGCTTTGTCACCCATCGTCATCGACAGGTTAATGGCTCTATTCGATTTATTAGCCCCGGTAGAAATTTTCCCTACAACCTTACCAGAGGAGTCAGTCACAGTGGTAACAGGAGTATAAATACCGGAATCCGCGCTCACCTTGAATGTCACCCCAGAAACCGGGTTGTTGGTGGCATCCAATGCGGTTGCAGTCAAGGTAGCTTCGTCAGCGCCGGAGTTTGAAATGGCGTTTTTGTCAAGAACGTAGTCAAAACTAGCGACAGAAACAGTTGATCCACCGGGAGTAGTACCTGCACTCCCCCCACCCCCACCGCAGGACGCGAGCAAAATTGTTGCCGCCAGCGAAAAATATTTTATTGCGCTTCTCATACTTTTCCTCTACACAAGTTTCTTATTTACTAGCCGAGCGATCGGCAATCACCTTTGGCGTAATGAAAATTAACATTTCACGTTTTACCGCCTCTTTGGTTCTGTTTTTGAACAAATTACCAACAACCGGAACATCCCCCAAAACAGGAATTTTATTTTCCTGATTTGACTCTTCCATCTCAAAAATACCACCAATAACAACCGTACCACCATTTTCAATCAAAACTTGAGTTTTAA
>CALAGF010000316.1 GCA_937892345.1 uncultured Rhodocyclaceae bacterium | reverse complement strand
GGTCGTACCGCTGCCACCCGTCATCGAGTCCATGCCGCTGACGCTGGTAACGGTGCCGATCGTAATCTCGCCAACGCCCACATCGGTCAGTGCAGCCGTGATATTGCTGCCGCCGTTGTTGATCACCAAGGTATCGTTGGCTACGCCCTGCAGGCTTTCAAAACTGCTGAAGGTCGCAGTGTAATCACCGCTCAGGCTGCCCGTGCCGGCCGAAGTCAGGGTGTAGGTCGCTGCACCGCTGGCGGATGTCGTCAAGGTGTTGGTGCCGCTACCGGTCAACGCCGTCATATTGTCGAAATTGGTCGTCTGTGCGCCGATGCTTGCCGTGCCGGCATTGGTGCCGCTCACAGCCACCGTGCCGCCCGTCACCGTCAGGCTGCCACTTGAGCCATGCAGGCTGACATTTTCAAAGGCGGTATAAGCCATTCCCAGACCGCCAATGGTCACCGCGCCGGCGCCGGCCGCAGTCAGGCTGGCCGCAGTTACGGCATTGCCCACCAGGGTGTCGTTGCCGGCAATCCCGGTAAAGGTTTCAAAGCCGCTGAAGGCGATGGCTTCACTGCCGCCAATGCTGACCGTGCCACTGCCTGCGCCGCTCAGATCCAGCTTGAAGTTGCTGCTTGCGGTAATTGCATCCTTGGTCGCCAGACTGCCTTGCAGGCTTTCCATACCGGTGAAAGTATCGGCATAGGAACCAAAGGTTGCCGTTCCGTTACCGACCGCGCTCAAGGCAACGGTGACACCGGCACCGGGATTGACCTTGCTGTAACTGATCAGGTCGCTACCGCCTGTACCGCCGACAAGACTGCTGCCGTAGGCATTGCTGGTATTGCCGTAGAAGATGTCAGCTTGGCCATCGACCCCGATCAGGGTTTCGATGCCGCTGATCGTATCGACCACGCCGCCGATGGAAACACGTCCGGCGGTGAGGTCTACCGTCACTGCTGCCGCGCTGTTCGAGAGGTCGTATGTATCGTTGCCGGTATCGCCGGTAAATGCGTTGGCGACAGCAGCATCCCCGATGAAGCTGTCGTTGGTATTGGAGCCAATGGCTGCTTCAAAATTGCTGAAGGTTTGGGTGACGCCGCCGCGAATGGTTTTTCCACTCGCGGACAAGTCGACCGTAACCCCCGTTGCCGTGCCGGAATAGCTCACCCAATCGGTGCCCGCGCCGCCATCCAAGGCCAGGCCGCTGGCCACGAAACCGACAAAGGTATCGCTGGCGCCTCCGCCTTCAATACTCTCCGCACCGGTAATGCTGTCGGTACCGACACCACGTACGGTCGCATTGCCCACCGTGCCGGTATCCAGCGTCACGGTCAAAGCCGTGGCGGCGACACTGGCATAGCTGACCAGGTCGTTGCCAGTTCCCATGTAGAACTGGTTATTGGTCCCGGCGACGGTATCGGCATACAGGCTATCGTCGCCCGTGCCGGTTACGTAGTATTCGAAGCCCTTGAGGGTCTGGGCGATACCGCTTGCAATCACGGTTTGCGTTGCACTGCTCAGGTCGTAGGTCACGCCAGTCTGAGTCCAGGCGCCGTAGTTCAGACGATCGCCGGTACCCGCACCGGCATCCAGGGTATAGCCGGTGTAGTTGGTGCCGGCAGCCAGTGTGAATTCATCGTTACCGCTACCGCCGGTAATCGCCGTCATGCCATAGAGCGAATCCTGATCGGAAGCACTGACATAAACCGTGGCCGACGTCGCGCTGATCAAGGTGGCTGTGATCGGTGTTGAACCGACGTAAGCCGCGTAGTTGGCGACACCACCCCCACCTTCGCCATAGAGACTGTCCTTGCCGCCAGCACCGACGAGCGTATCCAGACCGTCGCCACCAAAGAGCTTGTTGTCGCTGGCATTGCCAGTGATCGAGTCATTGCCCTGGCCAGCCACCAGATACTCGACGCCGACCAAGGTATCGACCCGGCCGGTCATGGTGACGGTATTGGTCGCCAGATTGGCGGTAATCGGGCTGGTCAGCGCACCGTAATCGACGGCATCCTCGATGGACTGCCCCCCCAGATCGATGTAATTTGCCGTGCTTCCCGTACCGGCATAAACGTAATCGTCGAAATTGCCGGTGCTGGTGATGATGCGTTCGATGTTCTTCAACAGCATGCTGTTGCTGCCCAGGGCACCCACGCGCACGTAACCGTCGGTCAGCCCCAGGCTGACGGTATAAGTGCTGCTGCTTGCGCCCAGATCCAGGGCATCACTACCGACACCGCCATCGAGGGTATAGCCCGTGTAGAAACCGATAAAGCTGTCGCCGATACCTCCGGCAGATGTGCCGGTACCGGAAATCACTTCAATCGAGCGCAGCGTGTCGGTGCCGATCGCACCGCTGGTCCCGGCGGAGCCGATGACAGTAGCTGAACCATCGACATTCAAGGTGATCCGTGCAAACTCGCTGCCCGAACTGATCTTGGCATAGCTCACTTCGTCAGCACCGGCTGCGCCACCGTCGAACACATTATTGGTCGTACCGGAGAGTTGACCGTAGAACAGGTCGCTGCCGCTACCGCCGACGAGATTTTCGATACCACTCAGGGTATCGACCACGCCGCCCACCGTGGCATTGCCTGTCGTCAAATCAACCACAACGGGCGAACCTGCGCCGGCATGGCTGAAATCAGCCGTGTCAGCCCCGCTGCTACCGCCATTCACGCTGTTGGCCTGCGCATCGAGGATGATGTAATCATCCCGTGCCGTACCGGTGACGTTTTCTATCCCTTTTAGCGTCATGGTGACTGGCGTGGTACTGCCATCACTGAAGCGCGCAAAACCGCCCAGATTATTCAGGTTGACCGTCAGCAACTGGCCGGCGGCCAGGCCGCCCAGCGCATAGCCTGACAGATCAAGCAGATCGCCCTCGGCACCGCCATCCAAGTTGTAGCCACTACCGCCATTCACCCGGAAACTGTCACCAGCACTCGTACCAATGAAGGTTTCGATGTTGCGCAATGTATCGACCGTTGAACCCGTTTGCCCGGTTGCCAATACTTCTGAGGTCATCGTCACCGTAGCCGCTACGCCACTCGCGGCATAGCTCGCGGTATCGGCACCGTCCCTGCCATCCAGATCGCTGGCGATCGTATCGTTGGTCAGCAGGAAGATGTCATCCCCCTTGCCGGTAATGATGTTTTCGATACCGAGCAGCGTATCCGTCGACGCCCAACCATTCACCAGACCACTGGCGGCGGTCAGGTTGACCGTCAGATTGATGCCGGCAAGGTTGGTGCCATTGCCCTGATAGTAATCCAGGGTATCCGTACCGAGATAACCGTTGAATTCGTTGGGGCCGGTGGTCGCAATGAACAGATCGGCATAGTTGCCATTGAAGCTGCGGACCTTCTCGATATCAATGATCGACATGGTGCCCGAACTGCCCGTCAGGCTGACGGTACCCGCCGCGAGATTGACCGTGTAACCCCCGGCCGTCTGCAAGGCGAGAATATCGCCATCATTGTTGCCTCCATGCAGCGTCATACCGGTACCAAACTGCGTGTTGAAGGTGTCGACCTGCGTATTGCTGCCCCGGATGTACTGGATATTGGTAAAGGCCATGGTAGCCGCCGTGCCGCCCACGGTTGTCGCCAGGGTTTGGCTACCGTTCGCGCTGCCGGTCAATGTATACGTGGATACCTTGGTGTGCCCCGTCATATCCAGGCGGTTGGTCCCCAATCCGCCATCGAGCAGGAAATTGGCATTGATTGCCCCTGCAGCACTGTCCATCGCGCCGACAAAGGTGTCATTACCGCTACCGCCGATGATGTGCTCAACGCTATACAGATAATCCGTCACGCTGCTGGCTTCAACCGTCACCGAGCCGGCATTGTTTAGCGTCACGGTGAGTGCGGTCGCTTGCCCCGCGTAAGTTACCGTGTCATCGACCCCGCTGCCCCCGTTCAGGGTTTCGCGAGTCCCGATGGCGCCCGACAGAGTATCGTTGCCCGTACTGCCGAGAATCGATTCAATCCCCGCCAAACCCATCACCGAACTGCCGAAACTTGCCGTACCCGTCAGGTCCGCGACAATCCCGGTCGCGGCCCCCAGGCTGACGCCGGACAAGTCGAGGCGATCAGCCGAACCCGATGCCCCGTTGATGCTCACACCGTGTGCAAAGCCAACGAAGGTATCCGTCCCGGCGTTGCCGGTAATACTCTCGATCCCGAGCAGGGTATCGATCAAGGCACCGTAGCGAACCAGGGTATTGACTGCGGTCGACGCGCCCAAAGTGACGGAAATGCCACTGCCGTACTGGCTGAAATCTGCCGTATCGCTACCCGCGGCCCCGTCCACCGAACTGGCGTAGCCGCCATTCAGAACGATGGTGTCGCTGTTGGAACCGGTCCGCACATTTTCAAACCACGAAACCTGCATGCTGCCGCCAGACCAGGTCACGGTCGGCACACCGGTCAGATTGACATTCAAAGCCGTGGATTCCGAGGCGAAATCCAGCCAGTCTGCTGCGGCACCGGTATCACCGTTACCCGTGGCATCAATTCGCATGCCGTTCGCCAGGCCGCTGATCGTGCTGCCCACAGCATCTGCGGTCAGGGTCAAGTCTTCGAAGCCCAGCAGGGTATCGGTTCCCACCTTGGTGCCGCCACCAACACCTTGAATCACGGCTGTCGTTGCTCCGGCATTCAAGCTCAGATTGACGCTCAATGCACTCGACGACCAGTGGTAAGACGCCACATCACGGTTACCCGCACCGCCTTGATCACCGGCATCAATGTAAAAGTTCTTGGGCGTTGCCGGATAGACCCCATTGGCAAAATAATAGGTATCCGCATAGTTGCTGGACAGCAGGAAACGCTCAATCCCGTCGAAGCTGTCAGTACCTTCTGTCGTACCGGTGGACAAACCGTACACCGTGCCATCCAGCGTACCGTAATTGATCCAGAGGCTAATGCCGCTACCGGCATTGCGGTGATCCAGCACATCGCCGCCGCCAGCCAGGGTGCTTTGCCCGGCGCCATGGAAAAACTCATTGGCCACGCTCCCGGCAAAACTGTCATCGCCAGCGCCACCGGTCACGGCTTCGATGTTCTTAACGAACATGGTTTCCGTGTTGTAGACCACACGGCCCAGGCTGGTCAGCCCGCTTTGCGCATCGGTAAAGCTGGTATTCAGATCAAAGGCTACCCCCTTGGCGGTGTCGGTCGCCACAGCGGATAGATCCAGACTGTCTGCACTACCTGAAGCGCCATCGAGCACCAGTCCGTCATACCAGCCCGAGACAGCGTAACCAACGGAATCGTTGCCTGCACCACCCACCAGCACCTCGAATCCGACCAGCGTGTCAGTGCCCGCCGTACCATCAACCCCTTCCGTCACGAAAATCTTGTCGTTGGCACCATCCAGCACGATGTTCAATGCATAAGCACCCAGATTGCTGTAGCTCATCTGGTCAACGCCATTGCCGGCCTCGAACAGATTGTCCGCTTCCGTACCCCAGAAGCTGTCGTTGCCGGCGCCACCCACGACGTATTCAATGTTGTACAACTGATCGATGCCAACCTCGGCGCCACCCTGGGCGTAATTGAGGCTCAAATCAATGGTCAGGGCATTGGTCGCGCTGCTGTAATCGACCTTGTCCTGCAGGCCTGCGCCCCCATTGAAATGGTTGTTTGCTGCGTTGCCCTTGAATAGATCGTTGCCGCTACCTGTGGAGAAATTCTCGATACCACTCAAGGTTTGCGTGCTCGAACCCAGCCCACTGCCATCCGTTGCGCGTCCGGTCAGCAGGTTAACGGTGAGTGCGACCGTGCTGGCCGTATAGATGGCCCAATCCGAACCGCTCTCTCCGACACCTCCGCCATCCAGCGTATAACCGCCAAAGAAGCCGGTGAAACTGTCATTGGTCGTCTTGCCGCCGACCAATTGCTCGATACCGACGAAGGTATCGGCGGCAACACCCAAGCCCACCACCGTGGCAGTGCCATCGTTGGAGGCATTGGCAGTCAAGACGGCAAAACTGAGACCTGCTGAAGCGCTGCTGTAATCGGCGACGTCGTTACCCAGGCCACCCTCGAATCGATTGTAGGTGCTGTCTCCGGTGAAACGGTCATTACCATCGCTGCCTTTGGCATTTTCAATATTGCTGAAACTCAGGCTGACTTGCGAACCACCATCGTCCCAAGTCGTCGTGCCGGCAGTCAGATTCACCGTCACAGCCGTTGCATTCGCCACACTGGTGCTTGCGTTGGTCCAGACGATGCTGTGATCCAGCCAGTCGTCCGAGCCCAGATCGCCGTCGAGCGTGTATCCCTTGACCAGGCCGGAGAAGGTATCGCTGCCTTGCGCAAAGCGGATGGACTCGATGTCGTTGAGCTGATCGCTGCCCTGCCCCGAACCACTCGTTGTTGCCGAGGCGGTGCTGATCAAGTGCCCGGTCATATTGACCGTGACGTTGGGGTTGATCCGATAGGTATCCGCCCCGACGCCACCGCTCAAGACATTGCTGGCGCTGTTCGCATAGAACAGGTCGTTGCCGGAACCGGTCAGCACATTCTCGAAATCCCAGGCACGCAAGCTACCCTGGCCGCTGACAGAAACATTCCAGTTGAGCAGGTCGACCGTTGCATCGTTGGTCAGTGTCGAGAAATTGAGCGTATCAACGCCCCCATTGCCTGCCAGCCAATAATTGTTCTGGAAGTTGTAAACCGTGTCAGCACCATTGTTGCTACCGATCAGATACTCGATGTTGCTCAGGGTGTCGGAACCCACATCCCCGCCGCCCATCACAATGGCTTGCGCCCCCAGCCCGGTCGCAGAGTCCGACGAAGCATTCAGGGTAATGGCAACGCCCGCAGCCGCATCGTAATAGGTTGCGTAATCGACCCGATCCTGACCGTCGACCGTAGCAATCGCAGTTGCGGTGTTTCCTTTGCCATCCATGACGTCATTGCCGGCGCCCAGAACAAAACCATCACGAGCGTTGGCTCCGACGATGGAATCGTCGCCATCCTCACCCACAAAAGTATTGTTGGCATCCGCTGCAGCCAGCATCGTGTCGTTGCCGCTACCGCCGTACATCAGACCATTGGCAACGATGTAATCATTACCGCCGCGACCGTAAACTTCGTCGCCGCTGCCGCCACCGCCGATCAGAATGTTGTTGCCGTCACTGCCAATCAGGGTGTCGTTACTGGCAGAGCCTTTCACGTGCTCGAAACCGAGGACCGTATCCGCCCCACGACCGTTCGCCCGCTCGCCGGTGAACTCGCTGCTGGCGGGCGTCGTGAAGGTGCTGCCGATATTCACCGTTACAACACCGGCCCCTGCACCGTCGAAGGTCAACCAATCGCCGCCCCAACCCGGATCGGTCGCCGTTGCCCCGCGAATCGTGGTGGTCGTTGCCGTATTGCTGCCGGCATCCAGCTGATTGTCGGCCGGATCACCGATAAAGGTGTCGTCGCCCGCGCCGGAAAGTACATTTTCCACACCGGAAATGGTCAGCGTCCCACCGCCTCCGGAAACCCGGTTGCTGTTGAGGTTGACCGTCAAAGGACCGCTGCCAAAGGCAGAAAAGTCAGCGATATCGGTGTTGGAACCGCCTTCGAACGAGAAGCCGCCGATCACGCCGCTGGTATTCGCCGCAACCAGGCTGTCAGCCCCTTTGCCTCCCTGGATCAGTTCGATGCTATACAAGCTGTCGTTGCCGATATCGTTGCCGGAAGCCGTTGCTGTTGCCGTCACCGTCCCGCCCTCGGGCGCAACGGCCAGCGTGACCGTCACCGCAGAGACGACATCGCTGTAACTCATGGTATCCGTACCGTCGTTGCCATCGAAAACGCTGTTCGATGCATTGCCGATAAAGCTGTCGTTGCCGGTCCCGGTCAGGATATTTTCGACACGCTGGACGAGCAGATTCACGGCGTTGGCGCCCGCATCGGTACTCGAAATGACCCCGGTTTCCAGGTTGACCGTCGTATTCCGCGTCCAGAGGTTGTTGCTGCCATCGCGATTGACCTGCAACCAGTCAGCCTCATTGCCGGCACCACCGTTCAGTGCGTAGCCATTGACGAAGCCCTTGAAGGTATCGACCCCCGCGCCACCGACGATCACATTGATGAACTCAAGTCGATCGGTGCCATCACCCACTACGCTGGCCAGCGTTTCAGACTGCAGTTGCACTGTAAGCGCGGTCGCCACAGCCAGGCTGGCAGCCACGGCACCGTAGGTCACGGTGTCTGCAGTACCGCTCACATCGCCCGCATCATCACGACCACGCAGGGTGTCGTTGCCGGCGCCGCCACGCAAGGTGTCATTGCCCAGATAGCCCACCAGCAGGTTGGCATTGGCATCCCCGATGATGACATCGCCGCCTTCGCCACCGTAAATGGTTTCGATGGCAATCAGCGTGTCGTCGCCGATACCGGCACCACGCCCGCTTTGAGCAGCCAGGTCAATGGTCAGACCCGAGGTGGCTGCGGTGTAATAGGCCGAATCATTGCCCAGGCCGCCATCAAACAGGTTGGACGACACCCCGTTCAGGAAAACGTCATTGCCGGAACCGGTCAGCGCACTTTGAATGTTGCGCAGGATCTGGCTGCTTGTCCCGTTCCAGATCGTCTTGTTGGTGGCACTTTGCAGATCAATCGTGACATTGGTGGTTTCTGTGGCACCCGCAGCGGTCTGACGATAATCGACCTGATTGTCGCCGCCCCGGCCGTCCAGGGTATAGCCCGCAACCAGATGCTGGAAGGTGTCCGTCCCCGAACCGCCACGAATTTCGTCGATCTTGAGCAGGATGTCGTTGCCCGCTTCCGCACCGGTGCTGGTCATCACGGCGGAATCGGCGGTCTTCAGACTGAAGGTGAGCGGGGTGCTGCCGGAAACGCTGCTGTAATCGGCGATGTCGTAACCGGAGTCGACGTTGTTCAGGATGCCGTCACCCCCTTCAAGGGTATCGTCTCCGCCGCCACCCACGAGGATGTCGTCGCCTTTGCCGCCCTTGAAACTGTTGTCGTGCAGATCACCCGAGATCAGGTCGTTGCCTGCACCACCAATCACGTTCTCGATGTTGTACAACGCCTGCTGGATCAGTCCCCCGCCAGAAACGCCGTTGTTGGCGCTGTTGGCCTGCAGGTTGACGGTGATGTTGGTCGCATTGGTCACGCTGCTGTAATCGATGGTGTCAACTTCACTGCCACTACCGCCATCCAGGGTGTAACCATGGACCAAACCCTTGAACAGGTCGCTGTCCTTGCCACCGATGATGCGGTCGATATTGAGCAGGGTATCGGTGCCGATACCACCGGAGGAGAGGTTGCTGCTGACTGTGGCATCGCTTGAAGAAACCAGATTGACCGTCAGCTTTTCGCCGGCCGCAACCAGCTCGTAGCTGGCCACATCCACCAAACCGCTACCACCATCCAGCGTATCGTCGCCCCCGCCACCAATCAGGGTGTCATTACCTGCGCTACCGTTCAGCAGGTTGTTTTCAGCATCCCCTTGCAAGGAATCGTTGGCGCTGCCGCCAGTCACATTTTCGATGTGCAGCAGCGTGTCGGCGCCAATCTGTGCGCCCAAAGCGGTGTTCTGCGACAGATCGACCAGAATGGATTGCGACACATCCACATAACTGACGGTATCCACATCGCCCTGGCCATCAAAGATGTTGGCCACATTGTCGGTGCCCTTGAAGAAGTCGGCACCGCCGCCGCCCCAGACGTTTTCAATGCCGATCAGGGTCTGCTGGACGGAACTATCCCAGGAGGCCGTTTTTGTCGTGCTCCACAGGTCGACCGTAACCGCCTTGGTATTCACTGCCCCCGTATTGGTCAGCGAGTAATCCACACGATCGATGCCCTGACCGCCATCAAGAATGAAGCCGGACTGGAGGTTGTTGAACAGATCGCCCCCCTTGCCGCCGACAATTTTTTCGATACTGACCAACGTATCGGTGGCGGACTCGGAGCCGATCACCTGGGCACTACCCACCGCCTTGAGGTTAACCGTGAGGGAACTGGCATTGCTGACCGCGCCGAAATCGGCCACATCGGTATCCGCAATGCCCAGCGTGCTGCTGCTGCCGCCGTCGAGCAAATCATCGCCGCCACCGCCTGCCAGCGTATCCGCACCGGCAAGGCCATATAGAGAATTCGCGGCACTGTCACCGCTGAGCGAATCGGCAAATGCCGAGCCTTTAACCCGCTCGATGTTGAAAAGCTGCAGACCAATATTGCTGCCGGATGTCGCACCATGCGTTTGCAGATTCACGGTGACCGCAGCGGATAGCGCGCCAAAGTCAATCTGGTCGCTCACGCCGTCGTGTCCGTCCAAGGTGATCGGTTGCGCGGGGTCATTGGTAAAGCCGGCACCAATCACAAACTCATCCGAACCCTGTCCAGCCTTGATTTCCTCGATATTCACGAGGCTGTCGGTCCCGCGGCCCACGACCTGTGCCGTCGTCTGCGACTGCAAGGTCACCGTCAGGGCGACGCCAGTAACCGTGCGGTAATCGGCGGTATCCAGATTGTCGCCGCCATCCAGCGTATCGTTGTAAGCCCCTACACTGCCGAGCAGCGTATCGTTGCCTTCGCGGCCTTGCAGATCATTGCCCTGTGTGCCGGAGGCAAAGGTGCCGCCGATGATGCTGTCGTTGCCCTTGCCGCCGATCACCACTTCAATGCTGGTTAACAGGTCGGTGGCGATATCCTGGCCAAAGGCCTTGCCGGCATTCAGGTCGACGATCAATGCCGACTCAATATTGGTATAGCTGAGGGTATCGGTACCGGCACCGCCATTGAAGTTGTTGTTATTGCTGTTGCCTCGGAAGAAGTCGTCGCCACCGCTACCCTTGGCTGCCTCGAATCCGGCAATGGTTTGCTGCACAGCACTGCCACTGCCGGCATCCCAGGCCACGCTACCGCTCTCGAGATTGACCGTCACCGCCGTGTTATTGGGCGACAGATCAGAATTCTGGCTGTAATCCAGCAAATCGGCATCGCCGGCGCTGCCATCGAGGCGATAGCCCGAGACCAGGCCAATGACCGTATCGTTGCCCGAGCCCCCAATGATTTTTTCGACTTCGTAGAGCGTATCGTTGTCGACCCCGTCACCGCTGACGGTCGCGGTGGCAGTTCCCCCCGCGTTGGGCGCAAGTTTGATGGTCAGCGGTGCGTTTGAGGGCGCACCCGAATAATCAGCCACATCGATATTGGCATCGTTGCCACCGCGGAAGCTGTCATTTCCCTGCCCGGACAAGCCACCAACAAAGGTATCGGCCCCTGCGGCGCCGGTAAAGAGGTTGTCCTGGCTGTTGCCGGTAAATTTGTCGTTCCCGGCTCCGCCAGTGACGTTTTCAATTTCGTAAATCCGCTGCACGCCGCCAGCCGCAGACTGGGCCAGGTTATCGGCCAGATTGACCGTAACCGCCGTACCGCCCAAGGCCGTGTAATCCAGCAAGTCGGTATTGATCCCACCGTACAACTGATACAAGGTACCTTGCATGCCAGCGAAGGTATCCGCTCCTGTACCGCCCTTGATGATTTCAATGGTGTCCAGTGTGTCGCTACCATGACCGATCACCGTGGCACGCGTGGCACTGGCAAAGGAAATGCTGAGACCCGTGGCTACCGCACCGTAATCTGTCGTGTCCTCACCCAATCCACCGATCAGCGAATCGTTGCCAAGACCGCTCTTGAGGGTATCGTTGCCCTCGTAGCCATCCATTGAACTGCCGGTGGCAGCGGCGATCATTTCGTCGCCACTCTTGCCGCCAATCACATATTCAATGCTGTACAGACGATCCAGCCCGACCTGGGCACCGCCGGTCACGATCCCGCTCTGCAGGTTGACGACAAGTGCTTCGGCCGCGCTGGTGTAACTCACCGTGTCCGAACCGGCACCGCCGGTGAACTCGTTATTTTGTGCGTTTCCGAAGAACAGGTCGTTGCCGCTGCCGCCGGTTGCATTTTCAATACCGGTAATGGTCTGGGTGTAGTTGCTGCCGCTGGTGGTCCACAAAACACGGTCGATCGCCATGTCGACCGTAATCGACTGCCCGGCATCGGTCACTGCGGTGAAATTGACCTCGTCAGCACCGTCGCCGCCTTCCAGTTGGAAGCCGGCCACCAGTCCGCGGAAGGTGTCAGCAAGATTGCCACCCACGATCTTTTCGATACCGATCAGGGTATCGGTGCCCACGGCAGCTCCCCCGACCACGGTTGCCGAGCCGGCACTGATCAGATCGATGGTCAGACGGGACTCGACACCGCTGTAGCTGGTGACATCCGTCACCCCCAGATCATCGCCACCGGTGAACTTGTTGTTGGCCGCATTGCCCGCAAAGGTATCGGCGCCACTGCCGCCAATCGCATATTCAAAACCGCTGACCGTCTGCTGACGGGTGTTGCCGATATCCTTGACGACATTGCCCAGGTCAATCGACAGCGCAGCAGTTTCATTGCTGTAATCCAGCGTATCGCCAAGACCGCCGCCGCCACGCAGCTCGTAGCTGCCCACAAGGTTCTTGAACAGATCGTTGCTGCCAGAACCGGAAATGAGCTCGAAGCTGTACAGGGTGTCGTTGCCGACATGGGCGCCACCAGAAACATTGGCCGTTGCTGTGCCATTGGCGCTGCTGAGCAGATCCACGGTAATACCGGCACTCACATCGGCATAACTGGCCTCATCGGTGCCCACACCGCCATCCAGCGTATCGTTGTCGTTGGCATTCCCTGACGATGCCTTGATCACGTCATCGCCTGCGCCACCCTCAAGGTAATTCGCCGAGGCATTGCCAATAATCAAATCATTGTTGTCGGTACCGACCACGTTTTCGATGTTGGCAAGACGCTGGGTCACCGCGGTACCGTCGGTTGCAGTTCCGCTGTGGAGGTTCACCGTGAGCGCGTTGTCGCCCTGATAGTTGACGGTATCGCCCTTGCTACCCTGAGTGCCACCATCAATGTCGATAGCAGAAAAACGATAGAAGGTATCGTCATTACCGCCGCCGACGATTTTTTCAACGCCGATCAGTTGATCGGTACCGATCTGGCTGCCGTTACTGGTCACGGTTGACGTGCCGGTTGCCATGTCCGAGGCCAGCGAAATCGACAATTTGTCGGTCGCACCGGCGTAGGTCACCGTATCGTACTCATCCTTGGTATCGATGACGTTATTGGCTGCAGCGCCGGCCAGCGTCACGAAATCGGCACGCTGCGATCCCAGCAGGTTGTTGATGGCAACGAGGGTATCTTCGCCATAGCCGGTCACCAGATTCGTGGCGAGGTTGGCATTGATGCCGATCAGCGTTTCCTGAGAGTAATCCGCCCAGTTCACACCCCCCTTGCCATCGAACAGGTTGTTTTCGTTGTCGCCGCGGAAGGTATCGTTACCCGTGCCGCCGTACACCTGTTCGAAACCTGAAATGGCCATGCTGACGCCCGTCTTGCTGGCCGTACCGGCGCGCAAGCTGACCAGCAAATCGCCGGTTTCATTACTGCCACCCGTCTGTTTGCTGAGATCAAGCAAGTCAGCACTACCGCCGCCGGCCTGCACCGTCCATCCGGCAACCAGACTCTTGACGGTGTCGTTACCGGCTGTCCCAGTCAGGGTATCGATACGCTGAACCGCATCCTGGTAGTTCACCGAGGCCACCGTGCGGGTAATACTGGCATTGCCGGTCGATTGCAGTTGCACCAGGATGGGCGAGGTTTCCGTGAGCGCGCTGTAATCCAGGCGGTCATTACCGCCGGAACCGCCGTCATAGGCATTGCCGACGGCGTCGCTGACCGTCACCTTGAACAGGTCGTCATGCTGGCTGCCGACGACGCTTTCAACGCCACGCACCTGCATGCTGGCCGCGCCACT
>CALAGF010000315.1 GCA_937892345.1 uncultured Rhodocyclaceae bacterium | reverse complement strand
CCCCTCCCGCAGCAGCGCAGCAAATACGCCAGCACGTTCAGAGCGCTCGCCAACAATGATCCGCGAAGGATAGAGGTTGTCGTACAGCGCTCTGCCCTCACGCAGGAACTCGGGAGAAAAGAGAATCCTGTCGCAGGCAAACTGCTCGCGAACTCGCGCTGTATAGCCGACCGGTACCGTCGACTTGATGACCATCACTGCCCGAGGATTCAATGCGATCACATCGCGGATCACCGCTTCAACCGAGCGCGTATTGAAATAATTGGTTTCCGGATCGTAGTCAGTCGGCGTGGCGATCACGACAAAATCGGCATCACCGTAGGCTTCCTGCTGATCCAGCGTTGCCCGCAGGTTCAAAGGCCTGTCGGCCAGATACGCCTCGATTTCCGCATCGACAATCGGCGAGCGCTTCTGGTTGATCAGGGCCACTCGTTCTGCCACGATATCCAGCGCGACCACTTCGTTGTGCTGCGCCAGGAGGACTGCATTGGACAGACCGACATAGCCGGTACCGGCAATCGCGATTTTCATCAGGGGGGACACCTATCGAGTATTCACACCAATTCTGACTGGCGTGCCCGGAGGGACTCGAACCCCCGACCTGCTGCTTAGAAGGCAGCTGCTCTATCCAGTTGAGCTACGGGCACATGAGGGTAATACGGAAGAAATGGTCGGGGCGGTGGGATTCGAACTCACGACCCTCTGCTCCCAAAGCAGATGCGCTACCAGACTGCGCTACGCCCCGACGAGCCGCGCATACTATCAGAGCTCATTACAGAATGCCAGAGAATCTTTGCTCTCAGAATCATGATGGAAGCTTTCCTTGCCACACCTCTCGCTTTCTGATATTTAATCGGTTTTTTCGTCACCGGGACGCGCTAATCAAAATGGCAGAAGACCTGCTTCACAAACATTTCGCACCTTACGAGCCCAAGGCTGGTGAGGAATACATGAGCAATAAACAGCTCACCCATTTCAAAAAAATTCTGGAGACCCTGAAAAAGGAATTGAGCGAAGATATCGATCGCACGGTTCATACAATGCAGGATGAAGCGACCGTTTTTGCGGACCCAAATGATCGCGCAAGCCAGGAAACCGACATTGCCATCGAACTGCGTAATCGTGACCGCGAACGCAAACTGATCAAGAAAATTGAAGAAACGCTGGCGCGCATCGACGATAACGACTACGGTTTTTGCGACAAATGCGGCGTGGAAATCGGCATCAAGCGCCTTGAAGCGCGTCCGACTGCCACCCTGTGCATCGACTGCAAGACCCTGGACGAATTGAAGGAAAAACAAATGGCGAAATAATCGCCTGCGTTTCCGATCCAGTAAAAAAGCCACCTTTCGGTGGCTTTTTTACTTTTGCAGCGGTCGACCGCAATATTGGGCTGAAATCAAAAAAGGGGCACAAGGCCCCTTTTTTTCAGCGCGAACTCACGCTTACTGTTGCTGTTGCTCTTGCTGCTGTTGAACAACTCCTTCTTCCGCAGCAACCGCCTTCATCGACAGCTTGACGCGGCCACGGTCATCGGTTTCCAGAACCTTGACGCGAACGATCTGGCCTTCCTTGACGTAGTCTTCGACCTTGTTGACGCGTTCCTGAGCGATCTGGGAGATGTGCAGCAGACCATCCTTGCCCGGCAGCACGGAAACGATGGCACCGAAGTCAAGAATCTTGAGGACGGTACCTTCGTAGATCTTGCCGATCTCAACTTCCGCCGTGATCGCATCGATACGGGCACGCGCTGCGGCAGCGGCTTCGCCACTGCTGGAAGCGATGGTGATCGTGCCGTCGTCCTGAATGTCGATCGTGGTGCCGGTTTCTTCGGTCAGGGCACGGATAACTGCACCGCCCTTGCCGATGACGTCACGGATCTTTTCCGGATTGATCTTGAAGGTGTACAGACGCGGCGCGTAGGCCGACATTTCTTCACGCGGACCGGCAGCAGATTCCTGCATCAGGTTCAGGATGTGGATACGAGCATCCTTGGCTTGAGCCAGCGCCACCTGCATGATTTCCTTGGTGATGCCCTGGATCTTGATGTCCATCTGCAGCGCAGTGATACCAGCGGTCGAGCCAGCCACCTTGAAGTCCATGTCGCCGAGGTGATCTTCGTCACCCAGGATATCGGTCAGCACGGCAAAACGGTTGCCTTCCTTGATCAGCCCCATGGCGATGCCGGCCACGTGCGCCTTGAGCGGCACACCGGCGTCGAGCAGAGCCAGACAGCCGCCGCAAACGGAAGCCATCGAGGACGAACCGTTGGATTCGGTAATTTCCGACACCAGACGCATCGAGTAGGAGAAATCTTCCGGCTTAGGCAGCACAGCAAGCAGTGCGCGCTTGGCCAGACGGCCGTGACCGACTTCGCGACGCTTCGGCGTACCGACACGACCGCATTCTCCGGTGGCGTACGGAGGCATGTTGTAGTGCAGCATGAAGCGATCGCGGTATTCACCGGCCAGGGCGTCGATGATCTGCTCGTCGCGGTTGGTACCCAGCGTGGCAACCGCCAGGGCCTGGGTTTCGCCACGAGTGAACAGGGCAGAGCCGTGGGTGCGCGGCAGAACGCCGGAACGCATGGTGATCGGACGCACGGTGCGGGTATCGCGACCGTCGATACGCGGTGCGCCGCTCAGAATGCGGCCACGAACGATGGAAGCTTCGATTTCGTGGAACAGATTGCCAACGGTGTTTTCGTCCGGGGCGCCTTCGGCACCGGTACACAGGGCTGCAACGGCTTCAGCGCGGATGACCTTGACGGCCTGGCTGCGCGTCTGCTTGACGGTGATGTTGTAGGCTTCTTCGAGCTTGGCACCGACCAGTGCGGTCAGGCTGGCAACCAACGCTTCGTCCTTCGGCGCAGCTTCCCATTCCCATTCCGGCTTGCCGGCTTCTTCGACCAGCTCGTTGATGGCGTTGATCGCCTTCTGCATTTCGGTATGACCAAAAACGACGGCGCCGAGCATGACTTCTTCGGACAACTGATCGGCTTCGGACTCAACCATCAGCACGGCGGCTTCAGTACCGGCAACGACGAGGTCAAGCTGGCTGCTCTTCAACTGGCTGAGGGTCGGGCACAGTACGTACTGACCATTGATGTAACCCACGCGGGCAGCGCCGATCGGGCCATTGAACGGCACGCCGGAGATGGCCAAGGCGGCAGAAGCACCGATCAGCGCCGGAATATCCGAGTCGATTTCCGGATTCAGGGACATCACGGTAGCGATGATCTGGACTTCGTTGTAGAAGCCATCCGGGAACAGCGGGCGGATCGGGCGATCGATCAGGCGGCAGGTCAGCGTTTCCTTTTCGGAAGGACGGCCTTCGCGCTTGAAGAAACCACCGGGGATACGGCCGGCGGCATAGGTTTTTTCCTGGTAATCAACGGTCAGCGGGAAGAAATCCTGGCCCGGCTTGGCACTCTTGGCAGCCACAACGGTGACCAGAACCACGGTTTCTTCCATGGAAACAAGAACGGCACCGCCAGCCTGGCGGGCAACTTCACCAGTTTCGATGGTGACTTGATGTTCGCCATAGGCGAAGGTTTTTTTGACAACGTTAAACATATCTTCCTTTCACTCTCACACAATATCAACAATAACAATGACTTACGACACAACAAAAACAAGCACAACAAAAAACAAAAAAGCGGCCGGGAAAAATCCGGGCCGCTCTTTCCTGGCTTCAGCAGCGCCTTACTTGCGCAGGCCGAGCTTGGTGATCAGGGTACGGTAACGCTCGACATTCTTGCCCTTCAGGTAATCCAGCAACTTGCGACGCTGGGAAACGAGGTGCAGCAGACCACGGCGGGAATGGTGATCCTTGACGTGCTCCTTGAAGTGCGGCTGGAGGTCGTTGATACGTGCGGTCAGCAGTGCAACCTGGACTTCCGGGGAACCCGTATCGCCTTGGGATTGAGCGTATTCAGCAACGAGTGCTGCCTTTTGTTCGGTGGTAACGGCCATTTCAAAACCCTCTTTCATGAAAACGACGCAGCCCCGGTTTGATAGAGCGAACGCCAGATTAAAAACACGTCCCGAAGACACGGGAAGCTCAAGATGATAACACGTCAGGCGCTCAGCTGCACCAGTCTTTTCGGCCAGAGACGACCCCCGGGCCCGGGTTCACCGACGCCGATCAGTTTTCCTGCGGCATAGACGCGCATTTTGCCGTTTGCGCCATCAGGCAGATCGACCGGGTTGCCATGACCAAAACGCTGAGCGGCATCACCTTCCACATCAAGCCGCGACAAGCTTTGCAACAAGGCGTCCACCGGCTGCAACACGTCATTGCGCGAAGCCTCTTCGATTTTCTCTATCGTCTCGAGTGGGTATGCATTTTCCAGATCGAGATCGCCAACACGGGTTCGACGCAAGGCAGACAGATGTGCACCACAGCCCAGCATCTGACCAAGATCAGCGGCCAGAACCCTAATGTATGTCCCCTTGCTGCAAGCTACCCGCAAACGCAGCAAATCACCGCAAAAGGAGAGTAAATCGATGCGGTAAATCGTCACGGGTCGCGGATCGCGATGGACTTCAACACCCTGACGAGCGAGTTCATACAATGGCCTGCCATCCCGCTTGAGTGCAGAATGCATGGGCGGAGTCTGGAGAATATTTCCGGTAAACGCAGGCAAAGCGGCAAGAATGTCACTTTCTGCAAGGTTGACCGCTGAAGTTGCCAACACCCGCCCTTCGGCATCGGAGGTATCGGTCGTCACACCCAGCTTGAGTTCTGCCTCATAGGTTTTATCGGCATCAAGCAAGTCAGCAGAGAACTTTGTTGCCTCGCCAAAACAGAGAGGCAACAAGCCGGTTGCCATTGGATCAAGCGTGCCGGTATGGCCGCCTTTGGCAGCCGAAAACAGACGTCGGGCTTTTTGCAGGGCATCATTCGACGTCATGCCGGGCGATTTATCGAGCAACAGCACGCCGTCAACCTGCTTCCAGGTCTTTTTAATTCGAGGCTGCATGAAAAATCAGTCTTCCGGCGTTTGATCGCTGAGCTGATTGGCCTGATCGATCAGTTGCGACAAGGAACTGCCACGCTCCAGGGAGTTGTCGTAAATGAAGTGCAATTCAGGCAAGGTATGAATGTGAATGCGACGCCCCAGCTCCCGGCGCAAAAAACCCGAAGCCCGCTTCAATCCTTGCTCGATATCGGCCAGATGTTCTGAATTCAGCGTGGTGAAATACACCTTGGCGTGCGCGTAATCCGGTGTCAGTTCGACCGAAGTCAAACTGATCATCCCGACACGCGGATCCTTCAGCTCATTACGCAGCAAATCGGCCAAGTCGCGGCGCACCTGCTCCGCGACCCGATCACTGCGCTGAAATCCTCTCGGTCCCTGCTTTTTCATTACAGGGAACGCGCCACTTCCTGGATTTCGTACGCCTCGAGCTGATCACCTTCCTGAATGTCGTTATTGCCACGCAGAGAGAGACCGCACTCGAAATTGGAGCGCACTTCCTTGACGTCGTCCTTGAAACGCTTGAGCGAGTCGAGTTCGCCGTCCCACTGAACCACGTGGTTGCGCAACAGGCGAACCCGCGAGTTGCGCTTGACGAAACCTTCCAGCACGTAACAGCCGGCAATCGCGCCCACCTTGGAAACATTGAAGACCTGACGGATTTCCACCATGCCGGTGATCTGTTCGCGCTTCTCCGGCGACAACATGCCGGAAAGTGCCGCCTTGACTTCGTCGACCGCATCATAGATCACGTTGTAGTAACGGATATCGACACCGAAGCTTTCTGCCAGCTTGCGTGAACCGGCATCGGCACGAATGTTGAAGCCGATGATAACGGCGCCGGAAGCCTGAGCCAGATTGACGTCGGATTCGCTGATCGCACCCACCGCACCATGAATGATCTGAACGCGAACTTCTTCGTTGGAGAGCTTGGCCAAGGTCTGCACCAGCGCTTCCTGAGAACCTTGCACATCGGCCTTGACGATCAGCGGCAGGGTCTTGATTTCGCCCTCTTCCATCTGCTGGAACATGTTTTCCAGTTTCGCAGCCTGTTGCTTGGCCAGTTTGACATCACGGAACTTCCCTTGACGGAACAAGGCAATTTCGCGCGCCTTCTTTTCGTCAGCCAGGACGATGGCTTCCTCACCAGCCGCCGGCACATCGGACAGACCGAGAATTTCAACCGGAATGGACGGACCCGCTTCGTTGATCGGCTTGCCGTTTTCGTCGAGCATGGCACGAACGCGACCAAAGACCTGACCGGCAAGCACGACGTCGCCACGCTTCAAGGTACCGGACTGAACCAGCATGGTAGCGACCGCACCGCGACCCTTGTCGAGACGTGCTTCGATGATCAGGCCCTTGGCGGGCGCATCTTTTTGTGCAGTCAGTTCAAGCACTTCGGCTTGCAGCAGAATATTTTCCAGCAACTCATCAATGCCGGTACCCTTCTTGGCCGACACTGCGACAAACGGAGAATCGCCGCCGTACTCTTCCGGGATTACCCCTTCGGCAACCAGTTCCTGCTTGACCCGATCCGGATTGGAATCCGGCTTGTCGATCTTGTTGACCGCTACCACCAATGGCACACCAGCCGCCTTTGCGTGGTGGATGGCCTCTTTGGTTTGCGGCATTACGCCGTCATCTGCAGCAACGACCAGCACAACGATGTCCGTCGCCTTGGCGCCACGGGCACGCATGGCCGTAAAGGCTTCGTGACCCGGCGTATCGAGGAAGGTAATCATGCCGCGTTCGGTTTCGACGTGGTAAGCACCGATGTGCTGGGTAATGCCACCAGCTTCACCTGATGCCACCTTGGCGCGACGAATATAGTCGAGCAGCGAGGTCTTGCCATGGTCAACGTGACCCATGACAGTCACCACCGGCGCGCGGTGTTCAAGCGGTACGTCCTTGTGTTCCGCGCGCTCTTCGAGGAAAGCATCCGGGTCATCCAGCTTGGCAGCAAGTGCCTTGTGGCCCATTTCCTCGACCACGATCATCGCGGTTTCCTGATCCAGCACCTGATTGATGGTCACCATCGTACCCATCTTCATCATCACCTTGATGACTTCAATGGCTTTGACTGCCATCTTGTGCGCCAGGTCGGATACAGAAATGGTTTCCGGCACATGGACTTCGCGAGTCACTGGCTCGGTCGGGGCCTGGAAGCTGCCCTGACCGTCGTCGCCCTTGTGCGACTTCTTGTGCCCGTGGCGACCGTCCTTCCAGGAGGAACCGCCATCGGAACCGCGGGTTTTGATGCCAGCCTTTTTCTTGCCGTCATCTGCACTGCGGCCACCCTTGTCGCCCTTTTTGGGGGCATCTGGCTTCTTGTGCAGCGTCCCCTTTTCACCTTCACCGGCCTTGGCCTGGGCAGCAACCTGCTGCTTGGCCTCCTCGGCGGCTTTGGCTGCAGCAGCAGCCTGCTCAGCCTGAACACGCATCTGGGCCAACTGGAGTTCGCGCGCCTGTTTCTCTTTCAGTTCGCGTTCCTGAATTTCACGCAGCCGGCCACGGCGAAGCGCCTCCTCTTCGCGAACCTTCAGCTCCTTCTCGCCGATAAACGAAGCCCGATCCAGCACCTTGCGAACCGGCGGCGTATCCACAACTGCGGACTGAGGCGCAGCTTCAACAGCCGGAGCGGATTCAAGTACTGGTTCCGGTACTACTTCGACCACAGGCTCGGGTTCCGGTAGCACTTCCACCACAGGCTCGGGTTCCGGCACCACTTCCACTACGGGTTCCGGCTCGGCGGCAGTTTCCGGCAGCAGCTCATGATCCGCCTTGGCGTCAAGCACCTGTTCCAGAACATCGAGATCAACCTCATGTTCATCTTCCGGCAGATGCTCACCTTCGGCTGCATGTTCCGGCTGGTCACGCTTCATCAGCACGCGCTTCTTGCGTACTTCAACCTGTACGGTTCTTGCGCGCCCATGAGAGTCCGTCGCCTTGATCTCGGACGTCTGCTTGCGCATCAGCGTGATCTTGGTCTTTGGCTGATCCTCTCCGTGCGAACGACGCAGATAATCAAGCAGGCCATTTTTATCCTGATCTGTCAGGGTATCGCTACCGCCCGTTTTTCCGACACCGGCACGTCCAAGCTGTTCAAGCAGCGAGTCAACCGGCATTTTCAGTTCAACGGCGAATTGTGAAACAGTTGTTGCAGACATAGTTACTACCTCCTGCTCACTCGAACCAGTGAGCTCGTGCCTTGAGAATGATTTCCTTGGCACGCGCTTCGTCAATGCCGGTCATTTCCGTCAGTTCATCAACTGCCAGTTCGGCGAGATCATCGCGCGTCTTGACATCGTGTTCGGCCAGTTTGGCTGCCAGCTCCTTGGTCATACCTTCGAGACCAATCAGATCTTCGGAAACGCTTTCCAGCTTTTCCTCGGTTGCGATGGCTTCGGTCAACAACACATTACGCGCACGATTGCGCAGCTCGTTGACGATATCTTCGTCCAGCCCCTCGATTTCCAGCATCTCGGCCAGCGGCACATAGGCCACTTCCTCGAGCGTGGAAAAACCTTCCTCGATCAACAAATCTGCCAGCTCTTCGTCGATATCCAGCTTTTCCATGAACATCACACGGGTCACGGCGTACTCTGCCTCGGCGCGCTTGGCCGACTCGTCCTGGGTCATCAGATTGATGGTCCAGCCGGTCAACTCGGAAGCCAGGCGAACGTTCTGCCCGCTGCGCCCGATGGCGATGGCGAGATTCGCTTCATCGACCACGACATCCATTGCGTGTTTTTCCTCATCAACCACGATGGAGGTCACTTCTGCCGGCGACAGTGCGCCGATGACAAACTGGGCCGGGTCGGCAGACCACAGCACGATATCAATATTTTCGCCGCCGATTTCGTTACGCACGGCAGTGACGCGGGAACCGCGCAAACCGACACAGGTACCAATCGGGTCAATACGCGGATCGTTGGACTTGACTGCAATCTTGGCGCGCATGCCTGGATCGCGGGCGCAAGCCTTGAGCTCCATCAGGCCATCGTCGATTTCCGGCACTTCAATGCCAAACAGCTTGATGACAAATTCGGGCGCGGTACGGGAGAGGATGATTTGCGGGCCACGGGCATTGCGATCAATGCGCAGCAAAAATGCCTTGACGCGATCGCCAACGCGCAGGTTTTCCTTGGGAATCATTTGCTCGCGCGGCAACATGGCTTCGATCTTGCCAGCTTCGACGATGGCATTGCCACGTTCCATGCGCTTGATCGTGCCGGAAACCACATGTTCCTTGCGCTCAAGGAAATCCTGGAGAATCTGTTCCCGCTCGGCATCGCGAATCTTTTGCAGAATCACCTGCTTGGCCGCCTGTGCTCCGATACGGCCAAAATCGATCGGCTCCAGCGGTTCTTCCAGATAGTCACCAGCCTCAATCTCCGGATCATCCTTCTGGGCATCCGACAGCGGCATCTGGAGATATTCGTTGACGTACTCGTTGTCAGCAACGATCAGCCAGCGGCGGAAAGACTCGTAATTGCCGGTATCCCGGTCAATCGCAACGCGCACTTCGGCTTCATCGTGGATACGCTTTTTGGTCGCGGAAGCGAGGGCCAATTCCAGGGCACCGAAAACGATATCCTTGTTGACATTCTTTTCGCGGGCCAGGGCATCGACCAGCAGCAACATTTCACGGCTCATGGGCTAAAACCTCCAGGTACTTCAGTCGAATCGGGGCACCAGACGTGCCTTTTCGATGTTGTTGAATTCGAGTTCCACGTCATCCTTTTCCAGATGGAGGCTGACCTTGCCCTCCTTGCAGCCGAGCAAACGACCCTGGAAATTGCGACGGTTATTCTGAGGAATGCGCAGCTTTATCTGGATATCCTGACCGGCGAAGCGCTCGAAATCAGCCTCTTTCTTGACCACACGATCAAGCCCCGGAGAGGATATTTCCAAGCGGTCATAGTCGATGTTCTCTACTTCGAAAACGCGCGACAACTGATTGGAAACCTTGGCGCAATCCTCGACATCAATACCGGTTTCCCGCCCCGGCACATCGATGAACACACGAATGGTCCGACCACGCGGGGATAGCTCGACATCGACCAGCTCATAGCCCAGGCCGACAACCGTTGTTTCAAGCAGCGAATTCAAATCCATAGCCACAAATAAAAAATGGGCGAAACGCCCACCTCAGAAAAATAAGATGCCCACAAAAAAGTGCGGGAGGAACAAACCCGTGAATTATAACGAGTTTACTCCTCCCAAACAATCGATATACACATGCAGGAGCGCTCCCTGCGCCCATCCGCGATTATTCCTCGCGCGGTTTTCCCAGTTTGGCAACTTCACGCATCAAGGCCTTGACCTCGTTTTCATCAAGTTCGCGGCAACGCCCGCGCTTCAACTGGGGCGGCAAGGTAAACGGGCCATAACGAACACGGATCAAGCGGCTCACGGTGCAGCCGACCGCTTCAAACATGCGCCGCACCTCACGATTCCGGCCTTCATACAGGCTGACCTTGTACCAGTGGTTGGCACCCTCCCCGCCGCCGTCAACCAGCATGGAGAAATTGGCCATCCCGTCTTCCAGCGCAACGCCGTTAAGCAGTTGCTGCTGCGCTTCCATGGTTACCTCTCCCAACACCCGAACAGCGTACTCACGCACCAACTCGGAGCTGGGATGCATGAGTTTGTTGGCCAACTCACCCGAAGTTGTGAACAGCAACAACCCCGAGGTATTGAAATCGAGACGCCCGACGTTGATCCAGCGACCGCCGCGCATTCTCGGCAGCGCGGCAAATACCGAAGGGCGCCCATCCGGATCTTCGCGGGAAACAATTTCCCCTTCCGGCTTGTGATACATCAACACCCGCGGCGGCCGGGAACTGCTGCCGGTAAAGCGGATATTGATCAGGCGTCCGCCAATCTTGACCTTGTCGGTCGGGATAACCGACTGACCAATGGTCGCAGTTTCACCATTGACCGATACCCGGCCAGCTGCAATCCACTCTTCCATTTCCCGCCGCGAACCAACGCCGGCCTGGGCCAGCACTTTCTGCAAACGCTCCGGTTTGGCTTCGATCAAGGGCTTGCCATTGCGCCCGATATTGCCGCGATTGGCACGACCGGTTTGCGGCGTACCCTGGCGGCGACGCGGCGCTGCCGACTCAAGCGCCTCAACCGGGGAGGCGTCACGTTCGACCTGCTGATCCTCCCTTGTGGGCAGGGGTTTGTTACGGTCTACGCCGCGACGTGGGCGTTTTTCAGCGCCGGCCGGTGCGTCTGCGGGTGACGCCCGGAAAGGCGTACGTTTATTGGTTTTCATGTTTCAGCTCCAGTGTCTGGCTGATTTGTTCAAGTGGCGGTAGTTCACTGACCGCACGCAAGCCCAGATCATCGAGAAATTGTTTCGTCGTTGCAAACAGCGCCGGACGGCCCGGCGTTTCGCGGTGACCGACGACATCGATCCACCCGCGCTCTTCCAAAGTCTTGATTACATTGGTGTTGACCGCAACACCCCGGATTTCTTCTATGTCACCACGCGTCACCGGCTGACGGTAGGCAATGATCGCCAGTGTTTCCAGCACGGCTCGCGAATAACGTGGCGGCTTTTCCGGATTGAGGCGATCAAGATACGGTAAATACTCGGCCCGGGTACGAAAACGCCAGCCAGAAGCCAACTGAATCAGTTCTACCGGACGCTCCGCCCATTCAAGGCGCAACTCATCCAGAAGCTTGCGCAGGGTATCCGAAGAGAAGGCGAGATCAAACATCTTCTTCATGTCGTGCGTCGACATGGGCTCCCGCGCAGCCAACAGGGCGGCTTCAAGAATTTTCTTGATCTGACTCGGTTCCACCCTGATGTACCCGGATATAAATCGGTTGAAAGGCTTCAGTCTGCGTAATTTCGATCAACTTTTCGCGAGCCAGCTCGAGCATCGCCAGAAAATGGACGACCAGACCGGGCGCCCCCATCTCCGGATCAAACAAGGTAATGAAAGGTACGAAACTGCCCCGCTCCTGCAACACGCGCAAAATGATGCCCATGTGCTCGCGAACCGACAGCTCTTCGCGACTGATCTTGTGATTCCTTTTAAGTACCGCTTGCCGGACAACTGCCATCCAGGCATCACGCAAATCGTCGGCCGAAACCTCTGGCAAGCGCACCAACAGAGATTTCTCGACCAGTGTTTCCACCCAGAAAAACTCCCGCTCGGCCTGCGGCAGCGCGTTCAGATGCTGGCCGGCAATCTTCATTTGCTCGTATTCCATCAGCCGGCGCACCAGTTCGGCGCGCGGATCATCGGCCTCATCACCCTCCCCGGTCTTGGGCCGCGGCAAGAGCATGCGCGACTTGATCTCGATCAGCATGGCCGCCATCACCAGATACTCGGCAGCCAGTTCGAGATTGCCGACCTGCATGCTGTCGATGTAGTCCAGATACTGCCGAGTCAGCGGCGCCATCGGAATGTCGAGAATATCGACATTGGCCTTGCGGATCAGGTACAGCAACAAATCCAGCGGCCCTTCGAAGGCGTCGAGCATGATCGACAGCGCATCGGGCGGAATATAGAGATCCAGCGGCATTTCTGCCATCGGCGCACCGTAAATGCGCGCCACATGGCTGGAAAGATGCTGCTGCGGCAGGTCGACCGCAAGATTCATGCGTCGACCGCCCGACTGCGGTTACGGAACGACGCAATCCCCATCAGTGATATTCCAGCCCCATCGCCTCGCGCACATCGCGCATGGTTTCACGGGCCATTTCCCTGGCCTTTTCACAACCATCAGCAATCACATTCTTGACCAGCGTCGGATCGTCCAGATACTGCTGCGCACGCTCACGCATTGGCGCCTGTTCACGCAGGATGCCGTCAATGACCGGCTGCTTGCATTCGATGCAACCAATACCCGCAGTCTTGCAACCCTGCTGCACCCACTCGCGGGTACTGTCGTCGGAATAAACCTGATGCAACTGCCACACCGGGCAACGCGCCGGGTCACCCGGATCGGTACGGCGCATGCGCTGGGTGTCGGTCGGCATGCTCTTGACCTTCTTGGCCACCGACTCTTCCGATTCGCGCAAGGTGATCGTATTGGCGTAGGACTTGGACATCTTCTGGCCATCCAGCCCGGGCATGCGGGAGGCTGCCGTTAACAAGGCACCGGGCTCAGCCAGAATCATCTTACTGCTCCCCTCCAGGAAACCGAACAAGCGCTCACGGTCAACGACCGAAAGATGCTGAATTTCATCCAGCACGGCATGCGCCTGATCCAGTGCGTCCCTGTCGCCTTCCTGCTGATAACGGGTGCGCAACTCTTCATACAGGCGAGCCTTCTTGCCGCCCAGCTTTTTCACCGCCTCACGCGCCTTGTCCTCAAAACCCGGTTCACGTCCGTAGAGATGATTGAAGCGGCGCGCAATTTCACGAGAAAACTCGATGTGCGGCACCTGATCCTCACCCACCGGTACCTTGTCGGCGCGATAAATCAAGATATCGGCCGCCTGCAATAGCGGATAACCGAGAAAACCGTAGGTCGACAAATCCTTGTTCGACAACTTTTCCTGCTGATCCTTGTAGGTCGGCACACGTTCCAGCCAACCCAGCGGCGTCATCATCGACAGCAGCAGGTGCAACTCGGCATGCTCCGGCACCTTGGACTGAATGAACAGCGTCGCCTGATTCGGGTCAACGCCGGCAGCCAGCCAGTCGATCACCATGTCCCAGGTTGCCTTCTCGATATTTTGCGGGTTGTCGTAATTGGTGGTCAGCGCATGCCAGTCGGCAACGAAGAAAAGACAGGGGTACTCGTGCTGGAGCTGAACCCAGTTTTTCAACACACCATGGTAATGACCAAGATGCA
>CALAGF010000314.1 GCA_937892345.1 uncultured Rhodocyclaceae bacterium | reverse complement strand
GGTACTCCCCCTCCGGCGCAATGGTCGGGCCGTGCAGGGGGCGGTAGCCCACTTCCGCCAGCCAGCCCAGGGTTTCTTGTTCGAGTTGGTCTTCGGTCATGGTTAACCTATTCGCCTTGATCCGCTGTCTTGCCCATCGCCGCACGATAGGCCTGCCGCTCATGTGTCGGCTTGGTGGGGAAGGCCAGTCGCATTTCCGCACTCCGAACCATCTTGCTCAAATACTGCTGCCGCAAGCCATCCGGGTTCCGGCGAACCAATTCCGCCAGGACAGAAAGCGTCAGATATTGATCGGAGCACAGCGCTTGCAGAACCCGTTCCATACGCTCGCTGCTCAATCTGTCCCGTTGCCGGGGTTCTTCAGCCAGTCGTTCCAGTTCCGCCAGGAAATTTCTTTCCAGCCGTTGCAGGCTATCCACCACCGGCGCGTCCAGATGGGGTGTCACCAGCCGGCCATAAGCATCCCGTTTCTCATCTGCGCTATCGGTACCTTCGGAGGTGAGCTCCGAGTATTCGGAGGTGAGCTTCGAGTATTCGGAGCTGCTCCCCATATTGCCGGCTCCGGGTTGCGGCAATGCCGGGCCAACAAAGACCTGCTCCGGCGTGGGCAGGGTATCGCCAGGTAAGAAATACACCGTCCCCCGTGAGCGGCCATCCGTTTCCAGAAAGCCCAGCCGAACCAGACGGGCAAGCAACAGGCTCAGGTCATGGGAATGCGCATCGCAGATTTCCAGCAGCCGGCTGTGGCTGACCACACGCTCCATCGCAACCGTTGCCATGACCAGACGCCCGTTGTAATCCAGCTCGTCAAACTCGGCGCCGAATCGCTCGCGTAATTGCTGCAACACGTTTTCTGGCAGCAAATCCGCCATCTGCAACATCAACAGCGTTTGCTCTGGCTCATCCTTTTCTGACAAGGCCGGTGGCCGCCAATGCTGGCTTTTCCAGCCACCGTAGATTCTCGGCATGCCCGAGCCACCGCGTTCGCCAAGGCCAATCAGCAAGAACATCTGATGCAGGATACGGTTGCGGCAATCGCTTTCCCCGCCGCGAATCACCTGCTCGATGGGCAAACGCAGGCCGCCGGGATTACGAAAGCCGAACATGTCCGGGCGCTTCACCACCAGCACGGAAACCCGCCCAGTGTAATCGGCGTGCACCAAGGTATTCACCAGCGCCTCACGCAGGGCCTCGTGAACCGGGGTGTCATCCTGGCGCTGCCCGTCCTTCAAGGCAAAAGGCACTTTCAGATCGGCGGTCAATTTCCGATACACCCGCCGAAAGAACTCAAAAAGATTGCCGCTCCAACTGCCGTCCGGGTACAGGCGATCCACCCAGCGCAGCTCGGTCTTGGCCTCCGGTCGCTCTTGATAGTCCACAAAATAATGCGGCAGCGCATCCTGAATCGCCGCCCAGTTGCCGAACATCAGCAGCCCACCCAGCGTCAGGCCAGACTCCCCCGTTTGCCGATCCCGGCGCCAGCCACGCAGGCTTTGCAGAAATTCAAAATCATTCTGTTCCAGGAAGGGATGCCCCGGTTTCTCGTCGCGCAGCATCTGCCGGTAGATACGCAGGCTTTCCGGGTCAATATCCTCCATGCCGTAACCGACCAGAATCCGCGCATCGCGCTCGTCTTCCACCTGCTCGGCCAGCATCCGCTTGACGGTTTCCTCATCACAGCGACGATCACCATCGTTAAGGCGGCGGTAGGTATTGCCGAGGGGATGACCATGCAGAAACACCGGCTTCTGGCGGCGGGTCGCGGCAGGGATGTTCACCGCCAGAACCGTCTTGCCATCGACATGTACCTCGGCCACATCCGCATCGCTTAGCAGGTTCACGCTGACCTTGGCCGGGTTGTTCAGGGTGTTGAACAGATCAGCGCGCACCTTGGTTGGGTTGTCGATGCCGGCAACGCTGAATACCCCGGCCTTTTCGCGCACTCCCAGCAACACCACCCCGCCGTGGGCATTCGCCATCGCCGAATACGTGAGCCAGAAATCCTTGGGCAGTTCGCCCTTGCCATCCTGCCCCTGCGCCAGCTTGCACTCCAGTTCCGCCGTTTCCGCCAGGAGATTCAGGTCTTCCAGTGTGCCCAGGTCGAACATCAGGTGGCTTCCTCAATCAATGCCGCCGCTTCCGGCAAACGCAACTGGCCGGAAATCAGGCGGGGGAGCAGGGTGTCGCGGAGGGCGGCGAGGGTTTGGGCTTGTTGATCGTTTTCATCCATTGATGCCCGAAGCACAGATGCAATGTCATCGAAGGCGGCCAGAATATTCTCTGGTGGCTCGGTTACTAATAGACGGTAAACATTTTCTCGATTCAGTCCCGGTACAGCAGCATCGGTGTTCATCGAATCAAGCCCAAGCGTCTTGAGCAAAAGGTAGCAATAGGTGAGTGGCTTGCGTGACTTGACGTAGAAAACCGTGTCAATCGGGAAGAATGGGCGGCTTTCCCAGTAAAGACTTCCGACAGTTCCTTTTCGTCCGACGATGATTGAGGTTTGATCGACAAGGGCTTGGTTATGCCATCCAGTAATTCCGCCTGACCCGTAAACAGGAACTGAGCCAGCTTTACGGTTCTCTGCTTTCAATGCTTTGCCGTAAGCCAACTCGACAAACGAATCGAGGCGAACAACCCGCCACCCCTTCGGCACCAAGCCCAATTCCGATTCCTCGAAACTGTCGGGAAAGAGGGCGGCGGTGGTGTCGCTCATGCCTTCCGGGGCGCGGCCTTCCTGTTTGGCGCGGACGGGGTCGAAATCGACAAACCACGATTTGAACAGCGCCTGCGCAATGGCTTCGAGCGTGGCATTGGTTTCGCGCAGGAGGGTGATGCGGTCGTCGAGGGAATCAAGCGCCTCAGCGATTTCGTGCTGTGTTTTCAGCGGGGGCAAGTTGATTGGAACCGCAGAGAGAATCCCCGTATTCAAGTTCGGCATCGTCGCCCCAACGGCGTGACGAACAAGCCAATCTTTAATATCCGGATGACGTAGGCAATGCGAGATGAACTTCGAGCTGGCGATTTTTTCATCACCAAGCCGAACTTTCAGGCATCCAGTTCCGCAAAGCCAGCCAACTTCACGCAGACGAATCAGGGCGTTTTTTGTAACGTCACCTCGGCGACTAAAAACAATATCCCCCAACTTTAGTTTGTGCTGGGAGAGACGCTCAACATCTGACTGGTCAATTCTGGCGATGCCTTCCTCAACAATCCCACCATCGCCAATATTGGTCGGCATAACAACCGGAATGCCGATCTCCTTGTAGTCCGATGTGTGGAGTTGGCTGCCAAACGGCCCGGTTTGTATTGCACCGCCTTGCATCGAGCAAATCTCACCCAGCGTAGTTGAGGGCCATTCAGAACTCATGCCCCCGCCCACCTTCTGAATCACCACCTTGTCCCGCTCAATAATCTTCCGGAAATTTTCACTCGTGGTCGCCCAATCAAGCACGTCGACCTTGTAAGGCAAGTTGGATTCTTCAAAGGCCTCTTTCAGCAGGCCGAGGTAGCGGTCAGTGACGATCTTGCAGATAAAATCGTTGCGCACCGACAGGGTGATATGGCTGGAGT
>CALAGF010000313.1 GCA_937892345.1 uncultured Rhodocyclaceae bacterium | reverse complement strand
ACCTGCTGCTGACCCGAGTCATTTCCTGGCACATTCCGGTCGGTGTGCTGCTCGGGATTGGTATCCCTGCACTGATCGGTCACGCGGTCGATCCCGGACGCTACCTGTCCGCCGAGTCGCATCTGCTCTCTGGGGCGTTGATGTTGGGGGCTTTCTTCATTGCCACCGATTACGTGACTTCGCCAAATACCGCAGCGGGCCAATTGAGCTTTGGCCTGGGCGTCGGCCTGCTGACCTGGGTTATCCGCACCGTTGGCGCCTATCCCGAGGGCATGGCTTTCGCAATCCTCTTGATGAACGCGCTGACGCCGGTGATCGACCGTTATGTCAAGCCGCGAATTTTGGGTCGTGACCGCAAGGGCCGGCCGCTTGATCTCCCGGAGAACGCCTGATGAACCTCGATGCCATCCGCGACAAACTGGCTTACCAGCCCATTCTGCTCGGGGTATTCGCACTGCTGACCAGCGGTGCCTTGTCCTGGGTATCCGGCGCGACGGCACCGGCCATCATGGCTGCTGAAGCCAAGGACCTGCGCGATTCGCTGGCAGAAGTCCTGCCGGCAGGCTTGGCCGACAACGATTTTCTCAATGATACGGTCGACCTGATGCGGGACGGAAAAACCGTCACTGTGTATCGCGCTCGTCAGGCCGGTACCTTGAAGGCGGTGTTGTTCAAGGTCAGCGAACGGGGGTATTCGGGTGAAATTCAACTGCTGATGGCGCTTGATCTGAGTGGAAAAACGCTGGGCGTCCGTGTGCTGAAGCATGCAGAAACGCCGGGTCTGGGTGACAAGATCGAAGCTAAAAAAAGCGACTGGGTGCGCGATTTCGACGGCAAGTCTTTGACTGAGCCCGCCCCTGAACAATGGGCAGTCAAGAAGGACAACGGGGTGTTCGACCAGTTTGCGGGTGCGACGATTACCCCACGGGCTGTCGTCAAGGCCGTGAAGGGGGGGCTGGAATTCTTTGCGGCACAACAACAGGAAATGACCGGGAAGGCGCACTGAAATGAGTGATTCGATCAAGATTTTCAAAGAGGGCCTGTGGGAACAGAACGTCGTTTTCTCGCAAATGCTGGCCTTGTGCCCGGTCATGGCAGTGACCACCAGTGGCACCAATGGTTTGGGTATGGGATTGGCGACCACCGCGGTGCTGGTCGTTTCCAATGTGCTGGTCTCGCTGATTCGCAAGACGGTGAGCGACCAAGTGCGGATTCCGGTGTTCGTGGTCTTGATTGCGTCGCTGGTGACCGTGGTGGATATGGCGATGAATGCCTGGTTACATGACCTGTACAAGGTGCTGGGTCTGTTCATCGCATTGATCGTAGTGAACTGCGCCATTCTGGGTCGAGCAGAGGCATTCGCAATCAGAAACGGGGTGGTGGCCAGTGCGATTGACGGCTTGGCCATGGGGCTTGGATTTACCGGTGCGCTTGTTGTTGTAGGTTTGATCCGGGAGTTTTTAGGGGTGGGAACGCTGTTTGCTCAAGCTTCGCAATTGCTGGGTCCATCTTTTGCGTTTCTTGAAGTCAAAGTACCGAACTATGGCGGTGCTTTGTTGATGATCCTGCCTCCGGGGGCCTTTGCCGTGGTCGGGTTTTTACTCGCGGGCAAGCGTGTTTTTGAACAGAAACTGGAAGCGCGTACCGCGTCAGGTCAGAACGACGCGCCGGTCACCGTTTAAGGAGTTGCAAAAATGCAGATTGGCATTGCCTATTCCGAACCCGGTAATCAAGTCTGGATGACCATTGAAGTACCGGACGAAACCACGGTGCAAGATGCGATTGAACGTTCCGGCATTCTCAAGCAATGCCCCCAGATTGATCTCGGCAAGCAAAAACTTGGTGTGTTCGGCAAACTGGTAAAGCAGGATGCCCTGCTCAAGCCCGGTGACCGGATAGAAATCTATCGCGGCATCATCGCCGATCCGGAAACCGTGCCGCGCCGGGAGATGAACGAGGATTAACGGTACCGCCATATACGGGATTTTACTGGCTTGATCGTGCGTGGCGCGGGGGCCACAATGTCGCGCTCAGGATCCCCGTGCGCTTGCCGGATCATCTCTCCTGAACTCGAAAAATTTCAACAACCAGAGAACAGCCATACAACGTTTATTTCTTTTGAGTCTATTCAGTCCGATCACTGCCTTTGCAGCGGGGGATTTAACGATGGTGGCTGGCATTCCACTGGATTTCATCCTGTTCGGTCTGACCCTGCTCGGTGTTGCGCTGTTTCACCATGCAACCTTGTACGTCGCCTTGACCGGGCTGTTTACGATCAGCCTCTACAAAATCCTGTTCACCGGCTTCAAGACAGGCTTGGGTGTAGCCGGTTTTGTCGGGCACCTGGGACATGAATGGGTAACGATTGCCAACCTGTTTTGCTTGCTGACCGGGTTTGCCTTGCTGGCGCGGCATTTCGAAAAAAGCCATGTGCCCGCAGTGCTGCCCAAATTCATGCCGAATGATTGGAAGGGGGGCTTTGTACTCCTGGTGATGGTCTTCGTCATTTCTGCCTTCCTTGACAATATTGCTGCTGCCTTGATCGGTGGGGCGATGGCGCATCAGTTGTTCAAGGGCAAGGTGCATGTGGGCTTCCTGGCGGCGATCGTGGCGGCTTCGAATGCGGGAGGGTCGGGGTCGGTTGTGGGTGATACGACCACAACCATGATGTGGATTGACGGTGTGAGTCCTGCGACGGTGTTTGATGCGTATGTTGCCGCAGGCGTAGCGCTATTGATCATTGCCTATTTCGGCGCGAAGCAACAGCACGCTTATTCACCGATTATCAAGCACGCCCACGAGCACACCAAGGTCGATTGGGGTCGTATTTTTATTGTGGTGGTGATGTTGGTATTCGCAGTGGCGACCAATATCACGATCAATATCAAGATGCCGGAAATGGCCGCCCACTTTCCCTTCATCGGGGTTGCGGTGTGGATTGCTGTGCTTCTGACCATTCCGGTACGCCGGCATGACTGGGAGTTGCTGCCGGAAACGATCAAAGGTTCCATCTTCCTGCTGTCACTGGTCCTGTGTGCATCGATGATGCCGGTAGAACAGTTGCCGCCAGCCTCTTGGTAGTCCGCGTTTGTGCTCGGGTTTGTGTCCGCGGTTTTTGACAATATTCCGCTGACAGCCCTGGCGCTGCGTCAAGGTGGCTTTGATTGGGGCTTCCTGGCATTTGCTGTAGGTTTTGGCGGCTCGATGCTGTGGTTCGGCTCATCCGCTGGCGTTGCCTTGTCCAATATGTTCCCCGAAGCGAAATCTGCAGTTCAGTGGCTCAAGCATGGCTGGCATGTGGCGTTTGCCTACGTGGTGGGCTTCATGGTGATGCTGGCTGTCTTGGGTTGGCATCCGGATGCCGCTCACAAGGTTGCGGCGCCAGTAACGCCAGTGCTTGCGCCTGCCGTTGCACCCGCTACGGCCCAGTAAGCTTGTAGCACTTGCCCACAAAGGCGGCTGAGGCCGCCTTTGTGCGTTTACCGGGTGACGGCTGCAAATTTTTACGGTCGACCTCGCTTGCCCTTGATAAACTTCGCCCGCCCGGGGATGCCGTCCCGGTAAAAATAACAGCCGGTACCCACGGTACCGAGGGGGAATCATGCAATCTAACAAGGCAATGTCCACGCTGACGCTGGGTGCGATCGGCGTTGTATTCGGCGATATCGGCACCAGTCCGCTCTATGCGCTGAAGGAGATCTTCAACGGCCATCATCCGATGCCGGTGAATCCGGAAAATATTCTCGGTATTCTTTCACTGGTGTTCTGGTCGATTGTTGCTCTGGTCTCGCTGAAATACGTCGTCATCATCATGCGTGCCGACAACCGTGGGGAAGGCGGTTCTCTGGCTTTGCTCGCATTGGTCACGGAACGGGCTAAAAATCAACGATTGGCCTGGATTGTCACCTTGCTGGGGGTTTTTGCTGCGGCCCTGTTTTACGGTGACAGCATGATCACGCCAGCCATTTCGGTACTTTCGGCTGTTGAGGGAATCGAGCTGGTCACACCGACACTGAAGCCCTACGTAATTCCGATCACCCTGTTTATCCTGACCGGGCTGTTCATGATCCAGAAGCGGGGAACAGGAGCGGTGGGCATGTTCTTCGGTCCGGTGATGACTGCGTGGTTTGGTATCCTTGGTTTGCTCGGCGTGCTGCAGATCATCCACAATCCCGGCGTGCTCACGGCACTCAATCCGGCCTATGCCGTCCTGTTTTCGGTCAACCATCCGGGTATGGCATTTCTGGCGCTGGGTTCGGTGGTGCTGGCCGTTACCGGCGGGGAGGCTTTGTACACCGATATGGGGCATTTCGGCCGCTTCCCGATTCGCCTTGCCTGGTTCGGTTTTGTGATGCCGGCCTTGGTGCTGAATTATTTTGGTCAGGGCGCACTCTTGCACGACGAACCTGACGCAATCCTCAATCCTTTCTTCCACATGGCACCGGATTGGGCGCTGATCCCGATGCTGGGCCTGGCCACGCTGGCGACGGTCATTGCCTCGCAAGCGGTGATTTCCGGCGCATTTTCAGTCGCTCGGCAATCGGTCCAGATGGGCTTGTTGCCGCGCATGCAGATTGTGCACACCTCGGGGCATGAAGAAGGCCAGATTTACGTGCCATTTACCAACTGGACCTTGTATTTGGCGGTTGTGGCGCTGGTGATCGGATTCAAGTCCTCGTCCAATCTGGCTGCCGCTTACGGGATCGCCGTCACCGGCACCATGCTGATTGATACGATTCTGGTGGCCTTCGTGATGTTCCTGATGTGGCGCTGGCATTGGTCCCTCGTCGTGTTGGTAGCCGGGGCTTTCCTGACGGTTGATATTGCTTTTTTTGCCGCAAATGCCATCAAGATTCCGGATGGTGGCTGGTTCCCGATTGTGATGGGCTTGATCTCGTTTTCGGTCCTGACAACCTGGCGCCGTGGCCGCGGTCTGGTGTCGTCTGAGATGGCCAAGCAAAGCATTCCGATGGACGACTTCATCCAGTCAATCGACAGCGTTCACCGGGTCTACGGAACGGCGGTGTTCATGACCAGTTCCATGGATGGCGTACCGCCGGCACTGCTCCACAACTTGAAACACAATCAGATTCTGCATGAGCGGGTCGTGCTGCTGACGGTGCAAACCGCAGATACGCCGCATGTGAATGATCTGGACCGGATTTATCTGCACCAGATGGGCAAGGGCTTCATGCGCATTGTGGTTCGCTACGGCTTCATGGAGAGTCCGGATGTGCCGGGTGCGCTTGAACTGTGCAAGCACCATGGCGAACGTTTCGACATGATGGAAACGACTTTCTATCTGTCACGGGAATCGATTGTTCCGGCAATGACACGCAAACTGACGCCGCTGCGGGCGCGCTTGTTTGCGGTCATGAGCAAGAATGCAACGTCAGCCAGCGACTTTTTCAAGATCCCCAGTAATCGTGTGGTGGAACTTGGCACTCAACTGGTGATCTGACAACGCCTTGGCGTGGAAAACCCGTAAAATGCGCGCCGTCCCTGCCGTATTTTACGGTCAACCCGTTTTTCCCCAGGTTTTTCACGCATGAATTCAGAAATCAAGGAGCCGACCGTCGGCATCGTTTCCCTCGGTTGCCCCAAGGCGGGTTCCGATACCGAGCGCATACTGACCAAGTTGCGTGCCGAAGGTTACAAGCTCTCGCCAAATTACGATGATGCCGATCTGGTCATCGTCAATACCTGCGGCTTCATCGACGCCGCGGTCGAAGAGTCGCTGGATGCGATTGGCGAGGCGCTGGCCGAAAACGGCAAGGTGATTGTCACCGGCTGTCTCGGTGCCAAGGGCGATATCGTGCAAAGCACCCACCCGTCGGTGCTTGCGGTGACCGGCCCGCATGCCGCGGACGAGGTGATGGGCTATGTGCATCAGCATCTGCCCAAACCGCACGATCCTTATACCGATCTCGTGCCGCCGCAGGGTGTGCGCCTGACGCCGGATCACTTTGCATACCTGAAGATTTCCGAAGGCTGCAACCATAGCTGCACCTTCTGCATCATCCCCAGCCTGCGCGGGCCGCTGGTGTCGCGCCCGGTCGGCGATGTGCTGGCTGAAGCCGAAAATCTGGCCCGCGCCGGCGTCAAGGAATTGCTGGTCATTTCACAGGACACCTCGGCCTACGGTGTTGATCTCAAATACCGCACCGGCTTCTGGGGCGGCAAGCCGGTCAAGACCCGCCTCAAGGAATTGTGCGAGGCAATGGCCCAGTTCGGCATCTGGGTGCGCCTGCACTATGTTTATCCCTATCCCTCGGTCGATGACGTCATTCCGTTGATGGCCGAAGGCAAGATCCTGCCTTACCTTGATGTGCCGTTCCAGCACGCCAGCCCAAAGATTCTGAAGGCGATGAAGCGCCCGGCCTCGGCAGAAAACACCCTGGAGCGCATCGCCAAATGGCGTTCGATCTGCCCCGAAATCGTTATTCGCTCCACCTTCATTACCGGCTTCCCCGGCGAGACGGAAGAGGATTTCGACATGCTGATCCAGTTCCTGGAAGATGCGAAGCTGGATCGCGTGGGGGCGTTTGCCTATTCGCCGGTAGAGGGCGCAACGGCCAATGAACTCGGCCTGCTGTTGCCGGAAGATGTGCGCGAAGATCGCCGCCGCTGGCTGATGCAGGTGCAGGAAGATATTTCCGCTGACAAGCTCGCTGCCAAGATCGATACGGTGATCGACGTGCTGGTCGATGAGGTCGATGAGGAAGGGACTATCGCCCGTTCCAAGGCCGATGCGCCGGAAATCGACGGCCTGGTGTACATCGATGGTCATTTCGATGCGCAACCGGGCGATTTCCTCAAGGTGACGGTCATCGATGCCGACCACCATGACCTTTACGCTCGCATCGCCTGATCTGATCACCCAACTGGCCGGAATTGTCGGTGCCGTACAGGTGCTGACTGATCCGGTCGAGCTTGCGCCTTTTCTTACCGACTGGCGGGGGCGTTATCGTGGCCATGCGCGTTGCCTGGTCCGGCCTGGCAACACCGGCGAAGTCGCTGCTGTCGTCAGCGTTTGCGCTGCTGCCGGCGTGGCGATCGTCCCGCAGGGCGGTAACACCAGCCTGTGCGGGGCAGCCACCCCGGATGATGCCGGTGCGGCCGTGATCGTCAGCTTGAGTCGAATGAACCGCATTCTTGCGGTCGACCGTGATAACAGCACGATTTCCGTTGAGGCGGGCTGTACGCTGGCGGCGGTACAAGCGGCGGCCGCTGCTGCAGAGCGCCTGTTTCCGCTGGCACTGGCTTCTGAAGGGTCATGTCAGATTGGCGGCAATCTGTCGACCAATGCCGGTGGGGTGCAGGTACTGCGCTACGGCAATACGCGCGAACTCACGCTGGGCCTGGAGGTCGTGTTGCCCGACGGGCAGATCTGGCACGGGATGCGCGGATTGCGCAAGGACAATACCGGCTACGATCTCAAGCACCTGTTCATTGGCGCCGAAGGCACGCTGGGCATCATCACCGGGGCGGTGTTGAAACTTTTTCCGCTGCCTGTGATGCAGTCGACCTGCTGGCTCAATGTGGCTACCCCGGATGCTGCGGTCGACCTGCTGAATCAGGCAAAAAACAGCTTTGATGCGCAGTTGACCGCATTCGAACTGGTGTCCGATGTTGCGCTTGAACTGGTGCTTCGCCATATTCCGGGCGCGCAACGGCCGGCTGCGCTCAGTCCGTGGTATGTGCTGGCCGAGTTTTCAGGTGCGGCGACAGAACGGGTGGAAGCCTGGCTGGCGACGCAATTGAGCCAGGGTTCGGTCAGCGATGGCGTGATTGCCGCTTCGGCAACCCAAGCCGCGCGCTTGTGGGCCTTGCGCGAGGCGATTTCGGAGGCCCAGAAAATCGAGGGAATCAGCATCAAGCACGACATTGCCGTGCCGGTCTCGCGCGTTCCCGCTTTTCTGAAGCAGGTTGACGCGGCCTTGACAGCTGTTTTTCCCGGTATACGTGTGGTCGCATTCGGCCATCTGGGCGACGGCAACCTGCACTACAACCTGTCCCGGGCGACTGCCGGCGACAACGCGGCCTTTATCGCCAGCCAGACGGAGGTGAATCGCATTGTGCATGATGCGGTCCACGCGCTGCAAGGCAGTATTTCTGCCGAACACGGCTTGGGCCAATTGAAGCGCGAGGAAATTCTGCGCTACAAGTCGCCGGTCGAGATGGCCCTGATGCGTACGCTCAAGCAGGCCATTGATCCGCAGGGGTTGATGAACCCCGGCAAGGTTCTGTAATCCCTCAACGCTGTTGAGCGGGTTTTCAGGCGCGGGGTTTTCCGGAAAACGCCGGCAATCTCTCCGGACGGTAAGAGGCTTCCGAAAGCCTTGTCATAAAAAAGAAGGGGGAAGGCATCTTCCCCCTTTGATGACCTCGTCGAAAAGGAACGAAATTGATATAAATGCCACAATTTCATTGGATATCAATATAATTCATGCCTTTAAATCGTGCAATACCCCTTTTGGAACACGGTCACCGATGAGCCTCAACAATACATCGCCCGAGCTGGTGCTCGATGTGCTGCAGCAATTTCGCCTGATTTATGGGTCGATGCGGCGGCATTTCAAACTGGTGGAAGAACGCTGCGGGATGTCGGGTTCCCAGATGTGGATACTGCAGGAAGTGCAACGGTCTCCGGAAATCGGCATCAGCGATCTTGCTGCACGCATGGGAATTCATCAGTCGACCTGCAGTCTGCTGGTGGATCGCCTGGTCACTCAGGGTGGGCTGACCAAACGGCGCCGTGAGTCTGACCAGCGCCGGGTGGGTCTCTACCTGACCGAGGTCGCACTCAAGGCGCTCGCTGCCTTGCCCGGACCGGCCGAAGGCATACTGCCAGAGGCGCTGTCGATGATGCCCGGGGTGACCCTGAATACGCTGCATCACAACCTCGACACCTTGATTCAACATTTGCCGGGTTGTGATAGAAACTTCGCCAGCATGCCGCTGGCCGATTTGGTGAAATCGTCAAATGAAGTGGACTAATTCTTCCCGATACCCCCAGGGCTTCGCTCTGGCGGGCGCCTTGCTGTTGCTCGGCGGCTGCGCAATTTTCCCCGGTGAACCAGCGGATAGCGACAATCCGGCGGGCTCGGCGGCTGCGTTGCCGGCAAAGACGACAGCGCCGGCAGCCGTGCGTGAGCGGGTGGCCCCCACCCGGGTTTTCGACGCGGCCAACAACGTGTTTTTTGCGCCGGCTGCCGTCGAACCGGATCGCTCAGCGCGCGAAGTGTTGTCCCGTCACGCAGCACGCCTCAAGGGCAAGGATGATCTGGTGGTTACCCTGGTCGGTCATACCGACGATCTGGGCAGTCCTTCCTACAATCTGGCCATTGCCGAGCAACGGGTCAACGCGGTGTACAGCATTCTGCGTTCCATGGGGGTGCCGGCGATCCAGATTCGCCGCTACGGCTTGGGCCGCGATCTGGTCGACATGGGCTGCAAATCGGCCGAGTGCCGCAACAAGATGCGGCGTGTGGAACTCGTTTACGAACCCTGATACTCAGCCTGATCAATCACGGTAAACGGAATGGCGAATCGGAAGGTGCTGCCTTGACCCGGTGTGCTTTCAATCTCGAGTTTGCCGCCCAGCAAATCCAGCAGCTTGCGGACAATCGGCAGCCCGACGCCAATCCCGCCATGTCGCCTGCGCGATGAGCCATCGGCCTGAATCAGCAGGTCGTTGAGTGTTGCCAGTTGTTCCTGCGGGATGCCGCTGCCAGTGTCGCGGATACTGAATTCGAGCACGATCCGGCCGCCCTCGGGTTCGCCAGCCTTCACCGCCAGTTCGATTTCTCCCTGGTCGGTAAATTTGATCGCGTTGTCGAGTAGATGCTCGAAGACTGTACACAGCCGGGTGAGATCACCTTCCAGCAATTCGGGTAGCACCGGCGGCTCAACCAGGATCAGGCGGAGCCCTTTCTCCTGTGCGGCCTTGATGTGCCCGGTCAAAATGTTGGGCAAGAGTTCGTTGACCGCAAAAGGGGTGACCTGCAGCGTCAGTTGGCCCGCCTCGAGCGCAGATAGCTGGATCAGGTTTTCAATCTGACGCATCAGCAGATGGGCCGATTCCCGAAGTGGTGTCAGTAATTCCTGTTGGCTTTCAGTGGGGTCATCATGAGCAAGCAGTTCGGAAAGACCGATGATGCCGTTCATTGGCGTGCGCAATTCATGACTGAGGTTGGCGAGAAATTCGGTTTTTGCCCGATTGGACGATTCGGCGCGAACCCGCGCTTCTTCGAGATTGCGGAGCAGGCCGTCCTTGTCGCGTTCGAGACGCAGGGTTTCGAGCAAGGCATCATGGAAATAATCGGCGCTGCGTGTTGCAATGATCAGAAACAGGAAAGTCATCGCGCTGAAGGCAACGTGCAGCGCGTCTTTGCCAAAGGCCGCCATGCTCACTGCCAGCACGATCGGCCAGGCATAGGCGCGGAAAACCCCACGGTCTGCCGCAAGAATGGGCACTGCGCCGGCAACCATGCCAGCCATCACGAACGCGGTGAACAATTCGAGGGTGATGCTGCCAGCCGTCATCAACAGCAGTCCACCCAGACCCCAGACAAGGCCTGCAGTCGCGGCACCAATCAACGCCCGCTGGCGCCAGCGAAGCGCTTCAGCATGGGATATTTCAGCTTTTGCCGCCCGATAGCGTACCGCCATCAAATAGCGCAGGACGGCGACGCAAATTGCCAGTACGCACCAGCTCAGTAAGCGTTCCCTTGGTACATCGCCCCATGCGACCCAGGTCAAGAACAAGAGATTGATCACCGAGGTGATTTGCCCGAGTTTCAGGTTGCGATAAAGCAACTCGACCTGGCGGCCAATTACGAAAGCGTCCGGGACCGGTGTCATTGGCGCTCCATCAATGCAGGGATTTTGCGGCGGGATCATCGAAAAGTGCGGCGACCTCTTCAGCGGAAAAGTGGTAGTCGCGGTTGCAGATATCGTCACGAATGAGAATTTCGCCATGCTCGGCAAGGATGGCTTCGGCGTCTGCACGTCCGATGCCGCGAATCATGTCACGGACTTTTTCCCTGTCTTCCGGGCAGTGGTAGACCACGGTTTGCGCATCGTAGAGGCGCAGGCCGCGGCTTTCTGCTTCTTCATGGAACAGGCGGAGGAGCAGGGTTTCGGCATCAAGCTCAAGCAGTTCTGTGTTTTTGACGGTGCTGGCCAATTGCGAGATGCGATGCCATCCATCCGGGTCACGCTGATCTGCCCCCGGCATTTTTTGCAGGAAGAGGCAGGCTGCTGCCCGAGGGCCGGCCGAGGCGAACAGGCGCGACGGTTGTTGTTCCGACTGTTCGAGATAGTGTTCAAAAATCGCGGCGATGCTGTCACCGACCATGGGCACGAAGCTCTGATAGGGCTGGCGAGCCGTGGGCAAATCAAGGCTCATCATCAGTTGTCCGCCTTGGTGCGCACCCAGCAGTTCGCTGACCGGCGCCGGCAGAACGACCGGGTTACTGCGGGCCATGCCGCGCATTTGCAAGGATTCGTTGCAGTCCATGACCAGCAACTGGATCGGGCCATTGCCGCGCAGTTGCAGCGTCAGGCGACCCGGCTGTTTCAATTGCGCGCCGATCAGCGCGGTGACTGCAGCGGTTTCGCCCAGCACCTGGGCCACGGTGGGCTGATAGTTGCGGTCGGCCTGCATCTGTTGCCAGGTATCGTCCAGATGAACGATGGCTCCGCGAATGTCCAGTCCATCAAACAGGAAACGGCGAACGGTGCTGCTCATTTCAGGACTTCCGCGTAACGTTTGGCATCAAAGCCGACCAGCAGGGTGGTGCCGGTATCCAGTACCGGACGCTTGATCAGGGCCGGATACTGCGCCATCAATTTCAGCGCCTTGGCTTCGTCGACCGCAGAACGCTCATCGTCGCTGAGTTTTTTCCACATCAAACCCCGCTTGTTGAGCAGGGTTTCCATGCCCGCGCGTGCGAGCCAGTCCGGCAGGTGCTGTTCGGCAACGCCGGCCTTCTTGTAATCGATGAATTCGCAGGGCACGCCCTGCTCGAATAGCCAATTCAGGGCTTTCTTCATGGTGTCGCAGTTCTTGATGCCGTAGATCCGGCAAACGCTGGTGTCGGTCATGAGGTTTGAATCGTTCGGACGATGAAGGGCGGATTTTAACTGGATCGGCCGAAACGCACTGCCCTCATTGTTTAGCGAAACTCGAAGTGTTCGCGCCGGAATGTGGATTGAGGGAAGCCGGCGGCCAACATGCTTTTTTCCAGTGCATTACCCCAGGCGGCGGGTCCGCAGAACCAGACCGTGGCAGGGGCTTTGAGTGAATCGATGATGGCGCTTGCAGGCAGCGGCCCCTCACGGCTGCTGACCCGGCGGTGCAGATGAATGCCTGCAGCTTCGCAGTGTGCTTCCAGATGGACAGGATAAGAGAGGACATCGCGGGTGCAGTAATAGAGGTCGATCCTTCCCCGCTGCGGGTGGGGAGCGTGCCGAATTTCGTCGATGCGGGCGAGGAAGGGGGTGATGCCGATACCGCCGGCAATCCAGATTTGCGGGTTACGGTCGACGGCCTGGCTGGCAGCAAAATCAAACTGCCCGTAGGGGCCTTCCAAGCGAATGGATTGGCCGATCTGCAGGTGATGGGGTAATTCTCGAGTGAAATCGCCCAAGGCCTTGATGCACAGCGTGAGCGTGCCTTGGCGCGGATCCCAGGCTGAGGCGATCGTGAAAGGATGCTGGCCTTCGCGGGCTTTGCCGAAATCGGCGAGGACAAATTGCCCGGAACGGTGCCCGGGCCAGACCTGCGGCCGGCAGACGATTTCGAGCAATCCGTGGGCTGGTTGGTGGATCGATTGAATGCTGGCGCTGGTTTGGCGCTGCCGTCCAATGCGGCCGCTAAGTGATAGCAGGGCAGGCAGGACGCCAGCGGCAGCCACCGCGACACTCAGCCAGGCCAGCGGGCTTTGCCAGTAGCTGGCCGGCATCAGCAACAGACCGTGAAAGACGCCGGCAAGAAAGATCACGCCAAAGGCTTTGTGCAGTTGTCGGAACCAGTGATAAGGAATGCGTCGGATCAAGGCGATCACCACCAGCGCCAGCAGGAGGTAACCGGCCCATTCACCGATGACCTTGGCCGCCTCGATCCACACCTGCGGATCGCCGCGGGGTCTGCGCGGACGGCCGCTGCCGGCAATCAGGCCGGCCTTGACCAGCGTCTTGGGCAACCATTCCAGTTGCCAGTGAAGCAATACCAGCAGGCCGGCGCCGATGCCGATATTGCGGTGCAGCTGGTAAAGCTTGTCGAGGCCATTGAGGCCTTGTTCCAGCCACCTGGGGCGGCTGGCCAATACGATCCCGGCGCTCATCCACCACAGGGCAAGCAGGCCGGAAAGGAAGATCAGTGGGCCGCGCCAAGCCCACAGATCAGCGGGTGATTTTGATAAAACCTCGGGCAGCGCAAAGGCAGTCCACAGGCTCAGCGGCAGGAGGAAAAGCAGGGTAAGAGAACGTTTCATGATGTCAGACGCACTTGGAGTGAATGTCTGCAGATTAGGCTGCGCGCCGGCAAGCTGGCGTTAATGGAATGTAAGCAAAAGCAAAAACCGCCTGACGGGCAGGCGGCTTTGAAATCAGCGTTTGAGCTTGGCGAAGGCGCTAGCCATCGCATTTCCGGCCGGAGGCGGGCTGTTATGCCTTGCCTGCTGGCGCGATATTGGCGCACCTCGCTGGCTGCCTGGATCGGATTTTTTCGGTTCATCGCCCATGCGCATGGTGAGCGCAATGCGTTGGCGCGGCAGGTCGACCTCAAGCACCTTGACCTTGACCACCTGACCCGCCTTGACCACTGCGTGCGGATCTTTGACGAAGGTATTGGCCAGGGCCGAGACATGGACCAGTCCATCCTGATGCACGCCGATGTCGACAAAGGCGCCGAATGCGGCGACGTTGGTGACCACGCCTTCGAGGATCATGCCGGGACGCAAATCCTTGACGTCTTCGATACCGTCGGCAAAGGTGGCTGTTTTGAACTCGGGACGCGGATCACGGCCGGGTTTTTCCAGTTCGCGGAAAATGTCCTGAACCGTGGGTAGACCGAAGCGCTGATCCGTATATTTGGCCGGGTTGAGCCCCTTGAGCGCCTGGCTGTTGCCGAGGATATCCTTCATCGACTTGTTCAAATCGATGATGATTTTCTCCACCACCGGATAAGCCTCCGGGTGGACCGACGAGGCATCCAAGGGATTGTCGCCGTTCGGTACGCGCAGAAAACCGGCAGCTTGTTCGAAAGTCTTGTCGCCGAGGCGCGGGACCTTCTTCAGATCATTGCGCGACTTGAAAGCACCGTTGGCGTCGCGGTAGCTGACGATGTTGGCGGCGAGACTGCCATTGAGGCCGGAAATGCGGGTGAGCAGCGGCACCGAGGCGGTGTTGACGTCGACCCCGACGGCATTGACGCAATCTTCGACCACGGCATCCAGATTCCTTGCCAGTTTGGTTTGCGAGACGTCGTGCTGGTACTGGCCGACACCAATCGACTTGGGTTCGATTTTGACCAGTTCGGCCAGCGGGTCCTGCAGGCGGCGGGCGATCGATACTGCACCGCGGATGGATACATCGAGATCGGGAAACTCTTTCGCCGCCAGTTCCGATGCCGAATACACCGAGGCGCCGGCTTCCGAGACGACAATCTTTTGCAGGCGGGCTTCCGGGTACTTCTTCATCACGTCTTGCACCAACTTGTCGGTTTCGCGACTGGCAGTGCCGTTGCCGATGGCAACCAGCGTCACGCCATGCGCCGAGGCCAGGCGGGCGATGGTCGAGATCGAGCCGCCCCAGTCGTTGCGCGGTTCGTGCGGGTAGATGGTGGCGGTGTCGAGCAGCTTGCCGGTGGCGTCGACGACGGCGATCTTGCAGCCGGTACGGATGCCGGGGTCGATGCCCATGGTCACGTGCTGGCCGGCCGGGGCGGCGAGCAGCAGATCCTTCAGGTTCTTGCCGAAGATGCGGATGGCTTCTTCCTCGGCGCGCTCGCGCAACTCATTCACCAGTTCGAGTTCAAGGTGGGTGTACACCTTGACTTTCCAGGTCCAGCGCACGGTGTCCTGCAGCCATTTGTCTGCCGGGCGTTGCTGTGCCTTGATGCCGAAGCGGGCAGCGATGCGTTGTTCGCAAGGCCCGGGTCCTGGTTTGATGGCGTCTTCGTTGATCTCTGAATCGAGCACCAGCGTGACGTTGAGGAAGCCTTCGTTGCGGCCGCGCAGCAGCGCCAGCGCGCGGTGCGAGGGCATGTCGACAATCGATTCGGCAAAGTCGAACCAATCGCGGAACTTGGCACCTTCCAGTTCTTTGCCTTCGATCACGGTCGACCGCAACAAACCGTGTTCTTTCAGGTAGTCGCGCAAGGTTTGCAGCAGTTGCGCGTCTTCCGCGAATTTTTCCATGAGTATCTGGCGGGCGCCGTCGAGTACCGCTTTGCTATCGGGAAAACCGGCGTCGGCATTGAGATACTTTTCTGCTTCCTCGTCCGGCGTCAGTTCCGGGTTGTCGAGGAGTGCCAGCGCCAGTGGCTCGATACCGGCTTCGCGGGCAATCTGGGCCTTGGTCCGGCGTTTCTGCTTGAAGGGCAGGTAAAGGTCTTCAAGGCGTTGTTTGGTTTCGGCATCCTCGATCACGGCGCGTAATTCGGACGTCAGCTTGCCTTGTTCTTCGATGCTGGCCAGTACTGCGCCGCGCCGCTCTTCGAGATCGCGCAGATAGGTCAGGCGCTCTTCCAGATTGCGCAGTTGCGTATCGTCGAGTTCGCCGGTTGCTTCCTTGCGGTAGCGAGCGATGAAGGGCACTGTGGCGCCTTCGTCAAGCAACTGGACGGCGGCCTGGACTTGTGCAGGGCGGACGCCGAGTTCGGTGGCAATGCGTTGTGCGATTGGTGGGAGCATGGGTGCGGCAGTGCAGCAAAAATGGGGGGTGAATAATGCGCAATCCCGCCTCAAATTACAACCTCGGAGGAGTGGTGTAGCATGTGACGACCCATACAAAATCAGCGGAGGAAACATGCAGGTTCAAACCTATCTATTCGGTGCTGTTGAAGTCGCGCCAGAAAAAGTGATTGATTTTCCGCAGGGGCTGATTGCCTTTGAGTCCTGCAAGCGCTTCATGCTCGCCCATGAAAGCGACAAGGAGATGCCAGCAAGCTTTACGCTGCAATCGCTGGATGATGCCGCGCTCGCTTTTCAGATCATTGATCCTACAGCGCTGGGATTTCATTACGAACTGGCGTTGACCGAAGCAGAGAGCGCCTTGCTGCAGTCGCCGGCCCCGGAAGATGTGGCCGTGATGCTGGTGCTGTTCAAGCAGGACGAGGGGCAGGCCGCAATCAGTCCGAATTTGCGAGCGCCGCTGGTCATCAATACCAAGGCCAGGATTGGCTTGCAGAAAGTCATGGAAGTGTTGCGTCCGAACATTACGCTATCCAATCTGCTCAGCAAGGTTTGAGAAATGCCAAGATGATTTTCGGGGGGGCGTAGTTTAGTATTTTTGTCAGGAATTACGCCTCTTGTGAGATAATCAAAATCTGTATAAACGCTAACTTCTGTCGCCCTTGTGAGCCTGCCCAGAGAAACCTACCCTGCCGAATATACGATCTTCGAATACGGAACTCCCGGAGATTGTGCGTACATCATCGAAAGCGGGTCGGTACGGGTCTCGTCCTACGACAATCGGTGTTTGGCCATTCTCGGACCTGGCGCTTTGTTTGGTGAAGTGGCCTTGCTCGATCAGCAAGTCCGGACGGCGACAGTGCGTACGATTGACGACGCCGTTCTGATCCGCATCGAGCGCAGCCACATGGACGAATTGTTGCGGCGCACGGATCCGGTGATCCGCCACCTGCTGAAAATCCTGCTGGAGCGTTTCCGCGCCAATTATCTTGGGATACATCCGCCGGCGCGCAATATGACTTCGCACAGCGATCAGTTGCAGGCGCTGCGGACGCTGACCTTGACCCGCGATCTTTCCTACGCCCTGGATAACGACAAACCGACCCTGTATTACCAGCCGGTGGTTGATTGCGTGACCCACGAGCTGGTGGGCTTCGAGGCACTGATTCGCTGGCCGCATCCGACGCAGGGCATGATCATGCCCAACGAATTCATCGGTCTTGCAGAAAAAACCGGCTTGATCCATCCCTTGGGCTTGTGGGTCTTGCAGCGAGCGATTGCCGACTGGGCGACCTTGCGACACTTCTGTTCGCAGGGGCCACTGATGCACCCCTTTGTTTCAGTCAATGTGTCTGCGGACGAGTTGAGTGACCCGCGCTTGATCGAGAGTATTTTCGTGCAACTTGAAGCACGCGGCATTCCGCCGCATGAGTTGAAGATTGAGTTGACCGAAACCGTGGTCATCGAAAACCGCGACTCCGTGGGTGATACGCTGCAAACCCTTGCTGCCCGGGGCATCGGCATTGCGCTGGACGATTTCGGTACAGGCTATGCCAGCATGGAGTACCTGCGTTCGTTGCCGATTTCAACGCTCAAGATTGACCGCAGTTTTGTGCAGGACATGACTCAGGTTTCGTCCAGCGACGAGATTGTGCACAGCGCAATTCGTCTTGGCGCATCGCTGGGCATGACGGTGGTTGCGGAAGGTGTTGAAAATGAAGCGACGGCCAAGCGTCTTGGCGCTTTCGGCTGCCATCTCGCTCAAGGTTTCTATTATGCCGAGCCCATGCCGGCGATGGACGTTGCTGCGTGGGTTACGCAAGCCAAGCGTTCTGGCATGCTCGATAGCTAGGACTTAAGGCTCGGCAACGGGTGTGTTGCTTGCCCGATCCAGTAGCGTAAGCGCCAGGCGCTCGATTTCCGCATCGTCCAGCGGTCCGGCCGCCAGCGTTGCGCGCGGGTGGCGTGCAAAATCGCGTTGCTGGGCACGCGCATAGAGCGGGTCGTAGTGATTTTCCAGCAGTGATTCGGTCAACTGCTCAAATGCGCCATTTTCGATCTTTGCCTGCCAGTCGTTGATCCGCTCGTGGCCCAAGAGTGGGCGCAGGGTATCCAGACGTTGGGCGATACGCTGTGGGTCGGCGGTGAAATACGCGTAATCCTTGAGTAGAAAAGCGACACGGTCTTCGCGTGCAACCTTGATCTCGGTGCAGTTGCCTTGTTGCATGGCTGAGAACAGCGATTCCGGCAGACGCAACTCACCGATCTTGCGAGATTCCGATTCCACGAAGACGGTTTGCCCGCGATCGAGTTTTTCCAGGGTTGTGCAGATGCAGGTTTCAAACCATTTCTGGCTGGGTTGCTGCTGCTCGGGCAGGCGACCGAGTACTGAACCTTTGTGTGCGGCCATCGCCTCCAGATCAAGGATCTGACCGCCCAATGTAGCAATCCGCTGCAGAATTCGGGTTTTCGCCGAGCCTGTCGGGCCGGTGACGATGTGCAGGCGGAATTCTCCAGGCAGGGTTTGCAAGCGTTCTAGGACTTGTGTGCGAAAGCGCTTGTAGCCGCCGTCGAGCTGATTGGCATCCCAGCCTATCGAGCGCAGCACCGTGGTCATCGCCCCTGAGCGCTGTCCGCCACGCCAGCACATGATCAGTGGACGCCAGTTCTTGCCATGGTTCAGGAAGTGGCTTTCCAGATGCTGTGCAATATTGCGCGAGATATAGGCTGCACCCAGTTTCTTGGCGGCAAATGGGGAAACTTGTTTGTAGAGGGTGCCGATTTCGGCACGCTGCGCATCGTCCAATACCGGGCAGGAAATGGCACCGGGGATATGGTCGTCGAGAAATTCGGCCGGCGAGCGGACATCGATGATCTGGTCGAAGTCAGCAAGATCATCAAGCGTGGCGACGCCCTTTGGACGCCGTCGCTGGATCGTATCGCCCGGTTTCACGCAGCAGTTGTGCCTTGGTGCCCCATGGCTTCACCCATGCGGACCGTGCCGGTTGGCGCCCAGTCCGGGTTGAAGGTGAGGGCGTTTTTCGGGAACAGCATCACCACGGTCGAACCGAGCAGGAAACGGCCCATTTCATCCCCCTTTTTCAGCTTGAGTGCACCTTGGGGTGTGCCACCTTGTGGCGTGGCATCACCGTCATAACGCCATTCGCGGATGACCCCGGGGCGCGGCGGGTTGACTACGCCATGCCAGACGGTAGCCATACTGCCAACAATGGTTGCGCCAACCAGGGTGAGCACAAAGGGGCCGAATGCCGATTCAAAGACGCAGACGACCCGTTCGTTGCGCGCAAACAGACCGGGTACGCCGCGAGCCGTGGTGGGGTTGACCGAGAACAGGTCGCCCGGCACGTAGATCATGCGGGTCAGCCGCCCGTCGCAGGGCATGTGGATGCGATGGTAGTCGCGCGGGCTGAGGTAAAGCGTGGCAAAACTGCCGTTTTCGAACTGTGCGGCCAGTTCCCGGTCGCCGCCGACCAGTGCGGTGGTTGAGTAACTGTGGCCTTTGGCCTGAAATATCTGGTCACGTTCAATCGCGCCGAACTGGCTGATCGCGCCATCAACCGGGCAAGTGAAGGCCGCTGCAGCTTGCGGCCGGGCTCCGTCTTTCAGCGGGCGCGTAAAGAACTCATTGAAACTTTTGTAGCCAGAAATTTCCGGATTGGCCGCCTCGGCCATATTCACCTTGTAGCGGTCAACGAACCAGCGAATGACATGGGTTGTCAGCTTGCCAGCCTCCTTTGATGCCAGTTTGCCGGCAAGGATGGTCAGCGCCTGTTTCGGAATAAGGTATTGCGGCAAGACGGCGAGGCGATCGGACACAGGCGGAATTCCAGACTGAAAAAAGGCGATTATACGGGGTCGACCGCAGGCGGCTGCGATTCTGCCGCGTTTTCGGCTGCGAGCGGGCTACCAAATGCCGGTGCAGATGACCAGCGATCACGCCGCCATTTTTCCCGGTCGCCATTGGCGCAAAAGGTCCAGGCCACGACGCGGCTTTGCTTCTGGCCTTGCGTCATCGGCAGGATGCGGGATTCCACAACCTTGGCTTTTTTGAGTGCTGCTTCGATGTGGGGCAGGTTGTCCGACTGCGACACGAGGCTGGTGAACCACAGTACACGCTTGGGAATCAGGGCGCTTTGCTCGATCATCAATTTGACGAAGGCGCGTTCTCCGCCATTGCACCAGAGTTCCGTCCCGCCGCCGCCAAAATTGAGGCGTGGCTGAACGCTGCCCTTTTGGGCGCCCGGTTTGCCAAGCTTGTTCCATTTGCGTTGGCTGACCGCCAGCACTTCATCCGGCGAATTGTGAAAGGGTGGATTGCAGATCGACAGGTCAAAATATTCGCCGGAGCGCAGCAAGCCACTAAAAATGTTGTCCCACACAGGCTGGTGACGCAGTTCGATGGCTGCGGTCAACTCGGGATTCTTGGACAGAATGGCCTGAGCGTTTGCCAGGGCGGCTTCATCGATATCTGTGCCAAGAAATGACCAGCCGTAGTCACCGTGCCCAATGAGTGGATAAACCAGATTCGCGCCGGTGCCAATGTCGAGCACGCGAACCGCGCTGCCGGCTGGAATATTTTTCTTGTTGCAACTGGCCAACAGGTCGGCGGCGGCATGGATGTAATCAGCACGTCCCGGGATGGGCGGACAGAGGTAGCCCGCGGGAATGTCCCAGCCCTTGACGTTGTAGTGATGCATCAAAATGGCGCGGTTGAGCATTTTGACGGCAGCAGGATTGGCGAAATCGATACTTGGCGTGCCTGCCGGAGTGGTCTTGATATGTTTGGCCAGCGCTGCCGAGGTGGCAGTCAGAGCGGCGAAATCGTAGCCATTGGCGTTCTTGTTGCGGGGATGCATGGGGGTCCTTGCGGCAGCGGGGACAAGATTGTCCCATGAAAGTGTCGCGAACATGACACATAGCCGTTGCGCAAATTGCTGATTTTGGGCGATTTTTCGCCTTGATTATCAGCGCCTTTCTCTATGCCGATCTTCCATCCGGATAGGCGTTCATGCTATGCGTGTGGGCGTCCGAGCCGTCGCTGCCTGAGTGATTTGCAGGGGCTTGCATCAGTGCTCGCGGCCGTCGATGCGTGGCTGCAGCAATACCGGGATGTAGCGAAAGGCCCATGTGCCGAAGCATAGCAACCAGCAGATGGCCGATAGCTGAATCCATCCCTGATAGGCGGCTGGAAAAATCTGCGGCATGGCGACACGGACAAGCAGCGCTACGATCATCACGTAAAGAAGCATCCTGTCCAGTCCATCGAAGACGACCTTGCGCCCGGTATGACCTTTTGAAATCCGGATCATCATTGCCGGAATGACGCATCCCATTGCCCCGAAGGTGAACAGGTGAACTGCAATTGCGCCAATCCAGGCCGGTGCACTGATATAGGCCCAGACATTAAGTAGCAACTGGCCGACAATCGCCAGGTAGCCAAGATACATGATGCCGATATCGACACGCCGGACAGCGAGCAGGGGTTTCCAGAAGATGAAACGCATGGCCAGCAGCACGGCCAGCAGTAGAGAGATTGCTGCGGTCAACCCGGCGGGAAGCCAGAATCCCACAATCAACAGCATGCCAAGCAGCTTGATTGCCATGTCGAGGAGTGGCTGACGCAGGATAGCCACCTGAAAGACGCTCTTCATGAACTGGGTCAGTGTTCGCTCCAGCATCACCAAAAATGCCATGCGAAAAAGGGCAATACACATCTCGTTGCCAGCCTGGAAATTGCCGTAGAGCAACAGTGTCTTGGCAATCAGGAATGTTGGCAGCATCAGCAGGAAAAGCGCATTGTCGCGATAACTGTCCTGCTGCCGGTAGCGAATCAGGGTCCACATCAACAAGCTGGCGATGGTGCCAAGAAACAGATTGACTGCGACCATGGCCAGCCATTCAGGCCAGTGCGCGGCACTCAGCAGTGCGAAACGTTCAAGTAACCATGATAGGGCGAGCAGCGCCAACGTCCCCCCATGGTAGCCCCTGACATTCACCCAGTTCTTGGTGGATGTCAGCAGAAAGCCGCCCAGAACTGCCCAGCCAAAACCGAAGAACATCTCGTGGGCATGCCAGCGCAAGGCATCAACCGGGCTATCGGTCAACGAGATCCAACCAGAAAAAACCGCCGTCCACACCAGCGGAAGCAGCGCGCCGGCAAGGCTGGCCAGAATGAAAAACGGGCGAAATCCAACCAGCCAGATCGGGTGTTTGAAAGCCTGCATGTGTCGGGTGCTTTGAAAGTCGAAAAAGTGTTGCCAGTGTACCTTTGGTCACAGCGGCAGCTTTGATTTATCCGGCCTTGGCGACGCAGGGAGGGCGCTTTTGGCGTAAAATTCATACCTTGGTCGTAGAGGGGGGAGACACCTGTCCGGCCGGTTCCTTAAGGATAATGATGAAGCGCGTTGATGATTTCCGCTTGCGTCTGGGCAAGCATGAGTTGGTGCCGATCATGATCGGCGGTATGGGCGTCGATATCTCGACTGCTGATCTGGCCCTTGAAGCGGCCCGGCTCGGGGGCGTGGGCCATATTTCGGATGCCATGATCAATACGGTGTCCGATCGCCGCTACGAGACCAAGCACGTCAAGGAAAAGCTGGCGCTTTACAAGTACAACGTTCTGAACGAAGACAAGTCGCCGGTCAAGTTCGACCTCGGCCGTGTCGAGGAGGCGACCAAGCTGCACGTCGAAGCCACCATGGCGCGCAAGCCGTCAGCCGACGACTAGAAAAACGCTACGGCCTGACCGCCGTCAGCAGCACCAAAACCACCCACCCAAGGAGACAGAGCATGACCCAACGACAAGACCACCCCATCCCAGAGGCCGATGAGATCGACCCTGAAACCTCGCGGTTTTCCCGAAACTCGACATCGGAGGCACCAGAACCCGACGAAAGCATTTGGGCGCCATCCAGCTTTGACGAGGACATCACGCTGACGGGCTTCGGTCCCGGCAGTGCGCTGCCGATGGATGCCATCTATCGGGATGCGCTGGACCCCGAACTGGATCAGATTTTCCGGAGCGGCAACGAGACGGTGCTGCATTTGAAACCCACGGGGATGATCCGCGATCAAGGCAACACCCTGCGCGCCTTTCAGCTCGACCCCGAACGCGCAGCGGCACTGCTGGTCGATTTGGCCGATGCCAAGGGCTGGAATGAGATCAATCTGACTGGTCCCGAGGCGTTCGTCAAAAGCGCCATGGAGAGATCGGAAGAGCACACGTCTGAACT
>CALAGF010000312.1 GCA_937892345.1 uncultured Rhodocyclaceae bacterium | reverse complement strand
GTACAGCAACATCACCATTGAGCAAAGTCCGTTTGCATCATGACTTCTGGTGATTTTTAGCCGGCGACAATTACCCTGACCGGTAGACGACAACTAACTTGGCCGGTTGGGCCTGAAGCCGGGAAGGTCCGGAAGCGAGGGATACAGTGGTCTCCTGATGAATTGCGTAGGGAGGCGCTGAGTGCCCGGCAAGAAGATAACGGACCAACAAGTGCGCAAGTACAAAGCAATGAGAAGGACGGCCACGCAAGAGATTGCGGCGGCGCGAATGGGGATCAGCGTGCGCTCGGCACGACGGATCGAGAATGCGGAGACACTGCCATCCCAGCGTGGAGCGAGAAACTGGCGGACACGAGCCGACCCGCTGGCGGCGGTGTGGGAAACGGAACTGGTACCCCTGCTTGAAGCCGAACCCGGACTGCAAGGAAGGACCCTGCTCGAGGAATTGCAGCGTCGCCATGACGAACGCTTTGGCGACGGCATCCTGCGCACCCTCCAGCGCCGGGTGCGCGCCTGGCGCGCCGAGCACGGCAACGAGAAGGAAATCTATTTCGCGCAAGCCAACCCGCCGGGACGCTTGGCGCTATCGGATTTCACCGTCTGTGACAGTCTGGGCATCACGGTCGCCGGAGAAGCCTTCCCGCATCGGCTGTACCAGTTTGCGCTCGCCTATTCCGGCTGGCGTCACGCCGAAGTCGTACGCGGCGGCGAAAGCTTCGCGGCACTGGCCCAAGGCATGCAGAACGCCCTGTGGGCGCTGGGAGGCGTCCCCGAGGAGCATCGGACCGACAGCCTCTCGGCCGCCTTCAACAACCTGGCCGAACAGGAAGAACTGACGCGGCGCTACACCGACCTGTGCAAACACTATGGTCTGCGAGCCAGCCGCAACAACCTCGGCGAATCCCACGAGAATGGCGCCATCGAATCGCGTCAAGGCAGCCTCAAGAACGCCATCGATCAAGCGCTCCTGCTGCGTGGTCATCGGAACTTCGACGAACCGACCGACTACCGGCGCTTCATCGCCGACGTGGTGGCGCGCCTGAATCGACGGATATCGGCGAAGGCAATGGAAGAACGCACGGCCCTCAAAGCGCTGCCCGTCCGCCGAACCAGCGAGTACGAAGAAACCGAAGCCCGGGTCACCAAGTACGGCACGGTCAGCGTCAAGCGCATCCTCTACAGCGTCCCCTCGCGGCTGATCGGGCATCGCCTCAAGTTTCGTATCTACCCGGAGCGTATCGAAGCCTGGCTGGGCGATGTGTGCGTGTTTGAAACCGTGCGCGGCATCGTCCCGGCGGGCAAGCAGCGTGGCAAAGCCATCGACTACCGGCATCTGATGCCCACATTGAAGCGCAAGCCGGCGGCCTTTGCCCGCTGGATCTTGCGCGACGACATGTTCCCCCGCACCGAGTATCGACTGACCTGGGAACGCCTCAGCGAGAAGCTTCCGGAACGGCAAGCCTGCAAGGTCATGGTCGGCTTGCTCGATCTGGCCGCCCGCGGCGCCTGTGAAGTCGAACTGGCCCACGTGCTGGGCGATCTCCTTCAGGCCGACACCTTGCCCGAACTGGAGGGACTGGCGGAGAAATTCTCGCCGAAGGAAACGCCGGTACCCGAGGTCAAGGTCCAACTGCCTGCGTTGGCGGACTACGATAGCCTGATCGAGGTGGCGGCATGAGCGCGCTCGAAGCGGCCACCTTGCCCATGTTGCTCACCGAACTCCGGCTACCCACCATCAAGCGTTTGTGGCCGGACCTGGCGGAACAGTCGAACCGCGAAGGCTGGCCGGCGGAACGCTTCCTCACCGCGCTGTGCGAGCACGAGATGAACGAGCGGGAGACGCGCCGGATTGATCGACACCGGATGGAGTCATGCCTGCCTCCCGACAAGCGCCTGGCGGATTTCGACTTCGCAGCGGTCCCCACCGTATCGAAGGCCCACGTCACGGCGCTGACGGAAGGCGACAGTTGGGTCGAGCAAGGTGCCAACTTGCTGCTGTTCGGACCGCCCGGGGTCGGCAAGACGCACTTGATTGCCGGCATCGGACACGGCTTGATCGAGCGCGGCTATCGCGTGCTGTTCGTGCGCACCAGTGACCTGGTACAGCGGCTACAGGCGGCGCGAAGAGATCTGCGCCTGCCCGCCGAGTTGGCCAAGCTTGATCGCTTCGATCTGCTGGTGTGCGACGACTTCAGCTATGTACGCCGTGACCAGTCGGAAACCTCGGTACTGTTCGAGTTGATCGCAGAGCGCTACGAGCGCCGGTCGATGGCAATCACCGCAAATCAGCCGTTCTCGGGCTGGGATCACGTGTTCGCAGAACCGGCCATGACGCTGGCGGCTGTCGATCGACTGGTGCATCACTCCACCATCTTCGAGATGAACGTGGAAAGCTTCCGCCGCCGCTCTGCACAGACGGGGCTCGCCCCGTCTGTGCAGAGCAAAAAACCAACGTCAAAGACGAAAGGCTAAACCCATCATGCCTCGCTTCCACCGGCCAGGATAATTGACGCCGACCGGCCAAGGTAATTGACACCGGGCACCCAGGAATGCGCGGGAGAGCCGGTCGAGGAAATCTGGACAGATTGGTAAGTGTTAGCCTTGCTCAGCCGAAGGCTGCGTAGCGGCCGAGAAAAGGAGCAAGAGCATGACAAGAAGGAAGCGGCGGAATCACTCGCCGGAGTTCAAGGCCAAGGTGGCGATTGCTGCCGTCAAGGGCGACAAGACGCTGGCTGAGTTGGCGCAACAGTTTGACGTTCATCCGAACCAGATCACGGACTGGAAGGCCCAATTGCTGGAGCGCTCAGCGGCCGTCTTCGGCGAGAAAGTTGCCAAGGAGACAGGGCCAGACATCCAGACGATGCAAGCCAAGATCGGCGAACTGACGCTGGAGAATGATTTTTTAGAAAAAGCGCTCAGCAAGGCGGGACTGTTGAGCGCAAGAAGATGATCGACCGCGACCATCGTTTGTCTGTCAGCCGGCAATGCCAGGTTCTTGGCTTGCCGCGCTCGACGGCTTATTACCAGCCGGTACCCGTCTCGACAGAAGAACAGGCACTGATGCGCCGGATTGACGAATTGCACCTGGAAGTTCCGAGCGCAGGCAGTCGAACACTCCGCACCTTCCTGAGAAACGACGGCTACCAGGCGGGACGTCAGCGCATCCGGCGCTTGATGTGCAAGATGGGGATCGAAGCGCTCTACCGCAAGCCCAACCTCAGCCGGCGACACGC
>CALAGF010000311.1 GCA_937892345.1 uncultured Rhodocyclaceae bacterium | reverse complement strand
AACGGAAGCCGTCGAGCTTGCCCTTGGGGGTATTGCGGGCAACGTAGGTGGGGGCGATTGATTCGAGCGCGGTTGGCGTCCAGTTGGCCGGTGCATTGCAATTTGCATCGCACACGCTGTCGACCTCCATCGAGCGCAGGTTGTCCGGCGACATCAAGGGGTTCGGCGCCAGCCACATCAGGCCAGCCTGCAGGTAGGCCCAGCCTTCAGACAGCGGCACGATGCGGGTCGTGCTGCCAGTCAGTTCGGCGGTGTAATCGACCAGTTCGCGCAGCGTGTAGGTTTGCGGTCCGACCAGATCGTAGGCCTGGCCGTAGGTGTCGACATTGTTCATTGCAGCGACGAAGGCATCGGCAACATCGGCAACCCATACCGGCTGGAAGCGGGCGTGACCGAAACCCAGCGGGAAGATTGGCGCTTTGCGAAGCACGTTGGCAAACATCGACATGAACGAGTCGCCCAAACCGAAAATCACCGAGGGACGGAAGACGGTGACGTCCAGTTCGCCGGCTGCAGCCATGACGATGGCTTCGCCTTCACCCTTGGAAGCGAGATATTCAGAGGGGCCCTTGGGATCAGCCTTGAGCGCGCTCATGTGAATCAGGCGGCGGACACCGGCGGCCTTGCAGGCAGCAACGATGGTTTTCGGCAGTTCGACATGGGCATTGCCGAAGTCCTTGCTATAGGGCAGCTGAACATCGCGGCTGTGCAGGATGCCGACAAGGTTGATCACCGCATCGTGACCGCGGACCAGTTCGGTCAGCGTTTGCAGGCAATGAATGTTGGTTTCCGGCATTTCCACGCCGGGCTGCATGATCAAGGCCTTGTTCCGCTCGCGGCGGCGGGTCGGCACGGTGACCTGAATGCCGCTCCGGGACAGGCGATTGACGATGTAGGTGCCAACAAAACCGCTACCACCGAGCAGCAAGACCTTCTTGATGTCCATCTGGAACCCCGATATCAATGTGATGTGTGCAAAAACAGCATTTTACGGCAAGGCGCCGGTTTGCGCTCAAGGGAGATCGCGGTCCTTGAAGTTTTCGCTGCGGTTGGGTGCAACAACGCCCAGTCGCGTTTTCAAGGAATCCGGTCGACCATTGAATTGTGCCGAATAATAAACCGCGTTACTCATGACCTTTTTGACGTAGTCGCGGGTTTCGCTGAACGGGATGGTTTCGGCGTAAATTGCCCCTTCCATCGGTTGGTCGCCTCGCCAGCGCTTGGCTCGGCCGGGGCCTGCGTTATAGGCTGCAGAGGCCAGTACCGGATGGTTATCCAGATTTTCCATGACCAGTCGCATGTAGGATGTGCCAAGCAGGACGTTGACCTCGGTCTCGTTGACCCGACCCGGATGGTAATCCTGCATGCCAATTTTCTTTGCTACCCATTTGGCGGTTGCCGGCATCAATTGCATGAGTCCTGATGCACCCACCGTCGAGCGGGCGCTGGTAATAAATCGGCTTTCCTGACGCATCAGCCCATATACCCAGGCATCATCAAGTGATTGCTGACGAGCAGCAGGACGAATCTGGTCGCCATAGGGGGCGAGAAAACGCAGGCTGTAATCGTGTTCGTTACGGGTGCGGTCAGCGGTATTGATGGCGCGATCCCATATCCGGTTACGCTTCGCCAGCTCCGCAGCGGCTAGCAATGCGCGGTCATCCATGCCGCGCAGGGCCCAGTTCCATTCGCGTACCGCCTCGGTGCGCATGTCGAGTCGAAACAAAGCCAGAGCGCGTTGCAGCGCCCGACTTTCTGCTGCGAGGCGTAACTCATCGCTGCTGGGGGGCGTGGCCTTGTTCGGGGCGGATACGGACTTGCCCAGTTCCTCGTCGGCAAGATTGCCGTAAAAATTGGCCTGACCGGCAATTTTGCCGAACAGGGCATCGGCATCTGTCGTTCTGCCGCCGGCCTTGTAGGCGCGGCCGAGCCAGTAGATCCACTCTGGCCGTTGGGCCAGGGATTCCGGCATCGCCTGGATGGCATCGCGCACCGTGCCCCAAGCCTGCGCACGCAATGCGGCCCGGACTTTCCACTGGTGATTTTCGTCACTGAGTGGAGCTTTGCCTGCGCGTGCGTACCAATCCAGCGAATCCGGCATGTGGCGGCGTGCGCCTTGCAGGGCGATCTGGCTCCAGACCCATTGCCGTTCCGAGGCTTGCATTTGCGACTGACGGGACTCAAGCATGCTGGCCGCTACCGTCGGCTCATTGGTCGCTATCCGCTGCATGGCGATGGCGACGAGTTCACGACTGCTGCGCGTCGCCGCCCAGCCTGCCGGCAGGCGGGCGATGTAGCCGGCTGCATTTCCGGTGGCTTGCTCGAAACTGCGGCTATCCGGCATTTGACTGTCCGGCAGATAGTTCAGCGTGATGCGTGCCCAGTTGCTGCGGTTGGCTTCCATCTGCAAACGGGCGCGCGCCCAGATCGCATCGGTATCCACGCGGCCGGCGTTGACCTGCAAGTCGAACAGCGGACGGCAGCCTTCGGTGGGTTCCAGCATCTCCAGCCAGAGCGCGCTGCTTTCATCAATGACCGAACGGTCGCCACGAACCCAACGTGCTTGCTGGGCGTAGCAAGTGAGTTCGGGTTCCGGGGCCAGCAATTTGGCGTATTCTGTTTCGACCACGTTCCACGTGGAACGCTTGGCCAGTCGGCGAATCCAGTCGGCTCGCAGTTTTTCGGCAAGGTAGCTGCCTTCGTTGCGGGCGAGAAATTCGGGAATGCCGCTGCTATCGTCGCGTGCCAGCAGATTGCGCAGGCGATAATTTTCGGCGTAGCTGGCTAGCGGATGGTTGCCCAGTTCGGCGGCGCTGAGCTCCAGTCGCCTGAGATCGCCGGTCCGGAAGGCTTCACGGGCGGCGAGAAAGGTGGTGTCGCCGGCTTCCTGTGCAAAGGCAGAGACGGATAGTGCGAGGGCGATCAGGGTAATACTCAGTTTCATGCGGAGAGAATTCGGTGACGGGTGAATCGGTGGGTAATGCGGACTGGAAGCGGCAACTGCGTCGCGATATGGCGGCGCGCCGGCTTGCGCTTGGGACAGATGAACATGCCGCGCGTTCAGCACGCATTGCGGATTATCTCCTGTCCGGCTTCGAGGTGCCTGAAGTCTTTGCTTTTTGTTGGCCTATCCGTAATGAGCCGGATGTACGGGCCATCGTCACTGCATGGTGCGAACGCGGTGCGCGTGCTGCGTTGCCTGTCGTACAGGCCGTCGACCAGCCCCTCCTGTTTCGGGAATGGACTCCTGCTGCGCACCTTGAACCGGATCGCTATGGCATTCCCACGCCAAAGGACGGAGAGTGGCTGTCACCGGAATGCATTCTGATCCCGGTAAACGGGTTTGATCCGGCGGGATACCGATTGGGCTATGGCGGGGGTTATTTCGACCGTACCCTGGCCGCCCTGCCCCGACGCCCTTTGACCATCGGTGTCGGCTTTGAGCTCAATCGCCTGCCCAGCATCCATCCGGAAGCGCATGACCAGCGCCTTGACTGGATTGTGACCGAAGCCGGTGCGTTCAAATCCGCCGCGTGAGACCGTAGACCGAAATGGCCATCAGCAGGCTGGCAGCGCCGGAGCGCAAGGTCTGGTCAAGGTCGTAGAGCCCCGTCTTGAGCGCCAGTTCGAGCGCATGACCATGATGCAGGCCGAGCAGCAAGGCGCCACAGCCCATCGCGGCCCACAACCAGCGGTCGGACTTACGACCGGCGGCGCGCAGCGCTCTTTCCAGTGCCAGACCACTGGCCAGCGCGTTGCCGAGCATGCCGCAGCTGAGGACGAGGAGTGCGAGGCTGTAAGCGTTCAGCGACATGCAAGCGCCAAGCGTTCGAGTGCGGTTTCCAGCGTACTGCGGGGGCAGCCGAAATTGAGCCTGAGCCAGCCGGGGGCACCGAAATCGCTGCCATCGGAAAGCCCCAGTCCATGGCTCTCGAAATGGGCGGCCGGTTTTTCCAGTCCCAGCGCACGCACATCCAGCCAGCCCAGATAGGTGGCTTCGACGTGGGTCATTTTGATGCCCGGCAAGTTGTTGACCGCAGATTCGAGGCGGTCACGGTTGCCGGCAAGATAGCTGCGAAGTTCGCGATGCCAGTCGGTACAGTCGCGGTAGGCGGCTTCGCAGGCGGCCAGCCCGAGGATATTGACGTGCGGCACGATGCCATCCATAGCCCGCAGAAAGCGTCGGCGCAGACCGGCATCCGGAATCACCGCAAAGGCGCAGCCCAGGCCGGGAATGTTGAAGGTCTTGGAGGGCGCCATCAGCGTGATGCTGCGCTGGGCGGCGTCGGCAGACAGGCTGGCAAAGGGAATGTGGCGCTTGTCGTCATCAAGGACCAGGCCGCAGTGGATTTCGTCCGAGCACACGATCAGTTCATTGGTCCGGGCAAAATCCGCCAGATCAAGCAATTCCTCCCGTTGCCAGCAACGACCTGTCGGATTGTGCGGGTGGCAGAGCAGAAACAGCCCGGTCTCTTCGGTCAACGCGTCGGCAAGCGCATTTTTGTCCATTTCCCAGCGGCCGTTGCGGCAAGCAAGTGCTGCCTGTTGCAGGTGTCGTCCGGAAAATTTAGGGGCAGACAAAAAGGGCGGGTAGACCGGCGTGGTGTTCAGTACGGCCCCATCCACGGCGCGGCAGGCGATATTCAGGCCACTGACCAGTCCGGGCAGCCAGACCAGCCATTCTGCTTCGATACGCCATGCATATTCGCTTTCAAGGTGAGCAAGTACTGACTCCGTGAGCGAAGGCCAGGCGCCGCCATAGCCGAAAACGCCGTGTTCGATGCGCGTGTGCAAGGCGGCCAGCACGCCGGGAGGGGCAGCAAAATCCATGTCTGCCACCCACATCGGCAAGATGTCGCGACCGGCGTATTTACCCCACTTGATACTGTCGGAGTCGCGCCGGTCGATCGGCGTATCAAAAATGCTCAAACCTCGAGATGCTGATAGAGCGCAGTCGACAGGTAGCGCTCGCCGAAAGAGGGAATGATCACCACGATCAACTTGCCGGCATTTTCCGGGCGCTTGGCCAACTCAAGTGCCGCCCAGGTGGATGCACCCGAGGAAATCCCGACCAGCAGTCCTTCTTCTGTCGCCATACGGCGTGCCGTGCTAAAGGCATCGTCGTTTTTGACCCGGATGACTTCATCGTAGGCCTGGGTGTTCAATACGCCCGGGACGAAACCGGCACCGATGCCCTGAATGGGGTGCGGGCCCTTGGCGCCGCCCGACAGCACCGGCGATGCATCCGGTTCGACAGCCACGATCTGCACGCCGGGTTTTTTTGCCTTGAGCACTTCGCCAACACCGGTCACTGTGCCGCCGGTGCCGACGCCGGAGACAAAAATGTCGACCAGTCCATCGGTGTCGCGCCAGATTTCTTCTGCAGTCGTATTGCGGTGAACCTCGGGATTGGCTGGATTTTCAAATTGCTGGGGAATGAAATAACGACTGTCTGCTGCGGCCAGTTCTTCGGCCTTGCGGATTGCGCCACCCATGCCATCCGGACCGGGGGTCAGGATCAGTTCGGCACCATAAGCCTTGAGCAGCAACTTGCGTTCGCGGCTCATGGTTTCCGGCATCACGAACGCAGCCTTGATGCCGCGTGCGGCACAGACCATGGCCAGACCGATGCCGGTATTGCCCGAAGTCGGTTCCAGTACCACGGTATCCGGGCCGATCTTGCCGGCGGCAACGGCCGCATCCAGCATGGCGACGGCAATCCGATCCTTGACGCTGTGACCCGGGTTGAAGAACTCAAGTTTGGCGACGACGGTCGCTACAATACCTTCGGTCAAGCGGTTGAGCTTGACCAGCGGGGTGTTGCCGACCAGTTCCGTAATGTTGCTGGCGATTTTCATGGGGCGAACTCCAATAGTTGACGCTGGCAGTCTAAAACGCAGGATTCTGGCTGAAAAGAATGAAAACTTCGTTTGTTATGCAAAAAACGAATTAACCAAGAAACAGCTTGTAGACCGGATTATTGCTTTCGTCCCAATGCGCGTAACCGAGGTTCTGCAGGAAAGCCTTGAACTCGTGCATGTCATCAGGTGGCACCTGCATGCCGACCAGTACCCTGCCGTAATCGGCACCGTGGTTCCGGTAGTGGAACAGGCTGATATTCCAGCCAGCGCTCATCTGGGTCAGGAAGTTCATCAGTGCACCCGGGCGCTCGGGGAATTCGAAGCGGTAAACCAGCTCCCTCATGCCTTTTTCGCAGACCGCCGGCGCGTGGCCGCCGACCATGTGCCGGACATGATTCTTGGCCATTTCGTCGTCGGTCAGATCGATGGTCGGATAGCCATGTTTTTGCAGGCTGTCGATCAGTTTCAGCGATTCCTTGCGGTCGACCACCTGGGCGCCCACATAAACGTGGGCTTCACTGGCGGTGTGATAGCGGTAATTGAATTCGGTGATGTTGCGGTTGCCAATCAGGCCGAGGAATTTTTTGTAGGCCCCCGGTTTCTCGGGCAGCGTCACGGCAAACACGGCTTCGCGCTGTTCGCCGAATTCCGCACGCTCGGAAACGAAGCGCAGGCGGTCGAAATTCATGTTGGCGCCGGAGGTCACCGCCACCAGATTCTTGTCCTTGAGCTTGTGCTGTCGGGCGTATTCCTTGGCCCCGGCTACCGCCAGCGCGCCGGCGGGTTCGAGAATCGAACGGGTGTCCTCGAAGACATCCTTGATCGCAGCACAAATGGCATCGGTGTCGACAAGGATGATGTCGTCGAGCAATTCCTTGCACAGGCGGAAGGTTTCCTCGCCGACAAATTTGACCGCCGTCCCGTCGGCAAACAGTCCGACCTGCGTCAGGCGCACGCGCTTGCCGGCGGCGATCGACTGCTTCATTGCGTCGGCGTCGAAAGTCTCAACGCCGATCACCTTGATTTCCGGGCGCAGGCGCTTGATGTAGGCCGCGACGCCGGCAGCCAGGCCGCCACCGCCAATCGCACAGAAGATGGCGTGGATCGGTCCGTTGTGGCGCGAGTGCTGACGCAGAATTTCCATGGCGACCGTGCCCTGCCCGGCAATCACCTCGGGATCGTCGAAGGGATGAACAAAAGTCAGTTTCTCGGATTTTTCCAGTTCGAGCGCATGGGCGTAGGCATCGTCATAGGAAGAGCCGGCCAGCACCACTTCGCCGCCGCGCTGGCGCACGGCATTGATCTTGATCGCCGGCGTCGATTCCGGCATCACGATCACGGCCCGGCAGCCGAGTTTTGCCGCCGACAGGGCCACGCCCTGCGCATGGTTGCCCGCTGAAGCGCAAATGACGCCGCGTTTGAGCTTTTCTGCCGACAGGCTGGCGATCTTGTTGTAGGCGCCGCGCAGCTTGAACGAGAACACCGGTTGCATGTCCTCGCGCTTGAGCCAGATCTTGTTGCCGGCGCGGGTCGAGAGATTGCCGGCCAGATCAAGTGGCGTCTGGATCGCTACGTCGTAAACCTGAGCGTTGAGGACTTTTTCGAGATAATCCGGGTGCATGGTGCGCAAATCGTGAAAGCAAAAAGGGGATTCTACGGGTGGAGTGGCTAAACGTCACGGCAGAACAAGGACTTGGCGGTCTGTTTCTTGCCTGTTTTCTCGCAGCGACCGTATTGCCGGGAGGTTCCGAGGCCTTTCTCTGGGGATTTTTGAAATTGCACCCGGAACAGCTGTCGACCGCTATATTGCTGGCGACCCTGGGCAACACCGCGGGGGGCATGAGCTCGTGGCTATGCGGCCGCTATCTGCCGCGCTGGCAACGACTGGAGGCCCTGCCTCATCGCGATAAAGTTGAGCGCTGGGGCAGTCCGGTCCTGTTGCTCTCCTGGCTGCCTTTGATTGGCGATGCGTTGTGTATCGCCGCCGGCTGGTTGCGCCTGCATTGGCTGCCCTGCACCCTGTTCATGGCCTTGGGAAAAGGCCTTCGCTACTGGCTGGTTGCCCAGGCAGCGCTGGCGAACTGATATTTAGTGGCTGGGCGCTTGTGGGCGTGCAACGGGCAACCGAATAAAGTGTCGTGAATCACATTTCCTGTAAGTCATCGACTTTCAAATCCAAGGCGATGGCGATCGCCTGTATCGTTTTCAGTGATCCTGCCCGTTTCCGGGTTTCGATCTGGCACAGGTAAGCTTTGCTGATACCGGCCTTTGTTGCGAGTGCATCTTGTGTAAAACCGCGATGCTCTCGCCAGACTTTGATTGGCTGTTCGTTGTTCAGCAGGGCATTAGTGACAGCAGCAGGAATCCGGAAACCATCGTCAGCGCCGCGTGCGACATCATAGAGCGCGGCATCATCGGCACTCTCCAGCACGGCGGAGAGTTTCTCGTACAGTTCGATTGGAATGACCGCGAATTCACGCTTGCCGTCCCGTTCAATAAATTGGATGCCGGTCATTGATATACACCTCCACGCGGCGCCACGACCAGCACGATGATCACTAGTCGCCCACCTTCAATTTCATAAATCACCCGCCAGTCGCCCACCCGCAAGCGGAATGCCTCGCGGCCCACCAGCTTTTTGACGTTGTTGTTCGCCGCAAAAGGGTCTTCAGCCAGAAGCTCGATCTTGCCGCGAATCTGCAAGGACATGTTGCGCGGCATCGCCTTTAACGCTTTGACCGCATCACGCGTGTATTCAATCTGGAACATGATTATATGTTAGCAATTAGCTAACTTAAAGTTAAATATGTGTCGATGTACTGATCGCACTTGCCATCGGCCATGGCTTTGCAAAGACAGCCTTGAATTTCTGAGTTGTTTCAAAAAGCCATTTGAAAGCAACGTCTCTGGGTTGATGGGCAAAATCGAACGGAAGAAAGGCGCGGATGCGGCTGGCTTTCTTTTCAGGAAGCTCCTGCCACAGCAAGCCCGTGATACCCATTGCCGCCTCGATGGCGCCCTGGTTTGAGTAGAAGGCGTGAAAGAGCGCTTTCGAATTGGGAATGTAAATCTCGCAGCCGATCTGGTTTTCAGCGATTAGCGCCGTCAGTGCCACGTGGCAGTCTGAACGGCCGATGGCAACGTCGTACCAATGCTGGGCGCGTGGCGTGCGGAGTCGTAGTGGCGGGCTCTGGTTGGCGGCGAAATCATGGAGTTGTTGCCAGAAATCCAGTTGCAACAGCTTGGTTTCCGACAAGGCCGTCTGCTCGCTGGTTGAACCGCGAATCGACTTCGTCCAGTCGTTCGGCCGCGAAACGATGACAAATTTGGGTGCTGGATTGGAATCGCCGATCTGCCAAAGCTCAATGCGGATCAGGAAAAAATTCAGTTTCTCGTCGGTGTGCTCGTTCAGCCAGTCGACTGCTTGTTTGTGTTCATCGCGGGCATCACGAACGATCCACACGATGTACTCCGCCTCAATTCCCGCCGCGTAGGTCAAAATCTGGCCCAGGTGGCTGTGGTCGGTCGTCTCTAGTTGGTTCTCGATCACGATCTTGCGCCCGCTTGTTTCCTCCTGCGCCAGAATATCCGCGCTGAAGCGGCCGACCCCGGCCTCGGTCTGAATCAGCGTGATATCGACACCAATTTCGTTGCCCAACTCTTCCAGATTTTCCGGCAGCGCCAGCCAGCGGGTGAAATCCAGCGCCTCGTGCTTCCAGTATTCGCGCAGGTCGACTTTCTTCAGTTTGCCGAGTTTCAAACTCATGATGGGGTTTCCTGTTGTTGGGCGGCGCGTTCCAGATTCAGCGCCAGGAGGCGGCGCAAAATCTCCTCGTCCGGTGTGTCGACCGTGTAATCCGTCCAGCCATAGGCCGCAGCGACAGCTTGGTCGAGGGCTTTGTGGGCTAGGTCGAGCCAAGCTGGGCGGGCGTTGTAGAGATTGGTCAGGGTGCGTTTTTTAAGGTCGGCTTCATGACCGGGCTTGGCGACCGGGCGTTTGGGGAAGCCGGCCTTTTCCTCTTCTGCGGTGATTTGCCAGTTCACCCATTCGGCTGGATTGAGCCAGTTCTCGCGCAATTGGTTCAGGCGTTTTGCCGCTTGGGCAATGGTGTCGGCGTGGTGTTTGGCGGGGTGATTTTCCGGCGCTTCTGTTCGGACGCACGGCGGGCTGGGATCGGCCCGGCCCTCATGAGGCTGCGCCTCCGAAATCGGGTCAGCCCGACCCCAGCCCGCCGTGTCACGCGGCGTCAGGTGCTCGGGGAAGGGGAAGGTTTCGAAGGTGGTGGTTGGGGTGTAGCGCGGTCGGTCTTCCAGTGACGTACCGAGGCGTAGCGACCAGAGTTCGTGGAAGCGGGAATGCAGGATGCCGAAGGTGGTGTCATCGGAGCGGGCGATGACAAACGTTGCGCTGTCTGGATAAATGCGGGCATTGAACCAAACGAACAGGCGGTGTTTCGAAACGCGCGGAGTGCATATGTAACGTGGAATGCTCGCTAGAGCTGCGCGCAAATCCTCCCCTGAGCGGCGATGTAGCCACCAATTTCCGCTGGTACGCTCCTCTCTGTTTTTTGCACGAGCTGGCTTTATGTGCTCAAGAGCGTAAGTAAAGGGTGCTTCAAACAGTGATGCGTCAGATTCTGAGCAGCCAATGCCAAAATCAATCAACCATGTGTCGGACGGGCGCTTGGCGATGTCCATTCCGTTGGACCAAGGCCGCAGTACTTCTGCATTTGAACGACCGTTTGGGTTTGGTAATGAAAGCCATTGCCGTGCCAATTCTCCGGGAAGGTCGAAGGGCCCGCCTTTTTCGGAGCCACGAACAGTTGCGTTGGCATTTTCGAGCAGTTGGGCTGCTTGGGTAACGTTAACGCCCTCGCCTGCCGTTAAATCGGCATGAATCGAGGTGAGTTCAGCCCCATCCAGCCGATTGCTACGGTCAACCGAAAAAATTGGCCCAAATCCAACAAGCGAAACGCGCACGGCGGCGCCGTCGTTGACCCATTCTTCGTCGCTCCACGCCTCGAAAATGCGTGTCGTGCCGACGATGCGTTCCAGCACCTTGCGGTTGGCGCCGCCGCGGATGGAGTTGGTGGAAACGAGGCCGGCGCCTTGCAGCTTGCCGGCGGCGATCTGGGCGCGGGCCTCTTCGATGGTGAGGTCTTTGGCGCTGGCGCCCGCGCAGGCGAACCCCAGGCCCGTGTAGGCGGGGAAGTTCTCACATGCGTGCAGGCGGTAGCCGTTGCCGTTGCTGGCCGGCTGGACGCACTCGGCGGCGATAAGCTTGGCGGCTTTCTTGATGTCGGCTTGATCCATGGTCGTGGTCTCCTCGGATGGTGGTGGCGCGCGTCGGTGCGGCCGGGTCCGGGGGCGAGGGCGCTCGCTGCCGGGCCTGAACACCCCGGGCGGGGCGGTGTCGTCAGAACGGGATCTGGTCGTCAGCCGAGCCGCTCAGGTCGAGCGAGAGAGGGCGCTGGTAGCGTCCGGTCCTGCGGTTGAAGTACCGGCCGCGGACTGCTTCGATGCAGCACAGAAAACAGGTGTCAACGTCTACGTCGGCGCCATCCCACTGGCACCCGGACACGGTTCGGTAGGAGCGGCGGTTCTTGCCGCAAGAGTCACAGGCCATGGTCATCTCCTCGGGTGGTGGGCGCCTTGTGGTGGGCCCGGGTCTGCCCCTGTCCGCGGAGACACCCGGCGGCACCATTGCCGCAGGGTCGGACAGAGGCAGGCCCCGGCCGCCCGGTCAGGCAGCGCGAGAGGCGGTGGAGAGGGCGACCTGGCCGACCTCGCGCCAGGCGGCGCTACCGATCTGCACGCGGTCCGGGCCCCAGCCGCGGCGGGGGTCAGTGTGGTAGGTGAGGCAGGCCAGGGCAAAGCGCAGCACGTTGACACGGCGGTCCCGGTCCAGGCCCTCGAACGCGGCGACGGTGCCGCACAGGGCCTCGATCACGGCGAGGATGGGGGCGTCGTAGGCTTCCGCCCCGGTGACCGCGCTGGTGCGGGTGACGCTGCCGAGGGCAAAGGCGGTGCTGTCGGCCACGGCGAGCGGGGCGGCGGCGGCCAGCAACAGCCGGGCGGCCATGTCGAGGTGGTCCACGCCCGGGTGGAAGGGGCGGCCGGCG
>CALAGF010000310.1 GCA_937892345.1 uncultured Rhodocyclaceae bacterium | reverse complement strand
TTCCGATCTAAACCGCCCTCAACACGCGTGTGGTGATTCAATTTTTCGACGCCGAACAGATCCAGGACGCTCCCATGAACACCGGTTTTCAGATCTCGCGCACCGTACACCACGCGGCTGAGCCGTGCATGCATGATCGCGCCAGCGCACATGGCACAGGGTTCCAGCGTCACGAAAAGCTCGCAGCCCGGCAGGCGGTAGTTACCCAAATTTCGCGCGGCATCCCGCAAGGCGGCAATTTCGGCATGAGCAGTCGGATCATGCTCACCAATCGGAGAATTAAAGCCGCGCCCGACAATCTTGCCATTCAGCACAACAACGGCGCCGACGGGGACTTCCCCCAGGCACTCCGCACCCCGAGCCAAGGAGATGGCTTCGCGCATGAAATATTCGTCGCCCAGACCCGGCGCCAAGGTGTTAACCGCATTTTCCGAAGTCATTGGCCGAAACTGGCAGCTACAAAGGGCCGCCAGTATATCTCAGTGTACTCGGGAGACATCGAAGACCACCGGGCACCAGCGCAATCAGGGCTGGGAGCCTTTGACTAACGCACCCCGGTAAGTAGTGTCAGATCAGGCAAACGACCTGTCAGTTTCAATGGCAGACGAAGGGTTGTGACCGAGGTCGACACTGCAGCCGTCAAGCCACCTTCGACCGCCCCGCCCTGACCTGCCGTCAATTGCCCGGTGGCACTCATCGCCCCTGCGCTCAGGCTGATGTTACGCACACTGACACGCCCGGCATCAATTTCACAACGGGCCTGCATGCGATCAAATCGGGTTGAACCGGCTCGCACCGTTGCCCCCGGACCGCGCTTGAGTGCCTCACCGAGGTCAACGCCCTGCATCAAGCCACGAGTCACTTCGGCGTCCAGTTGAACTGTGCTGGCAGGCCACAGCGTGTCCCAGTTCCCTGCATGCCCCTGAATACTCATTCGGCCAGCAAGGTCACCTTCCATTCTCAGGTTCGGTGCCAGGGCCAAACCGATCTGACGCATGCTGATCCGGGCCAGACTGGCGGTACCCGCCAGACTCAGGCCATCGCGCCACCCCAACGAGGCATTGCCCTTGAGAATGCCGCCCAGAAATGTCGTATCGATATCGGAAATTTCGAGGCCACCCACCTGCAAAACACCTTTAGCCATGAGGGAGTCAAAAGTCAGACCCTGTCCTCCGGGTTGCCAGTTGCGGCCACTGATACCCAGAATCAAGCCGGACATCCCTGGCGACACCTTGACCATCAGGCTGCGCCCTTCGTTTTCAAGTTCGCCACCAGCAAAGCGCCCATCGTTGAAGCTCAGGTTCCCCGATAGCGTCGCCAGCGAAACATCGCCTCCCCCCCGAATCTCGACCTTTTCAAGATTAATCTTGCGCAGAGCGGGCAAGCCCAGCGAGAAGCCATCCGTCATCGATGGCATCATCAACAGGCTTTCAACCGGGAGCGAACTATTGACGATGGAAATTTCAGCAAGGCTGTTTGCGCCGCCAGTCAGCAAAGCAACCGGATTCAGCAGGCGGACAGTGCCGATTGCGGCTGGCCGCGAGGTTTCCAGACGAACGTCGGAAAGTTGCAGATGCGGCGCCGGCATCAGCTTGAGCGACACGCCACCCACACGTACCGGCATGCGTAGCGACGAAGTCGCCACAGCCTCTATCTCGCCACGATAGCGATCATAGGGATAAACAAACGGCGTAGCGACAAGCAGCAGACCGACGCCGGCCAGCCCCCAGCCGATCAAAGCTCCGAAATTGCGGCGCGAACCAGAGGCCGTTACAGACCGCTCCTTCTGCTTCGGTGCCTTCTTTTCACTGCTCGAACCCGAAGCGGGGAGAATCGGCTTGCCGAAGGTGGAAAAGTGGCTGGCGCGGCTGTCAGCTTGCCTGGACTCGACATCAGCATTCCCTTTGCCAAAGGTGGAAAATTGGGAAATAGCCGACACCTGATCCCTGCGTGCGACCTGTTTCCCCATTTCCCAAGCCGCAGCAGCTTGCGCACTGGGAACGATGAACCCTCCCTCTTCCAGCTCCTTGATGGCAGACTCAACCAAACGATAGTTGCCGATCTTGTCGCCCAATTCGCCGACGGTCAACTTGCCGTCGATTTGTACCAGCACCATGCGCAAGTTGCGCTGAACCACGCGCGTGCTTTGCCGAACGGCCTCGTCCCCAATAGGGGTTTTTGCATAGACAAGACTGGAATTCATCGGGGTTTCCTACTCCGAAAATGCTTCAAAATACTTGACAATAGGGCATTCTACACTTAACATGCGCGCTTCTGTTCCTCGATAGCTCAGTCGGTAGAGCGCCGGACTGTTAATCCGTAGGTCCCTGGTTCGAGCCCAGGTCGAGGAGCCAAAAAATCAAGCAAAAAGCCCGCCGTCATGCGGGCTTTTTGCTTGTTGGAAGCGTGTTTTCCAAATTCGGGCGATCGTGTGCAGTAATGGCCCCATTTTTCCGCGCCCGGATTTCGCTTTCTTGTGTCAGCAGCGTGACAGCCTGTTGCCGGCCTATGTTATACATACGCCCCTACAGATCATAACGAGGGAGCTGACAGCCAATGAAAACGCACGACAACGCCGTGGTGTACGGCACAGAAGATATCCTGATCAGCTTGTGCAATTCAGTTTCAAAAGTGCTGACAGTGGCAACGCAGAGTGAGATTCATTATTCCGGCATGGTTCAGCGGATTACAAAAACTTGCCTGAAGCCGGATATTGGCTGCTTTGTGCTGTTCGATGGCGGCTTTTCCGGCTTGGTGGTCATCAATTTTTCAGCGGCAGCCGCAATGGAGCTTTACGAGAGTTACATGCTGAGTATGGGCATGTCGCGTGAAGAGCTGGCCAGTTCTCATACCTCGGATGAAGTCAGCAACGTGATGGGTGAGTTGATGAACCAGATCGTTGGCAATTTCACCTGCAAGGTCGGTCAAGAGCTGCAAACCCACATTACGCAGAACCAGCCGAAAATGCTGGTGCTGAACAAGCAGGTGATGCTCAGCGTCGATACCAATCTGGATTCGCCCGAGGCCCGTCGTGTAACGTTTTACACAGGTCGCAATAATATTTTCTATCTCGAACTGGCTATCGATGGTACCGAGTTCATCAAGCTTTACGACTTTGATCCGGAGGAAGATGCTGATCCGGATGAACTCATTGCACAAGCCAATGCCAAAGTTGCTACGAACCAAAGTGCTGCCAGCGAACACGACGATTTGCTCGATTCGCTGGGCATGTAAGTAAGCGCCCTAACCTTTTACTCTCCATGCAAAGTGATATTTCGATGG
>CALAGF010000309.1 GCA_937892345.1 uncultured Rhodocyclaceae bacterium | reverse complement strand
CCGGTCGCATGCAGGCGGATATTGCTGCGGCACAAGCCACGCTCAGCGAACTCAGCGGTCAGGCGCCACGCTTCTTCCGCGCCACCGCCGGGCTGCGCAACCCTTTTCTCGATCCGGTACTGGCCCGCCTTGACCTCGATCTGGCAGCGTGGACCCGCCGTGCCTACGACACCCGCTGCGGCGACCCCGATACGGTCCACGCCCGGTTAACGCAAAATCTCGCCGCCGGCGATATCCTGCTGCTGCACGATGGCCATGCGGCGCTCGACGCCAGCGGCAACGCGGTCATCCTCTCCGTCCTGCCGCGCCTGCTGGCCACACTCGCCGAACAAGGCCTCACGCCCGTCACACTCGACCACGCCTGCCCATGAAAACCAACGCCTTCCTCAAGACCCTGCTCGATGAAGCCAGCGCCCCTTTCCTGAGCGGTGGCAAATTCGCCTACCACTACGCACGCGGCAAGCTCTCTTCGGACAGCATCTTTCGTGAAATCCTGCGCCGCGGACTTTTCCCCGCCGAGGCCCGCTTTCTCGATCTAGGCTGCGGGCAGGGCAGTCTCTTTGCCTGGCTGCTCGCCGCCCGCAAGTTGTACGAGGCCGGCAACTGGCCGCAGGACTGGCCGGCCGCCCCCAAACCGCTGGCACTGCGCGGCATCGAACTGATGCAAAAGGATGTCGATCGCGCCACCCACACCTTTGGCGCCGACCATCCGCTGGTGCGCATCGAACAGGGCGACATGAACACCGCCGATTTCGGCCAGCCTGACGTCATCACCATCCTCGACGCGCTGCATTACTTCGATTACGACCATCAGGCCGCCGTCCTGCGCCGCATCCACGCGGCGCTGCCGGCCGGCGGCCTGTTCCTGACCCGGGTGGGCGATGCCTCGGCCGGCTTGCCTTATCACCTGTGCAACTGGGTCGATCACGCCGTCACCTTCGTGCGCGGCCATCGTTTGCCGCGCCTGTACTGCCGAACCCTGGCCGAATGGGTGAAATTGCTCGAATCCCTCGGGTTTACCGTAGAAACGGACCCGATGAACGAAGGCAAACCTTTCGCCAATGTCATGCTGGTCTGCCGTGTTGCGGCCTGAAACCACCCGCGCACTGGCCGCCTGCCTGCTGGGCGTGAGCCTTTTGGGCGCGTGCTCACTCTTTGAAAGCGAGCCGGAAGGCCCGGCCTTGCCGCCCGATATGGCACGCCGTGCCGACGGCAAAACGGCCACCGCCTGGCCCACTTCGCTTCCCCGCGACGAGGCGATCAAACGCATCCAGCGCCTGATTCCCGCTTACGCCAAGGATCGCAGCGGCTGGGCCGGCGACCTGTACACCGCCTATGCCAGCCTGGGTGTGCCGCATGCCACGCAAACCTATTGCGCGACAATCGCCATCATCGAACAGGAATCGAGTTTTCAGGCCGACCCGGTCGTCCCCGGCTTGCCCGCCATCGTGCGCCGGGAACTCGATGCCCGTGCCGCACGGTACAAGGTGCCGGGGCTGCTGATCGACGCTGCCCTGAAAAAGACCTCGCCGGAGGGCAATACCTACGAACAGCGCATCGCCTCGCTCAAGACGGAAACCCAGCTCAACAACCTGTTCGAGGACATGATTGGCGAGTTGCCCTTTGGCCACCAATTGTTTGCCGACTTCAACCCGGTGCGCACCGGCGGCCCGATGCAAGTCAGCGTCAGCTTTGCCGAACAGCACGTCCGCGAACGCAACTATCCGTATTCGGTTGAGAAAAAGCTGCGCAACGAGGTATTCACCCGGCGCGGCGGCGTTTACTTCGGTAGCGCCATTCTGCTCGACTATGTCGTGCCCTACGATCAGATCGTGTATCGCTTTGCCGATTTCAATGCGGGTCGTTACAGCAGCCGCAATGCCGCCTTCCAGCTGGCGCTGGGCAAGGTCAGCGGACGCGCTCTGGCACCCGACGGCGACCTGCTGCGCTATGAGGACGGGTCTCCGTCCCCCACGCCAAGCAGTGTCGAGGACGCCGCCATCGCGATTGCCGACAAGCTCGACATGAGTCGCCCCCAGGTACGCCGCGACCTGTTGCTGGAGAAGTCACCGGCTTTCGAGCGCAGCCCTTTGTTCGAGCGCGTCTTTGCCCTGGCCGATGGCGGCGGGAAAAAGCTGTCGCGTCAGGCGATCCCGCAAATCGATCTGAAAAGTCCCAAGATCAGCCGCAAGCTGACCACCGAGTGGTTTGCCAAAAGGGTTGAAGGGCGCTACCGCAGCTGTCTGAAACGCAGTGGCAGCTAAACGCAAGGCTCTCTCGCCCTTCCGCCTGCTGATTCAGGTCGGGATGGGTTTCCATCGCAATCAGGGCTTCCTGCTGGCCGGCGCCATCGCCTATTACGCGCTGCTCTCGCTACTGCCGCTACTCATCCTGTCGGTGGTCGTGCTATCGCAACTGATCGACCCGGCACTGCTGCTGGAAACCGTGCAGCATTATCTCGAATGGCTGCTACCCAGCCGCTCCTCAGCCATCCTGCGCGACATTGAACGGTTTCTCAGCCACCGCAAGACGGTTGGTCTGGTACTGATCGGGACACTGCTGTTCTTCAGCGCACAAGCCTTCTCGGTGCTGGAAAAAGCCATGGCCGTCATTTTTGCCCATCGCGGCAAAGCCAGACCCCGGCATTTTCTGGTTTCGGCCATCCTGCCGTATTTCCTGGTCCTGCTGCTTGCCGGCGCGCTGATGGTGCTTACGCTGGCCTCGGTCGGCCTGCAAACGCTGGCCGATACCGGCAGCTACTGGCTGGGTGATGCCCGCTGGTTCACCACGCTGACCCGCATTGCGCTGCAAGTGGCCGGCATCGTGCTGGTGGGATTCGTGCTGGCAGGTTTTTACCTGATCATCCCGATGGGACGAACCCGGCCCAAACACGCCTTGATTGGCGGCCTGTGCGGCGCCGGACTTTGGGAAATCCTGCGCCACGGCCTGCTCTGGTACCTCTCATCGGTGGCCAAGATCGGGCTGGTTTATGGCTCGTTCACCACGGCCGTCGTGTTGTTGTTCTACATGGAACTCGCAGCCATCCTGTTGCTGATCGGCGCTCAAGTGATTGCCGAAGTCGAGCAGCGCTGAGGCGAATCGGGGGATGACCGTTTGCTCGCCGCTTCCGGCGGCATCGACCCGAGCGTCTGATAAAATCGCCCTTCCGCCGCCAGGGAAATTCTTGTGAATCCGTTGCTTCTTTCTGCCTACACCGCCACATCCTGCCTCGGCCGGGGCCTGACCGCGACGCGCGAGGCGCTGCATGCCGGCCGCAGCGGATTGCAGCCTTGCACCTTTGAAACGGTGGATCTCGACACCTGGATTGGCGAAGTGTCTGCGGTCGACGCGCAAAAACTCCCGGAATCGCTCTCCCGCTACGATTGCCGCAACAATCGCCTGACCCTGATGGGGCTGGAAACCGACGGCTTCGGCGACCGCGTGCGCGAGGCTGTTGCCCGCTACGGCAAGACCCGCGTGGGTGTTTTTCTCGGCACCAGCACGGCCGGCATCCTGCAAACCGAGCAGGCCTACCGGCGACGCGATCCGGAAACCGGCGCCTTGCCGGAAGATTTCATCTATCGCACCACGCACAACAGCTTTTCGCTGGCCGAATTCACGCGCGATTACTTCGGGCTGGAAGGCATGGCGATGGCCATTTCCACCGCCTGTTCCTCAAGCGCCAAGGCCTTTGCCGCTGCCGCCCGGCAATTGGCGCTGGGCACCGTGGATGCGGCAATTGTCGGCGGCGTCGACAGTCTGTGCCTGACCACGCTCTACGGTTTTGCCTCGCTGCAACTGACCTCGGCGGAAGCCTGCCGCCCCTACGATGCCGGGCGGAATGGCATTTCGATTGGCGAGGGCGCGGCTTTTGGCCTGCTGGAGCGGGTCGACCGTGCCACCGCCGGCGACATCCTGCTGCTCGGTACCGGCGAATCCAGCGATGCCTACCATATGTCCGCCCCGCATCCCGAAGGAATGGGTGCGCGCCTGGCGATGGAAGGGGCCCTGCGCTCGGCGGGTCTTGCGGTCGACGCCATCGATTACATCAATCTGCATGGCACCTCGACGCCGGCCAACGATGCGGCGGAAGGCAAGGCGGTCGCTGCGCTGTTTGGCAAGCACACGCCCGCCAGTTCGACCAAGGGCGCCACCGGCCACACGCTGGGTGCGGCAGGTGCGCTGGAATCGGTCATGTGTGCGCTGGCAATTCGAGAAGGCTTTCTGCCGGGCAGCCCCGGCACCCGTGAGCTGGACCCCGCCATTCCCATCGACTACCTGTTGCAAGGTCGCGCCGGCACGGTACGCCACGCGCTGACCAATTCCTTCGGTTTTGGCGGCAGCAATTGCAGCCTGATTTTCGGAGCCGCCGCATGATGTCCTGCCCGCCGCTCAGCGCCTGGATTGAAGGCATTGGTTTTCTTTCCCCCGGTTTGCCCGATTGGGCCACAGCCCAAGCCGTTTTGCGCGGCGAAGCCGCGTTGACCCTGGCCCCCAGCCTGCTGCCCCCGCCGGCCCTGTTGCCGCCCGCCGAACGGCGCCGCGCCAGCCGCGTGGTGAAGGCCACGCTGGCGATCGGTCTGGAAGCCGCCACCCATGCCGGTGCCGATGTCAGTACCCTGGCCACCGTGTTTTCCGCTTCGGGCGCCGATGGCCACAACTGCCATGCCCTGTGCGAACAACTGGCGAGCGACGACCGCCAGATTTCGCCCACGCGTTTCCATAACTCGGTGCATAACGCGGCCGCCGGTTACTGGAGCATTGCCACGCACTCGATGGCGCCCAGCCAGGTC
>CALAGF010000308.1 GCA_937892345.1 uncultured Rhodocyclaceae bacterium | reverse complement strand
GGTCGAACAACTGCTCGGCCAGCGCCGGATCGTAGCCGCGCTCCTTGGCGCCGGCAGCGATGGTCTCGCGGTGCTTGGCCATTTCCTCGGGCTTCTTCTTGCCCATCGCCCGGCGCAGCATGTCGGCGCCGCCCAGCGTGTAGCCGCCGATGATCTGCGAGATCTGCATCACCTGTTCCTGATACACGATGACGCCGTAGGTCGGCGACAGGCAGGCGGTCAGGTCGGGGTGGAAATAGTCGATCTTCTGCTGGCCCTTCTTGCGCAGGATGAAGTCGTCCACCATCCCCGAGCCGAGCGGGCCGGGGCGATAGAGCGCGAGCACAGCGATGATGTCTTCGAAACGGTCGGGCGCCAGCTTCTTCAAGAGCTTCTTCATGCCCTCGGATTCGACCTGGAAGATGGCCGTCGTATTGGCATCCTTCAGAATCTGGTAGGCCCCCGCATCTTCAAAACCGAGCGACATCAGATCCAGCCGTTCTCCGGTCATGCGTTCGATGTACTTGAGCGCCAGTTCGATAATCGTCAAGTTGCGCAGGCCGAGGAAGTCGAACTTCACCAGTCCGACCTTCTCGACATCATCCTTGTCGAACTGCGAAACCGTCGAAGCATCACTGCCGGTTGCCTGATAAATCGGGCAAAAATCGGTGATCTTGCCCGGAGCGATCAGCACGCCGCCGGCATGCATGCCGACATTTCTTGTCAAATCTTCCAGTCGACCGGCGAGATCGAAGAGCTCGCGCACGCTTTCCGCATCGCCGTCGCCCTCCATCATCTGCGCGAGTTGCGGTTCCTGCTCGATGGCCTCGGCGAGCGACACCGGCTTGTTCTGCACAATCGGGATCAGCTTGGAAATGCGGTCGCACATCGAATACGGCAGGCCGAACACGCGGCCGACGTCGCGGATCACCGCCTTGGATGACATCGTGCCGAAGGTGACGATCTGGCTCACCGCATCGGCCCCGTAGTGTTCGCGCACGTACTCGATGACGCGCCAGCGGTTGTCCTGGCAGAAATCGATATCGAAGTCGGGCATGGAAACCCGTTCCGGATTCAGGAAGCGCTCGAACAGCAGGGCGTAAGCGAGGGGGTCCAGATCGGTAATGCGCAGACTGTAGGCCACCAGCGACCCGGCGCCGGAACCCCGCCCCGGCCCGACCGGCACACCATTGTTTTTCGCCCAGTTGATGAAGTCCGCCACGATCAGGAAGTAGCCGGGAAATCCCATCTGCACGATGGTGTTGCACTCGAACACCAGACGCTCATCGTATTCCGGGCGCCGCTGCAGCCGCACTTCCGGATCGGGATACAGTTCCGCGAGCCGCATTTCCAGGCCTTGCCTGGCTTCCGCGATCAGATAATCGTCGATGGTCATGCCATCCGGAATCGGAAAATCAGGCAGGAAGTTCTTGCCCAGCGTCAGCTCGATATTGCAGCGCCTGGCGATTTCCAGCGAATTTTCCAGCGCCTCCGGGAGGTCGGCAAACAAGGCCAGCATGTCCTCCTGGGTCTTGAAATACTGCTCTGCCGTGTAGTGTTTTGGACGACGGGTATCGCCCAGAACATAGCCTTCCGCGATGCAGACCCGCGCCTCGTGTGCCTGGAAGTCGTCCGGGTTCATGAACTGGACCGGATGCGTGGCCACCAGCGGCAGCCCGGTTTCCCCGGCCAGATCGGCTGTTTGCTGCACGACTCCCTCTTGCTGCGGCTGCCCGTAGCGCTGCACTTCCAGATAGAAGGCGCCGGGGAAAATAGCCTCCCAGGCCAGCGCCCGCTCACGCGCCAGATCAAAGTTACCGTTCAGCAAAGCCTCGCCCACATCACCCAGATGCGCCCCGGACAAGGCAATCAAGCCATCGCAACCGACCTCGGCGAACCATTCGCGGCGAATTTCTGCGCGGTCGCGCCGCCCCTGAACGGTGTAAGAGCGGGTGAGCAGCTCGCACAACTGGCGATAACCGGTACGGTTACGCGCCAACAACAGCAGACGGCTGGGATCATCCGGCACCAGCGGGTTGGCAATCCACACATCGGCACCGGCAATCGGCTTGACCCCCTTGCCACGCGCGCCTGAATAGAACTTCACCAGACCGAACAGATTTCCCAGATCAGTCAGCGCCATGGCCGGCATCCCATCGGCCGCAGCGCGCTTGACGGCATCACCGATGCGGACAATGCCGTCGGTCACTGAATATTCGGAATGGAGGCGGAGGTGGACGTAGCGCGGAGAATTCATCGCCGGGATTTTACCTTGCCCAACCCGCTCCGCGCCGGATAGCGGCGATGGCGAAGCATTTCGCCGCGCTACAATGCGCCCCCATGGACCCAACGCGCACCCCTCGTTACGGCTGGCAAAGACACTTGGCCATGGCCTGCTTTCTCGGCGCACTTGGCGCTGCTGCATGGCAACTCCCCAAGCCCGAGAAACCCGCCTTCGCCTTGCCGGCAAGCCCTGGCGCCGACCTGCCGCCGGTGATGCTGGCGAGCGCACCCGCCGAAACCGGGGACACCGCGCGCATGCCCAGCCTGGCTGAGTTGGCGGATGGACGCATCGCGCTCGCCTGGATCTCTGGCCCCGACAATCGTCCTGAGCGTGAAGCCATTTGGTTCAGCCGCCTTGGACGGCAGGGCTGGCAAAAACCCGTCGCCATCGCCAGCCACGAATCCGCTGCCGGCGACAGTTTTGCCCACATCCGGCATGTCGACCGGCCATTGCTGACTGCCGATGATGACTCGCTATACCTGTGGTTTCTCAGCGGCGGATTGGGCACTGCTGCGGTCAACCTGCTGAATGCACAAATTTCCGGCGATGGTGGCGAGCACTGGCAACGCGCACGCTGGCTGCAGCCCCAGGTTGCCGGTATCGGCCAGATCGATCTGGCCAGCCCGCCCCGCCCCCTGGAAGACGGCGGTTTCGCGCTGCTGACAGGCAGCGCCCGGCCCGGCAGAGGCGTTCATTGGATACGCGTCGGCGCCAACGGCCGGGTGATTGACACAAGCCGCCTGCCCGCCAGCAGCAACGGGCTTGGGCCAGCCTGGATTGCCACGTCGGCAAGTCAGGCCTGGGCCATCATTTCTCAACCGGACGATGCGCCCCCCACCCTTTTCCAAAGCCTGGACGGCGGCTTGCACTGGCAGGAAAGCGGCCAGAATCTGCCCATGCTGGCCAGCAAGCTCAGCCCGGCCTTGCTGCGTCTTGGGGACGGCCGCCTGTTGCTCGCCGGCAATCCGGCGACGGATCCGGGCAGCTTGAAGCTCTGGTTGGGTGACGCTCAGGCGGGCAACTGGCATGAAGTCAAAACCATCGAATCCGCGCCCGATGGCGCAGCGAGCTTCACCCAGCCGAGCCTGCTGCTGGGGCGAGATGGACGCATACATCTGGCTTATGCCTGGCGCGGCCGACAGATCAAGTACCTGACCTTCAGCACCGCCTGGCTAACAGGAGAGCACTCATGACGCTGCTGGCTGCTTACGGTCTACTCGCCCACGGGCTGATTTTCGGGGCACTCGTCAGCGTGTTGCCGATTGGCTTCCTGCAGGCAAGGGCGGGGATGGCCGGAACGGCCCTGGCCTTGATTGTTGGCATTGCGCCGGCCATGCACGCTTTCTTCGGCACCCCGTCTGCCACCCTGCTGGCACTGGCCATCCTGCAACTGGCTGGCTACAAGCGCGCGGAAATCAGTGCGCAAGGCGCTCGCAGCCTGATCCTCTTTTCGGCACTGTATTACACCGCCGCACTGGGCTGGGGGCCATGGAATCCTTACGAAGCCGGCTTTCAGCCCTGGGCACTCCTCGCTGCACTGCTGCCGCTTGCTCTTGCGCTGTGGTGGCGCGGCATGCATCTCTGGCTGAGCATCCTGGCCTTTGATCTCGCACTTTACGCCTGTGGCGTTTTCGCCAACCTCTGGGATGCCTTGCTTGACCCGCTATTGGTGTTGCTGGCGGTGCTGATCGCAGCCCGCCAGCAACTTCCGCGCCTTATCGCCAGGCGCGCACGCAATCTGCCTTAAGCCAGACGGGCCGTCACTGCGGCCACCCGGGCGCCGTACAGCCGGGCAGTTTCAAGATCGCCTGACGGCACTTCGTCTGCGCTGGCATCTGCCGGCGTCTGCACCAGCAGCCCAACCGAACCACCCAGATTGTTAACATCCGCCCGGCTTGCTGCCTTGGTATTTGCCGGCAGCAGACCCAGACTGACCCACAGGCCGCCATGCTGGGATGCCAGGGTTTGCAGGGCAATCATCGTGGCCCCCTTGTCACCATTCATGCTGGCCGAATTGGTGAAGCCGCCGAAAACCTTGTCCTGCCACAAACGGCCGAACCAGGCTTTGGACGATGCATCGGCAAATTTCTTGAACTGCCAGCTCGGCCCCCCCATGTAGGTCGGCGTGCCGAACACGATGGCATCGGCGGCAGCCAGCGTATCCCAACCGCCTTCAGGCAAATTGCCTTCGGCGTCGATGGCCAGCAGTTCGCCCTCTGCGCCGTTGGCAACAGCCTCGGCAACACGTTGGGTATGACCGTAGCCGGAGTGATAGACGATAACGATTTTGCTCATGATGTTTTCCTTTGCTATGGGTTAGGGGTTCAATGTACGGGCGGCAGATCGAACAACAGAAACTCCGCTGTCTCTATCGCCAAAAACTCAAGTTGGGCCAGATCGGCAATGGCCGCACCGTCGCCTGGCGCCAGTGTTTGGCCGTTCAGCGAAAGTCGGCCGGAAACCAGTTGCACCCAGCCCAGGCGCTTGGGCAAGAAACGATGCGTTAGCTGCTCTCCGGTGGGCAATACCGCCACGCTGACGCAGGCATCCTGAGCAATACGGGTGCTTCCGTCCCGCCCATCCGGTGAGGCCAGCAACAAAAACTCGCCCGGTAGCGCGTCGACCGGAAAAGCGCGCTGCTCCCAGGAGGCCTCGCCGCCAGGGAGCGCCGGCTCGATCCAGATTTGCAACAAATGCACCGGCGTATCCGGAGAAGGATTCACTTCGCTGTGACGTACGCCGCTACCCGCGCTCATCCGCTGCGCCTCGCCCCGACGGATCACACCGCCATTGCCCAGGCTGTCGCGGTGGGCCAACTCACCGGAAATAATCCAGGTGATGATTTCCATATCCCGATGCCCGTGCGTGCCAAATCCGGTACCAGGCGCAACGCGATCTTCATTGATCACGCGCAATACCCCCCAGCCCATGTGTGCTGGGTCATGGTAATTGGCAAACGAAAAACTGTGCCTGGCTTCAAGCCAGCCATGATCGGCGTAACCCCGCTCGGCAGCAGGTCGCAGGATGATCATTGCAACTCCTTGTGAATTAATCTATTTGTTAGTCAACATCTTATATATTGCGTTCAAGCAAAAATAGCGAATAATTAGCGACGATTCGTTTAATTTATTTCACATGAAAATTTCACTAGAACTCCTGCACGTTGTCGATGCCATCGACCGCCACGGCAGCTTTACCGCAGCAGCGCGTGCGCTGCATCGTGTGCCGTCCGCGTTATCGCATGCCGTCGCCAAACTTGAGGACGAACTGGGCTTGCCGCTCTTCATTCGCGAGGGCCGGCGCGCTTTCCTCAACGAGGCCGGGCGCACGCTCCTGGAGGACGGGCGCCTGCTGCTGCGTTCAGCAGACGAACTGGAGCGCCGCGTGCGTCGAATTGCAACAGGCTGGGAATCGGAATTACGTATCGCGCTCGACGCCATCATTCCGGTGGAACGCATGTATGCCCTGCTTGACCGCTTTTATGCGGCCGGTCATGGCACACAAATCCGCCTGAGCAGCGAAGTTCTCGGAGGGACCTGGGATGCCCTGGCCACAGACCGGGCCGATCTCGCCATTGGCGCACCGGGTGACATGCCGCCGCGCGGCGGTATCAGCAGTCGCCTGCTGTGCGAGCACCGCCTGTGTTTCGTTGCCGCCCCCTCACACCCACTCGCCAACTGGCAAGGTGCCATCCCCGCAGGCGAACTGGTGAGACACCGTGCAGTAGTGATCGCCGATACCTCGCAGGAGCTGAGCGTACGCACCATTGGCTTGATGGAGGGGCAGGATGCGCTGCGCGTTCCCGACATGCGCGCCAAAGCGGCTGCCCAGGTCGCCGGATTGGGGATTGGCCACCTGCCGCGCTGGGCTGCCGATCCGGAAATCGCCGCTGGCCGCCTGATCGCACTGCCCCTCGCAGAACCGCGCCCGGCCATGCCTTGCCACCTGGCCTGGCGCAGCCGACAGATTGGCAAGGCGCTCCAGTGGTTTCTCGACGAATTGGGCAAAAAATCCGAAATCGACGCGTTGACCGCAGGACTCTGATCAGTCGGTACGCTCAGCCCATTCGATGATCGCCTGCCATTGCAGCAGATCTTTTTCTGCTCGCGAAGGCGGCAGATCGAAAATGCTCATGCCGGCAGCCGCAGCCTGGACATAGGTTTGGGTATCGCGCAAATAGGCCAGTACAGGCAGGTCGAATTCAGCAAAGAACCGCTCAAGCTCTGCCGCTGCCCGCGTACGCGCATCAACCCGCATGCCGATCACCGCCAGATCACTGCGCCCTTTGCGTATCTGCTTCTCATCGAGCAAGGCCTCAAGAAAGTCGCGTGTCGCGCGCATATCGAAGCGTGAAGGCTGAACCGGAACAATGATCCGGGTGCTCAGTTTCAGTACGCGTTCCAGCATCTTCCCACGCAAACCCGCTGGCGTATCCAGAACAACGTGCGTTGTCCCCTTGGGCGGTCTGGCAACCTTGTCATCGCCGGTTTCCCAGCACTCAATACTTGGCAAGGCAAAGGGGCGGTCGCTCAGCCACTCGCGCGCCGATTGCTGACGGTCAACATCCCCCAGCATCACCGCGTGACCACGGTTGGCAAAGTAGCCCGCCAGATTGGTGGCCAAGGTACTTTTGCCGGAGCCCCCTTTCGGGTTGGCGATCAGAAAGGCCTTCATCCTCGCAATTCCTTGTTGTGCAAAATACCGCGCACCAGATTCACGTGTTCGCGCAAGGTATAGACCAGATCGGTGAAACCCAGAGGTACGTGCAACTGGCTCGCCTCATCATCCAGCGCGTCCAGGCGACTGCGGTAATCGGCCAGGCGACTGCTGTCGAAATGATGTTTCAAGTCATCCTCAAGGAACTTCAGCTCGCCGTAACAACGAAATACCTTGGAGCGTATTCGCCAGTTGTAGATCGCCGGCGCAACACGCATCAACGGAATGAGCAAGGCAATCACCGGGACCAGCAGCACAATCAGACGGTCAACCAGCACCGCAAGCCAAAAAGGGAGGTAGCGTTGCAGAAAAGGCGGTCCGGACTTGAAAAAACGATCGGCCTCGGAAGAGAGCGGCAACATCGCGTCCATATAGGATGGAAATTCGTTTGCCGTCTGGAAAAATCCGGGATGACCATGAACCTGGCGCGCCGCCTGCAGGAGCAGGTTTTGCAGCGCCGGATGCAAATCATCGCGAACAACGAGACTGGCCGTCGGCGCCAGCACGCGGATATCCTCGGGCGGGAAATCGCGAACCAGATCAGCAACACCCTTGGGCAAAGTCAGACGCGTCAGGAAAGGGTAGCGACGCTCGTAGGCATTGGCCTGTGAAAAGTTCATCAGCTTCACGCCGGGAGAACGTAGCAGCACCTGCACGACCGGCGCATGTTCCGCAGCGATGATGAAGGCTGCGTCGATTCGCCCCTGCTGCAACTCTTCTGCCGCATCCAGCCCGGACAAAGGCAGCAAATGATCGCCCATCGGCACTTCATTGGCATCCAGCAGGGTCTTTGCCAAGGCCCGTATGCCTGAGCCCTCCTGGCCGATGGCAATGCGCTTGCCACGCAACTCGCTCAGGCGTGTCATGGTATCGCCCCGGTAGAACACCCAGACCGGCTCGTAGAACATGCTGCCCAGCGACAACAAGCCGGCATCATCCTCTTCCGTCAAATCATCACGTGGTGGCAGTACGCCACCTTGAACAAAACCGATTTGCGCCTCGTTGTTCTTCAGACGATCAAGGTTTTGCAACGACCCCGCCGAACTCACCACCTCAAGCGTGATGCCGTCCCGCGCCAGAATGGCCGCATAACGCTTGGCAAAGTGATAATAGGCACCGCTCTCGCCGCCCGTTGAGATCACCATATGACGCGGTGGCGCGGGCTCGACAAACTGAAAGGCAACCGCAAAACCCACACCGGCGATCAGAAATATCCACCAGGCCGTAGCAAAAAGATCCCGCAGCGAGAGCAAGCCTGCCTTGATTTTGGCCATCATGATTACGGAAGAAGAATGGTTGAAGCCGTGGTCAGACGCGCCTCAAGGTCTCGATGCGCCTGTGCGGCATCGCGCAAGGCATAGCGTTGATGCACCTCGATTTTCACCTGCCCGCTCACGACGATATCCATCAAGGCATCGCCAAGGGCAACGAGATCCTCGCGCCGGGCCGTGTAATTGGCTAGCGCAGGCCGGGTCAGGAACAGGCTCCCACGCCGCGACAGTTCCAGCAAATCGAATGGCGGTACGGTTCCGGAGGCACTTCCAAAACTGACCATCATGCCCAGCGGACGCAGACAATCCAGCGAACCGTTAAAAGTTGCTTGCCCCACCCCGTCATAAACCACTGGCACACCTTCGCCAGCGGTAATTTCCCGCACTTTGGCGGCGAAATCGCCACAACGGTAGTCGATAACATGATCGCAGCCATGCGCACGCGCGATCTCGGCCTTGGCTTCGGACCCCACCGTCCCGATCACCGTCGCACCAAGCGCTTTGGCCCATTGGCAGGCAATCAACCCCACGCCACCCGCTGCTGCGTGGATCAAAACAGTATCGCCAGACTGCACCCGATAGGTTCGTCGCAAAAGATAGGCTGCCGTCAGCCCTTGCAGCATCATTGCTGCACCGGTTTCAAAGGAAATCTCTTCCGGCAGATGCAACAGCCTGTGTGCTGGTAGATTGCGGCATTCCGAATACGCCCCCGGAGGACCGCCCGCATAGGCGACGCGATCACCAATGCTGAATCCGCTCACTTCAGGCCCGATGGCCTCAACCACCCCAGCCCCCTCAAGACCGATACCGGAAGGCAAGGGTAGCGGATAGAGGCCGGTGCGATGATAGATATCGATGAAGTTCAGGCCGATCGCATGATGGCGAACCTGAACCTCTCCCGGCCCGGGTGCATCCAGCGCGCACTGCTCCAAGTTCAGGACTTCCGGGCCACCAGTCTGGCGAATACGGATAGCGTGGATCATGGCTTGCGACTCCTCGGGTGGATTACCCGACGAAGGGTATCACCGCGCAAGGCGGACCAGAAGTACTTGCCTAACCAACCCGCAAAATGTCATCCGGCTGAAATGAAAAAAGCCCGGCAAGCCGGGCTTTTCTTTGAAAATCCGGGCAGCTTATTCAGCCGGGCGGATGTTTGCAGCTTGCTTGCCCTTCGGGCCGGTCACGACGTCGAAGGTGACCTTCTGGTTTTCAGCCAGGGTCTTGAAACCGTTGCCTTGAATGGCGGAGAAGTGGGCGAAGAGGTCTTCACCACCTTCAGACGGGGAGATGAAGCCGAAACCCTTGGAGTCGTTGAACCACTTAACGGTGCCAGTTGCCATGTTTATTTCCTTGGAAAAGATAGACGGGCCGAAGCCCAAAAAAATACGAGAATCAAGACCGAGGAGCTGACAAACCGATTACGGTGCAGGAACAACACACTGCCTGGAAATCCCGAGGCTCGGAGTATGGGGCAGCGCGCGGTTTAAGCAAAGCGTTTTTTTGCATTTTTCTTCGGTCAACCGAAAAATAAATGAATTCGGGCAAATTAGAGACGTCTGCCCGAATCGCTTTTTCAGCGCACTCTGCGTACCTGAGCACCCAGACGAGCCAGCTTTTCCTCAATCCGCTCATATCCGCGATCAAGGTGATAGATGCGGTCGATCACGGTTTCACCACGCGCGACCAGAGCGGCGATGATCAGCGAAGCCGAAGCACGCAGGTCAGTGGCCATCACGGTTGCAGCCTCCAGGTGATCCACTCCGCGCACGATCGCGTTGCTGCCTTCGATCTGAATATTGGCACCCAGGCGCGCAAGCTCACTGACGTGCATGAAGCGGTTTTCGAAAATCGTTTCGCGGATGGTCGCAACACCATCGGCAACGCAGTTGATGGCCATGAACTGAGCCTGCATGTCCGTCGGAAAGGCTGGATAGGGCGCCGTCCGGAGGCTGACTGACTTGAGACGCGCCGGCGCTGACAAGCGGATCGCATCGCGCTCCACAACGATCTCGCAACCGGCATCCATCAGCTTGTCGACCACACTATCCAGATAGGCCGCCGAGGTACCGGTCAAACGGACATTGCCGCCGGTCACAGCTGCCGCACAGAGATAAGTCCCGGTTTCGATCCGGTCTGGCATGATCGAATGACGTGCGCCATGCAAACGTTCAACACCCTGAATACGGATGATGTCAGTGCCGGCACCGGAAATTCTCGCCCCCATGGACACCAGGCAGTTGGCCAGATCGACGACCTCGGGCTCCCGCGCTGCATTTTCGATCACGGTTTCGCCATCGGCCAGGCAGGCTGCCATCATCAGATTTTCGGTGCCCGTCACAGTGACCATGTCGGTGCAGATGCGCGCACCTTTCAAGCGGCTGGCGCGCGCATGCACATAGCCTTGCTCGACAGTCACTTCGGCGCCCATCGCCTGCAAGCCCTTGATGTGCTGATCGACGGGACGCGCACCAATGGCACACCCCCCCGGCAAGGAAACGCGTGCCTCACCAAAACGCGCCACCAGCGGCCCGAGGACCAGAATCGAGGCGCGCATGGTTTTGACCATCTCATAGGAGGCTACCGGATTATTCAAATCCTTCCCGTTGAGTGTCAGTCCGTTCACGCCATCCATGGTCACGCTCATCCCCATATCACCCAAAAGGCGCAACATGGTGGAAATGTCGTTCAGATGCGGCACGTTCTCCAGATCCAGCGAGTCCGCAGTCAGCAGTGATGCACAAAGGATCGGCAATGCCGCATTCTTGGCGCCGGAAATACCGACTTCTCCTGTCAGGACGCGACCGCCCTCGATCAATAATTTATCCACGCTGGGCGCTCCATTCTTCCGGGGTCAAGGTCTTGAAGGAAATTGCATGCAATTCGCCACTGGCCAGTTCAGCCCGGATTGTTTCGTGTACACGCCGTTGGCGCTGGACACGGTTCTTGCCGGCAAACTCGGCACTGACGACCAGCGCAGCAAAATGCTGCCCATCGCCATCGAGTTCGAGATGTTCGCAGGCCAGGCCGGCGAGTATGAGTTGCTTGATCTGATCGGGGTGCATGAAGTTTCAGTTTCTGAGCTTCCAGCCGCTCTTCAGGAGGTGAAGAACAAGGACGGAAGCAAGGGCAAAGCAAGCGGCCACTACGGCCAGGCTTTGTACCGGCGGCACATCTGAGACGCCGAAAAAGCCATAGCGGAAGCCGTCAATCATGTAAAAGACGGGATTGTAATGCGACAGGCTTCGCCAGAATGTGGGCAATGTGTAAATCGAATAGAAGACACCAGACAGCATGGTCAGCGGCATGATCAAAAAATTCTGGAAAGCTGCGAGCTGGTCAAATTTCTCCACCCATATCCCGGCCAGCATGCCTACCGCACCAAACAAGGCACCGCCGAGCAAGGCAAAGGCGAGTATCCACAAAGGCGCCTCCACGCGCAGATCGACAAACCAGACGGTAACCAACAGCACTCCTGCACCAACCATCAGCCCGCGCAAGGTGGCAGCCAGAACATAGGCAGCAAAGAATACGCTGTACGGTAAAGGCGGCAGCAGCACGAAAACGATGGAACCTGTGATCTTGGCTTGTATCAAGCTGGATGAAGAATTCGCAAAGGCATTCTGCAAGACCTGCATCATCACCAAACCGGGAATCAGGAAACTGGCGTAAGGCAGGCCATGTACCCGCACATGATCTTCAAGCACATGGCCAAAGATCACCAAATACAGCAGCGCGGTTAGCACGGGTGCAGCAACGGTCTGAAACGCAACTTTCCAGAAACGCAGCAACTCTTTGTAGAACAAGGTCCAAAAGGCAATCATTGACGCAGGGTCCGCACAAAAACTTCCTCGAGCGTCGCACCCGGATGAGTCGCCATCAAATTGGCGGTGCTATCAAGTGCGATCAGCCGCCCCTGTTTCATCAAGCCAATCCGATGACAAAGGGCTTCCGCCTCTTCAAGGTAATGCGTCGTCAGAATGATTGAATGCCCCTCGCTGTTCAGGCGGCGAATGAAATGCCAGAGCCCTTGCCGCAGTTCGACATCCACCCCGGCAGTCGGCTCGTCGAGCACAATCACCGGGGGCTTGTGAACCAGCGCTTGCGCAACGAGTACACGCCGCTTCATGCCGCCGGAAAGCCCACGCATGTTGGCATTCGCCTTACTCGTCAGATCCAGGTGATGCAAGATTTCATCAATCCAGTCATCGTTATGGCGAATGCCGAAATAGCCCGACTGGATACGCAGGGTTTCACGCACACTGAAAAACGGATCGAAGACCAGTTCCTGCGGCACCACCCCAAGGGATTTTCTGGCATTGCGAAAATCCGTGCCTACGTCATGCCCCAGTACGCGAATCTCACCACTATCGGCGCGAGACAATCCGGCAAGACAGGAGATCAAGGTCGTCTTGCCGGCACCATTCGGACCAAGCAGGCCAAAGAACTCCCCTTGAGCAATCTCCAGGGAGACACCCGCCAAGGCTTCAAGCGAACCAAAGCGCTTGACGACGTCCACAAACGATACCGCAGGAGTCATTGAATGCGCTCAGGCCTCGGTCAGCAGGTCGCGCACACCGTACAAATCTGCAAGGGATATCGCCGCTGCGGGAATTGCGGCGAATTTTACGGTCGACCGCAACAAAGCGGCTTTTCTCAACCAAGCGATCATCACCACCAGTGATGAGGAATCGAGTTCTTTTACATGAGACAAATCGATGATCAGCTGCTGCCCGCTCCCGATCTGTTGCATCCCCTGTTCAAGCAGGAGGCGCGCGGAACTCATCAGCATCGGCACGGTAACGATCAGTCGATCGCCGTCTCGCTGAATCATTTGCCGGCAACCTTGCCTGCTTCCAGCGACTTGTTCTTGGCCGAGAGCGAGGCGATCAGGCCATCAATGCCGCCATTCCGGACTTCCTGACCGAATTGATCGCGATAATTGGTCACCAGACTGATACCAGCGACCACTACGTCATAGACTTTCCAACCGTGATCGCCCAACTCCAGTGCGTAATCGATTTGTATCGGCTTGGCACCCGGTTGCAACACTTCCGTACGAACCAGGACATCAGTTTCACCAGCGGCCATCTTGAACGGCTTGTATTGAACGCGCTGGTTGTTATAACCATTAAAGGCATTCGCGTAAGTCCGGACCAGCAAATTCTGGAATTCAACGGCCAGACGCTGCTTCTGTCCGGCATCGGCCTTGCGCCAATCGCGCCCCACTGCCAATGAGGTCATTCGCTGGAAATTGAAGTTGGGCAGCACCTTTTCTTCAACCAGGGCCACCACTTTTTTGGTGTCGCCCTTCTGAATATCCCTGTCCTTGCGCACGATTTCCAGCACTTCTTCCGTCACTCGATGAACCAATGCGTCAGGCGTCTCCTGAGCGATGGCAGCAAAAGAAATCAGGCCGGCGAAAATGGCGAGTAGCGTATTTTTTATCATGTCGTTCGGAACTCAGTCGTCAAGGCGTGGCGGGCGGCCATCATAAATCTGGCTGCGTCGCCTTTGCAGGTAGGCATCACGAATGTAGGCATATTTGTCGAGGGCGGCATCTTCAATGACCCGGTCTGCCGGCAGAAGACTGGTGCGGACATCAACGAAGCGCAAGCCGCGCAGACTGTTGCGCACGGCAACCGGGTCCACGTGGGCGACGGGATCGAGCTGCGAATCGACAGCCCAGCCCGCTGCATCACGGAGCGTGCGCGGCCCAAGTGCTGGCAAAAACAGGTAACCGCCATCCGGAACGCCCCAGACCGCAAGCGTTTGACCGAAATCTTCATCATATCGGTCCATCCCCAGCTCACTCGCCACGTCGAAAAGGCCGAAAATCCCAACCGTGGAATTGAGCAGCAAACGGGCAACACCCATTCCGGCATCACCAAACTTGCCCTGCAGGGCACTATTCCCCGCAGACCAAAGCTCACCCGCATTGCCAAAAAAATTGCCTACGCCTGCCTTTACCGGCAAAGGAACCGTGGCATCGTAGGCTTGTGCTACCGGCTTCGCTGCGTATTTGTCCAACGCCTCATTCACCACAAACATGGTGCGATTGAATCCCTCGTAAGGATCACGCGGATTCTCTTCTGCCTTCGCGCTACCGCTCGACAATGCAAGCGACGAAGCTGCCAGCAGGCACGCCAGATTCAAGCGACAGATTCGACCAAAGCGGATTGTCATTTGCTGCCCTGTCCTTCCGAAGCCTTATTGAAGAGGAACTGACTGATCAGTTTTTCCAGCACTACTGCAGACTGTGTTTTGGCAACCGTTTCACCGGCCTGCAACATTTTTTCATCGCCACCGACATCAAAGCCAATGTACTGCTCACCGAGCAAGCCTGCCGTGTAAATGGAAGCAAACGTGTCCTTCGGAAAACGATAGCGCCCATCGACATTCATGGTCACAACCGCCTCATAACTTTCCGGATCGAAACGGATATCTGAAATCCTGCCCACCAGAACCCCGGCGCTCTTTACCGGGCCGCGCACTTTCAGGCCACCGATATTAGCAAACTTGGCCTGCAACACATATGTATCGGACAGATGGGCCGATGACAGATTGCCTACTTTGAGCGCCAGAAAAAGTATGGCAGCAAGGCCCATGGCGACGAAAAGACCGACCCACAGGTCGAGAACGGTACGGTTCATTAATTACCCCGGAACATGAACGACGTGAGAATGAAATCAAGCGCCAGAATGGTCATTGCAGAAGTCACGACGGTGCGCGTGATTGCCCGCGAGACGCCTTCGGCAGTCGGCACCGAATCGTAGCCCTCGAATACAGCAATCAGCGACACGGCAAAGCCAAACACGACGCTCTTGATGATGCCATTAAGCACATCGTAACGAAAATCCACACTTGCCTGCATCTGGGACCAGAAGGCGCCATCATCTACGCCAATCAACACAACCCCGATCAACCAGCCACCAAAAACGCCCATGGCAGAAAACATCGCCGCCAGTAAAGGCATTGATACCACGCCACCCCAAAAACGCGGCGCAACCACCCGTGCAATCGGATTGACGGCCATGATGTCCATCGCCTTCAACTGCTCAGTGGCCTTCATCAAACCGATTTCTGCAGTAATCGACGAACCCGCGCGTGAGGCAAACAGCAGGCCGGCAACAACCGGCCCAAGTTCTCGAACCAGCGAAAGTGCAACCAGAACCCCGAGTGCTTCGGTCGACCCGTACCGCTGGAGCGTTTCGTACCCTTGCAAACCCAGCACCAAGCCAACGAACAATCCGGATACCAGAATAATCAGCAAGGACAACACACCGCTGAAGTAGATTTCCCTCAAGGTCAGGGGCAAGCGACGAAAGGAGGATCCTGAATGCCGCAAGATGGCCAACAGGAAGCGGGTTGCAAAACCGAGTCGCCAGATACGCTCTACCGTAGCTGTACCCAAGCGCCGCACGACAGCTGACGGGTCAAACACGAAGACCCCCTAAACGAAAATCTTCGGCGACAGTTGCTGCCGGATAGTCAAAATTCACCGGACCATGCGGCTCTGCATGGACGAATTGATGGACAAACGGATCGCTGGATGCGCGAATTTCATCCGGCGTTCCCTCTGCGACCACCCGCCCGCCATTCATGAAATAAATGTAGTCAACGATCAGCAAGGACTCTTGAACGTCGTGCGTCACCATGATCGAAGTGGCCCCTAAAGCGTCATTGAGACGACGGATCAACTGCCCGATCACGCCGAGCGCAATGGGGTCGAGACCAGTGAACGGTTCATCGTACATGATCAACATGGGATCAAGCGCGATGGCACGGGCTAGCGCAACGCGGCGTGCCATGCCGCCGGAAAGCTCCCCCGGCATCAGATCACGGGCTCCGCGCAGACCGACAGCCTCAAGTTTCATCAACACCAGATCGCGGATCATCTCATTCGACAGATCGGTGTGCTCGCGCAAGGGAAAGGCCACATTTTCGAATACCGACAAATCGGTAAATAGCGCACCAAACTGGAACAGCATCCCCATCTGCCGCCGCAAGGCATACAGCGCCGACTGTGATGCCGTTGCTATCTGCTGTTCGTTCACCAGCACGCTCCCCGCGGAGGGACGCAACTGACCACCGATGCATCGCAGCAAGGTGGTTTTGCCGCACCCCGACCCACCCATGATGGCGACAACACTCCCCCGCCGGATCTTCATGTTGATCCCTTGCAGGACGGGGCGCCCGTCATAGTTGAAGTGGAGGTCGGAAATATCGACCAGAAGGTCTTTGGGCAAGCGGATTGATTCCAATGTAAACGAAGGCAACGATTCTAACAGAAGTTCAGATTTTTCCCTTCTGCACCAAAGGGCAGAAGATCATCCAGAAAAATGACAAATAAATTTTTCGGAGATAGAATCCGAAGCCATGCGTCATTATTCAAAAGGCATTTACGCCACAATCCTCACCCTGCTTGGCATCTTTCTGGCAGGCTGCGGCGCCCCCGTCCCCCGAGCGCCGGTTTCGGCGCACCTGTCCGAACAATACGCTGCCATTTCCCCAATACCTGCCATACCGGAACAGCGCACTCCGGAAGCACCGAAGGCACAGCCACCCGAAAAACGTTTCAGCGTCACGGTCCGCAAGGTCGCTGTCGACAACCTCCTCTTCGCCCTGGCCAGGGACGCAGGCCTCGATATCAGCATTGACCCTGACGTCGACGGCAAAGTCACGCTCAATGCGCTGGATCAGCCAATGGACGCAATCCTTGAGCGCATTGCCCGGCAACTTCCGCTGCGTTTTGAATACACGCGTTCGGGCAGCCTGCACGTGATGAATGACACGCCTTTCATGCACCATTACCCCCTCGACTACGTCAATCTGGAACGACGGGTCAATGCCACGGTCGCCAACACCATGCAGATCGGAGCCGGGCAGCAAGGCAATGCGAACACCGGCAGCCAGTCCAGCACACGGATTGAGAACTCGACC
>CALAGF010000307.1 GCA_937892345.1 uncultured Rhodocyclaceae bacterium | reverse complement strand
AGGTCAGGTGTGGAAGCGCAGTAATGCGTTAAGCTAACTGATACTAATTGCCCGTACGGCTTGATCCTATAACCTTGAATCAAGCAACTACATACAACTCATACCCATACAATCACAACACCTTCTTCCCTTTTGCGCTCGAGGCATACCCCTCAAGCGTTACAAGTTACGTCTGGCGTCAATAGCCTGCTGGTACCACCCCTTCCCATCCCGAACAGGACCGTGAAACAGCATCGCGCCAATGATAGTGAGCTTCCGCTCGCGAAAGTAGGTCAACGCCAGACTCCCATCTAAAAACCCCCTCCAGAATACCGGCAGGGGGTTTTTGCTTTCACGCGAAAATTTCTACAAACCCTTGTTTAGCAGGGCTTGAAAGCGTCTTATCTGGCCCCATCTTGGAACTCACCTTTTATCGTTATCTCGAATGGGAGTTTCACGCATGTCCGAGTCCGCCACTGCTAACCGCGAGACCCTTGGCTTCCAGACTGAAGTCAAGCAACTGCTGCATCTGATGATTCACTCCTTGTACAGCAACAAGGAAATCTTCCTGCGCGAATTGGTGTCGAATGCCTCAGATGCCTGCGATAAGCTGCGTTTCGAAGCGCTGAATAATGCGGCACTGTACGGTGATGATTCCGAACTCAGAATTCGCATCAGCTACGACAAGGCGGCACGCACAATTACCATTTCCGATAATGGCATCGGTTTGTCGCGCGATGAGGCCATTGCCCATCTCGGCACGATTGCGAAGTCCGGCACCAAGGAATTCTTTTCCGCATTGACCGGCGATCAAGCCAAGGATGCCCATCTGATCGGGCAATTCGGCGTCGGTTTCTACTCTTCCTTCATCGTCGCCGATAGAGTGACGGTGATTTCCCGTCGCGCCGGCGTCGAAGCCGGCCAGGCCGTGAAATGGGAATCGGCCGGCGAGGGTGACTATACGGTCGAGATGGTCGACAAGACCGGGCGTGGAACGGACGTTGTCCTGCATCTGCGCGATGGTGAGGATGACTTCCTGAATGGCTGGAAGCTGAAGTCGATCATTCGCAAGTACTCTGACCACATCACCTTGCCCATCGTGATGAAGAAGGAGGAGTGGAAGGACGGGGCGCAGGTCGAGACCGATGAAGATGAAACGGTCAACCAGGCCAACGCGCTATGGGTGCGCAGCAAGGCGGACATTACTGACGAGCAATACACCGAATTCTACAAGCATGTCGCGCACGATTTCGAAGATCCGCTGTGCTGGACGCATGCCCGCGTCGAAGGCAAGCAGGAATATACGCAACTGCTCTACATCCCGGCCCGCGCACCGTTCGATATGTGGGATCGCAATGCCCGTCACGGCGTCAAGCTGTACGTCAAGCGCGTGTTCATCATGGACGATGCCGAGGCGCTGATGCCCAGCTACCTGCGCTTCGTCAAGGGCGTGATCGACTCGGCCGACCTGCCGCTGAACGTG
>CALAGF010000306.1 GCA_937892345.1 uncultured Rhodocyclaceae bacterium | reverse complement strand
CTGTGTGTTTGCATCCGGATCACCTTCTGGAGCCGGAATGTAATCAATGATAGTCTCAAACAGAGGTGTCATATCTTTTTTGTTATTTACAAGATCTCCGATCTCGCGAACGGCATAACCGTCTCTTGCAGATGCAAACAGGAACGGACAGTCTAACTGCTCATCGGATGCGTCTAAGTCCATGAATAACTCAAGTACTTCATCGACAACCTCGTTCGGGCGGGCTTCCGGACGGTCTACTTTATTTAAACATACGATAACCGGAAGAGAAAGTTCTAATGCTTTCATCAGTACGAATTTGGTCTGAGGCATAACACCCTCGAATGCGTCAACGACAAGGATAACACCGTTTACCATTTTAAGGACACGCTCAACCTCACCACCAAAGTCCGCGTGGCCCGGGGTGTCGACGATGTTGATGTGCACGCCTTCATACTCAACTGCCGTGTTCTTGGAGAGAATCGTGATGCCACGTTCCTTTTCCAGATCGTTGGAATCCATGACGCACTCAACCAGTTGCTGGTGCGCGGCAAATGTGCCGGATTGACGGAGCAGTTGGTCGACCAGCGTGGTTTTGCCGTGGTCAACGTGAGCAATGATGGCGATGTTACGAATCGGACGAAGGGACATGGGAGCGGAATTAGCCAGAAAAATCAAAGGCGCGATTCTAGCATCCCATGCTGCGGCGCAGCATCAACAGCTTGAGAAATAATGGAAAAAACTCAATATTCCAAGGCGCAAAAACAACGCATCACCAGGGCGGAGTCAAGTGATGGACACAACGACAAGCAAAAGTTCGGCAGGATCTGCACAAACTCAGAAATGCTTGGCTTTGCGGGCCATTTCCATTTCGATACGGTCGACGATCCACGCGGGATTGTTTTTCTCTTTTGGCGAGTGCCCCAGTCTGGACCAGGGCTGAGGCAGGCAGCGTCTTTCCATTTGCGCCAGCGGCATGGCGGCAAGGTCGGTACGGCCACAGAGATGGAGCATGGCGGCGAAGTAGTTGCAGAGCTCTTCATCGAATACATCATGACCGCCCGGCGTTTGCAGGAAGGTGTCGTACCAGGCATCGACGATTTCCTGCTGCACCTTGGGCATCTGGCAATAGTCGGCGGGATCGATGCCGTGACGTTGCCGGGTGAGCAGCGCAAGTTCGAGATGCGCGTGCATGACCAGCGACCGAACGGGATTGCCCAAGGGCGCCTGACGGGCGCGGGTTCGGGCAAATTCGAGCATGGCTTCGTCGCTGCCGCACCATTGCTTCTTGAGGTTTTCCAGCATCACGAGGTGGGCGCGGTAATGCAGGGGCGCAAGGTCGGTGATGCGACGAAAACGTCGGTGGTTGGTGGCTTCGTCCTTGAACAGGCCACGTGCGGTCAACAGCCTGAGAATGTGCATTTCCACTGGATCTTCGGCAGCCTTGACCGCTTTGTCGAGCAGCTTTTCGGCTTCTTCCAGCGCCAACCGGGCGTCCTGCCGCTTGCTGCGGCCGAGAATGCCGGGCCGTGCGCTGTCGCGTTTGTGCCCGGCATGGCGAATCAGGCCCAGGATCAGCGCCAACCGCGATCCTTGCGAGTGTGCGTTGCGGTACCAGCCCCACAAACGATCGATCCAGACATCGCTTTTTTCCAATTCATCAAGCGATTGCATCATTGCGGCAAGGCTGGTTTGTACGCTGTCTTCGTGCAGCTTGCGCAGCGTGCGTTCCAGATTGTCGTAATCGTCCGACTCAAGCATGGCTGCCAGCCGTGCGCCGGTGGGCGGTACAAACGGCAGCACGTATTCGTTGGCCGGACGATATCCAAGGCGTTCGAACAGCGCAAATGCCCTGCGGGCCGGGGCTTCATAGGCTGGATACAGGAAGCGTCCGGCTTGCTTGAGGAGGTGACTTGAATTCATGGGTGCGGGCGGGCGCTGCTCAGCCTTCCTTGTTGCGCATGAAATCGGCGGTATTGAAGAAGTTTTCCAGCAGCTTGGCGCGAATGCTTTCTTCAATGCCGACATCTTCCATCGCCAGCACCATGCAGGCGACCCATTGATCGCGTTCCTGCGTGCCGATGGCAAAGGGCATGTGGCGCGCGCGCAGGCGCGGGTGGCCGAACTTTTCGACAAACAGGTCAGGCCCGCCAAACCAGCCGGACAGGAACATGTAGAGCTTGTCGCGTGAACTGCTCAAATCGTCAGGATGCATGGCGCGCAATTCCTTGAACTGCGACACCGTGTCCATCAACTCGTAAAAGCGGTCGCAGAGTTTGCCAACCGCGGCATCGCCGCCAATCTTGTCGTAGGTGGTCGCTTCGGTGTTCATACCTTCTCCCTGACCGGCTTAACGCCCGCCACGCGGTTTGCGTGACGAGGTGCCGGGTCGTGCTGTTTTTGGATTGCCGGTGGCGGAACGTGCGCTATGAGTGCGAACGCCCGGTCGGCTTGTCGCTGCCGGTTTTTGACTGCGTTCTCCGGTCGACCGCGCGAATTCTCCATTTTTCACGCCAGTTTTCAAGTTTGCCTTGAGCCCGGTACCTGCCGGCTGCCAGGAGGGCACCAAGTGCTTCTTGCCATTCCCGATCAAGTCGGAGCGCCCCATTTCCTTGAGCGCATCACGCAGCAGCGGCCAGTTTTCCGCATCGTGGTAGCGCAAAAATGCCTTGTGCAGACGCCGTTGCCGCTGATTGCGCACCGCCCCGACCACTTCCCCGCCCTTGCGCTGCAGTTTTTTCAGCGGGTTCTTTTCGGTGTGGTACATGGTTGTCGCCAGCGCCATGGGCGTAGGCAGGAAGGTCTGAACCTGATCCAGGCGGAAGTTGTTTTTCTTCAGCCACAAGGCCAGGTTGAGCATGTCCGCGTCGGTGGTGCCCGGATGGGCGGCAATGAAATACGGGATCAGGTACTGCTCTTTGCCGGCTTCGCGCGAGAAGCGGTCGAACAACTGCTTGAAGCGGTCGTAGCTGCCCATGCCGGGCTTCATCATCTTGGATAGCGGCCCTTCTTCGGTATGCTCCGGGGCGATCTTGAGGTAGCCGCCCACGTGATGCGTCACCAGTTCCTTGATGTATTCCGGTGAGCGCACGGCCAGGTCGTAGCGCAGGCCTGAGCCGATCAGCACCTTCTTCACGCCTTTCAAATCGCGCGCCTTGCGGTAAAGGGAGATCAGCTTGGTGTGATCGGTGCCGAGATTTTCGCAAATGTCCGGATAGACGCAGGACAGGCGGCGACACGCGGATTCGATCTTTTCGTCCTTGCACTTCAGGTGATACATGTTGGCGGTCGGGCCGCCAAGATCGGACACGATGCCGGTAAAGCCCGGTGTCTTGTCGCGCATTTCCTCGATTTCGCGGATCACCGAGTCTTCGGAACGGCTCTGAATGATGCGCCCCTCGTGCTCGGTAATTGAACAGAAGGTGCAGCCGCCAAAGCAGCCGCGCATGATGTTGACCGAGAAGCGGATCATTTCCCAGGCAGGGATCTTGGCATCGCCATAGGCCGGGTGCGGCCGACGGGCGTATGGCAACTCGTAAACGCCGTCGAGTTCTTCGGTGGTCAGCGGAATTGGGGGCGGATTCAGCCAGACATCGCGTTCCCCGTGGGACTGCCGCATGGCTCGGGCGTTACCGGGATTGGACTCCAGGTGAAAGGTGCGCGAGGCATGGGCATAGAGCACCGGATCATCCTTGACCTGCTCGTAAGCCGGCAGGCGAACCACGGTATGGGCACGCCGCTCACGACGGGCTGCAAGGCGCTCTGCGAGGGAAACAATGCGGATGGGCTGGGCGCCTGCATCGGTCGACGGCGTCTCGCACCCCGTTTTTGCGCTCCCCTCGTCCATCGCATACGGATCGACATGTTTGATCAGCGGACCTGGCGTGTCGACTTCCGTGGAATCCATTTCCTCCCAGTCGGGCGAAGGCAGCCAGCCGGGTTGCACCATGAATGCCGTACCGCGCAGATCGCGGATTTCGCTGATCTTCTCGCCGCGGGCCAATCGGTGAGCCAACTCGACAATGGCCCGCTCGGCGTTGCCGAAGACCAGCAGGTCGGCCTTGGAGTCAGGCAAGACAGAACGGCGTACCTTGTCCGACCAGTAATCGTAATGCGCAATACGGCGCAGACTGGCTTCGATCGAGCCGATCACGACAGCGGTTCCCGGAAAAGCCTCGCGGCAACGCTGGGCATAAACCGTCACCGCACGATCAGGGCGCTTGTTCGGTTCTGCATTCGGTGTGTAGGCATCATCCGAGCGCGGTTTGTGGTCAGCGGTGTAACGGTTGACCATGGAATCCATATTGCCGGCAGTGACGCCAAAAAACAGTTTGGGTTTGCCCAGTTTCCGGAAGTCGACCGCAGTATTCCAGTCTGGCTGGCAGATGATGCCTACGCGGAAACCCTGTGCTTCAAGGAGCCGCCCCACCAGCGCCATGCCAAAACTGGGATGGTCGATATAGGCATCGCCGGTAATCAGGATGATGTCGCAACTGTCCCAGCCAAGCTGGTCCATTTCAGGACGTGACATCGGAAGAAAGGGGGCCGGACCAAAGCGGTGAGCCCAGAATTTGCGGTACCCGAACAACGGGCGAACTTCAGAAGAATTTGATTGCATGCAATATTTTATCCCAAGGTTTTGGGGGGCATGGCATACTCTTTGCCCCTTACCACCCCTGCCGACACACCACGATGATGCTTCCGATCCAAGAGCGGTCCGGTATCCGGGTCGTTTCAGTCAGCGGCCGAATTGACCACGCTTCCAGCGCGGAGTTCGCAACGGCACTCGATTCGTTAATGGCTGATTGCAAAATCGGGCGCCCGCCCATCCTGCTCGATTTTTCCGGTGTTGATTACATCAGTAGTGCCGGCTTGCGCGTATTGATGATCGCCTCGCGTCAGGCCAAGGTCGCGCGGGGCGTATTCGCCATCGCCGAACTGACCCCACTGGTTCAGGAGGTTTTCGCGATCAGCCGTTTTAATCTGATCGTCCCCTGCTACGCCACGGTGGACGCTGCCTGCAGCAATCTTTCGGCATGAAACGCGTTGTTTTCTGGGGGACTCGGGGCTCCCTGCCGGTTTCCTTGTCTGCCCGCGATGTCCGCGAAAAGCTGATGGCTGCCCTGGTGGCCGCCGATGGGCGAAAATTTCGTTCGCGGGCTGCGCTGGAAGATTTTGTCGATCAGTTGCCTTTTTCGGTCAACGGCACCTTTGGCGGTAATTCATCCTGTGTCGAGATCGTTACCGAGGGTCCTGAGCACATCATCTGCGACATGGGCAGTGGTGCCCGGCCGCTCGGCCAGTCAAAAATTGCCCGCTTTGGCGTTCCGAATCCACAGACTTACCATATTTTCATTTCGCATCTGCATTGGGATCACCTGATGGGTTTTCCCTTTTTTCAGCCAATGTACATTCCCGGCAATCGTATTGTGGTTCATGGCTGCCATGCCCGACTCGAAGAAGCCATCCGCATGCAGATGCGGGCGCCTTGCTTCCCGGTGGATTACTCTCAGGCAGGTGCAAATATCGAGTTTGACCTGATGACGCCGGGCAAGAAGCATTTCATTGCCGGCATGAACGTCATTCCCAAGTTGCAACTGCATAACGGCGATTCTTTTGGCTATCGTTTCGAGAGCATTGATCGCACCGTGGTGTATTCCACCGATTCCGAGCACAAGCTGGACGATCTGCTTGCTTACGAAAGTTTCATCGAATTCTTCGCCGGTGCCGATCTGGTGGTTTTTGATGCCATGTATTCTCTCGCCGAAGCGGCCTCGGTCAAATCCGACTGGGGGCATTCCAGCAACGTGATCGGCGTCGAGTTGTGTCAGGCAGCCCGGGTGCGCAAGCTGGCGCTGTTCCACCACGAGCCGGTCAGCGATGACATGCAACTCAGTCGAGTCCTTGCCGAGAGCCGCCGCCTGGAGCAACTGACCCGTGGCAAGCAGCCCGCACTTGAAGTCCATTCCGCCTACGACGGCCTGACCATCGAACTGTGAACTGGCGTCACCCCGCCCTGATACTCTTGCATGCAGGACGTGGCCGCCTGTTACCGTTTCTCTTTCTGGCGGCGGCGATCATTGCCCTCCACTTTGGCAGCAATACTCCGCTTGGCGCGTTACAACTGGCGCAATTTGACCGTTATCAACGCTGGCAGCCCCGTTTGCGCAGCAACGAGCCGGTCGTTGTGGTGGCCATCGACAGCCCTAGCCTGGTCAAGTATGGCCAGTGGCCCTGGCCCCGCGACCTCGTCGCACAACTGGTCGACCACATCGGTCTGGGCAATCCGCTGGCCATCGGACTCGACATCGTGTTTTCCGAAGCGGACCGCCTGGGTCCGGAAATGTTGGCTGACCGCCTGTCGACCGTAGACCCCGGTCTGATCAACAAACTGCCCGACCCCGACCGGATTCTGGCCGCCAGCATCGCCCGCAATCCCGTCGCACTGGCGGTGATCGGCCTTGGCCGCGAGCTTCCGGGGAGTCGGCTGCCGATCAATCCCCTGCCGGCGCTGAGTCTGCCCGAGGGCGCAGAAAATACCCTGCCGCGCTTTGCCAGCGCGCTGTCCAGCCTGCCTCGATTGCAGCATGCCGCCCGCAGCGAGGGTTTCATCAATGCCACGCCCCATCTGGACGATGCCTACGGTGAACGCGGCATCGTTCGGCAATTGCCTACGCTGGCCATGATCAACGATCAAGCTTCGCTTTCACTGCCTTTGGCCATGTTGCGCGTCGCCTTGGGCAATGTTCCGGCCTCGCTGGTGCGCAACGGCACCGGCATGCATCGGCTGGAAATCGGCGATTACCACTTGCCGGCTACAGCCAGCGGCGAAGTTTTTCTCCATTTCGGGAAAGCTAACGGCAACTACTACGTGTCGGCGGCAGATGTGCTGGCCGGGGCATATCCGCCGAGCATTTTTTCCAACCGTTTTGTGCTGGTGGGTTTTAACAGTACCGGGCTGCGCGACCGTGTGATCAATCCGCTGGGCGAGAGCCTGCCTGGACTGGATGTGCACGTTCAGGTTCTGGAAAGCCTGCTTGAGGGCAAGGCACTGCTACGGCCAGCCTGGCTTCCTCTGCTGGAACAGGGCTGCCTGCTGCTCTCCGGCCTGTTGCTGATTTCATTTGTCCCGGTGCTGCGTCCGCGTACGGCATTGTTGGCTTTTACCGGCAATGCGCTGCTGCTGGCCGGCAGCGGCTATCTCGCTTTTGCCAGTGGTCGGTGGCTGTTTGATGGCACGACACTGGTACTGCTTCTGCTACCGGTATTCATTTCCTTGCTCGGCAATAGCCTGATCGCCGCCGACCGCCAGCGCCGTTCGGCTGAAACCCGCTTGCAGGCGAGCCGGGAGGAGGCAGCCCGAGTCAAGGGGGAACTGGATGCCGCACACACCATACAAATGGGGCTTTTGCCCGACCCGCTCGCTCTTGCCGCAGCCGACGGTCGTTTCTCGCTGGCAGCCATCCTTGAACCTGCCAAGGCCGTCGGTGGCGATTATTACGATTGCTTCATGCTCGACGCCGACAGGCTGTGTCTGGCGATTGGCGATGTCTCGGGCAAAGGCGTGCCGGCCAGCCTGTTCATGGCCATTTCCAAAACGCTCACCGGCACCCTCACCCGGCGTCATGCCGATCTGGCAGATGCCATGCGCGATGTGGAGGCTGAGCTTAGCCGACACAATCCGGCCTTCCTGTTTGTCACTGCCTTTGTTGCCGTGATTGATCTCGGCAGCGGTGAAATGACTTATGTGTGTGCGGGACATGATGCCCCGCTGCGCTACCGCGATGCAGCGGTCGACCGCGTGGAAACCGCAGAAATCGCCGGCCCACCGCTTTGCGCCTTGGGAGACTATCCCTACATTTCCGGAACCCTGCAGCTGCGTTCCGGCGACCTGCTCTGCCTGTTTACCGATGGTGTCAGCGAAGCCGACAACGGCGCTGAAATGTTCGGCGGCAAGCGATTGGTCGATGCCCTGCTGGCCAAGGGCGAGCAAGCGCCGGAAGCACTGGCCATCGCTTTGCGCGACGAGATACGCCGTTTCGAAAACGGCGCGGCCCCGGCCGATGACCTGACCCTGCTGCTCTTCCGCTGGCAGGGCCGGGCTGTTTAACGGACGCTGATTTCGACCCGACGGTTACGCGGCTCGTCGACGTTATCGCCGGTGTTGACCAGCAAATCACGTTCACCGCGCCCGGTCGCCTCCACCTTTTCCGCCGGAATGCCGCTTGCAATCAAGCGTTCACGCACAGCATCTGCCCGTTTTCTCGAAAGCGCATCGTTCCCGGCACTCGCGCCAACGCTATCGGTGTGGCCGATCACCAGCACTTCGGAAGCAGCGCGCGTCATGATTTCCTCGCGCACCCGCAGGTAGTCGGCCTCGGACTCAGGCGTCAGCTGATTGCTGCCGGACTGGAGATACAGCACATAACTGCGGGCTCGTCGGGGCATGGCCGAGAGCACATCGCCATAACGCGCGTTCACCTCTTCCGCGCCCGACTGATAGTC
>CALAGF010000305.1 GCA_937892345.1 uncultured Rhodocyclaceae bacterium | reverse complement strand
GACGGCACGCTCGCTGTTCGCGTTGGCTTCCTATGGTCGGCGCGATCCCGCTTCCTTGGAACGGTTGCGCGCCACCTTCGTGAAGGAAGGCACCCCGCCGGAATTTCTGTCACATTACCTGCCTGATGCACCCTTTGCATGTCTTAAACAAAATGACGGGTTAAGTGACAAATTTTGACGGATAGAGCTTTCCGGCTCACACTGTCACATAATCGAACGTATACGTGACGGGTGAAAAGGTGCTGATCGGCTACATGCGGGTATCGAAGGCGGACGGATCCCAGTCCACCAATTTGCAACGCGATGCGCTCATCGCCGCTGGTGTGAGCCTTGCGCACCTTTACGAGGATCTGGCCTCGGGCAGGCGCGATGATCGCCCAGGGTTGGCTGCTTGCCTGAAGGCGCTTCGTGAAGGGGACACGCTGATCGTGTGGAAGCTCGATCGGCTTGGCCGTGATCTGCGCCACCTGATCAACACCGTGCACGACCTAACTGCGCGTAGCGTGGGCCTGAAGGTCCTGACCGGTCACGGTGCGGCGGTCGACACGACGACTGCCGCCGGCAAGCTTGTGTTCGGTATTTTTGCCGCGCTGGCCGAGTTCGAGCGTGAGTTGATTTCCGAGCGAACAGTCGCTGGACTTATCTCGGCGCGCGCTCGCGGCAGGAAAGGGGGGCGCCCCTTCAAGATGACCGCCGCCAAGCTACGCCTGGCGATGGCCAGCATGGGGCAACCGGAAACCAAGGTGGGCGATCTCTGCGAAGAACTCGGGATTACCCGGCAGACGCTCTACCGGCACGTGTCGCCCAAGGGCGAACTGCGGCCAGACGGCGTAAAGCTGCTCTCCCTCGGTTCAGCCGCATAAATGGAGGCGACCTGGAACGGGGCGCTGTTCAGTGCGGCAACGATCCGATTACCGGTGTCGACCCTGAGCGGTCAGTCTATGCTTTGGTGATGCAACGACCGGTCTGGAGTAGCGTCGCGGTGTAGCGTTAGCTACCTCGGCGGCTGGCTTGCTCCTTGGTGGCCAGTAATCCTGCCAAAGCAAAATGCTTGAGATGGCTTTTGAGTTCATCTGCGGGCCGCGTCATCAATGCGCGAAATGGAGTAGGCGTATCGCGGTCCACTACCAGCATCATCAGCATCGGTGCGATGACGCTCAGAACGCACCGCAACAACGCCGGGTCCTGTGCGCTGAATCCAGTAACTTCCGAAAGGATGTCGCTCATGAGCTTGAAGCGCGGCATCACCCCTTCTCGAACGAGGGCTGCTAGGTGGGTAGAAGGTGCAACCAACTCCCGGGCGAATACACGTCCATGCCAGCCCCCTTCGTCGTAAAGCCGGTCGACAATCATGTCGATGGCTGCGGATAGTTTGTTCTCCGCAGAATCCTGCCGAGCGTGAATTTCCTTGAGCTTCTGAAGGTTAATCAGCTGCTCATATCCTTCGAAGAGCACTGCTTGATACAACCCGTCGCGGCCGCCAAAGTGGTAATTGATGGCGGCAAGGTCTGTTCCGGCCGCTTCGCAAATCGCTTTGTTTGCGGCCCCTGCATAGCCAAGTCGTGCAAATAGCTGCCCGGCAACTTCCAGGAGGCGGGCTCGAGTTGCATCTCCATCGGCACGCGCTGCTCTCTTACGTCCAGCCATAGTTTTCAACCCAATCTTGATGCCCGAATGCTACCATAGTTGCAATTCAAATTGAATTTGAATATAGTGCGTCTATCGAGAACGTCAAGCGCAGGAGCATCGAATATGAACCGGAAAATTCTCGCCGGAGTTGCGATAGCAGTTGTTGGAGTCGTTGGTGTCAGCGCTTGGCTGTGGAGCGGAAACTCCTCGCAGAAGAACGACATCACGCTGCTTGGCAACGTCGACATCCGTCAGGTTTCACTGGCCTTCCAGGACAGCGAGCGCATTGTTGAAATGCGGGTTGAGGAAGGGGCGAAGGTCACAGCTGGCCAAGTTCTGGCGGTGCTCGACACTCGCACGCTCGAGCTTCAGGCGGCTCAGACCGAGGCTCAAATCGAGGTAAACAAGAAGGCTTTGCTGCGCTTACGCAACGGTTCGCGCCCGGAAGAAATAGGTCAGGCGCAGGCCCGGGTGGATGCTGCTACTACCGATGCAAAGTTGGCCGAGCTGGATTTCCAGCGGATGCAATCCATCGCAGAGGAAACTCATGGTCGAGGCGTTAGCCGCCAGGAATTGGACCGGGCCGCAGCGACATTAAAGGCGGCTCGTGCAAAAGTTGAAGACCAATCAATGGCCCTACGCCTCGCCAAATTAGGTCCGCGCTCTGAAGACATCGAGCAGGCGGCAGCCCAGCTCAAGGCATCGGAAGAGTCGTTGGCTTTACTCCGGCATCGCATTTCACTGGCTGAATTGAAAGCTCCGACCAATGCCGTCGTGCGTTCCAGATTAGCCGAGCCGGGCGACATGGCGTCGCCACAAAAACCGGTCTACGCCTTGGCCATCGTGCAACCCAAATGGATACGCGCTTACGTGAATGAGGCGCAGCTTGCCCGTGTCCGGCCAGGGATGTCGGCTGAGGTCAAAATAGACGGACTTCCTGACGCATCCATCGCCGGGGAGGTTGGATATATCTCCTCGGTAGCGGAATTCACGCCCAAACCCGTCCAAACGGAAGAGCTACGAACGAGCCTTGTCTATGAGGTCCGCGTACTGGTCAAGGACCCTGACGACCAGCTACGGCTGGGCATGCCAGCCACTGTCCGCTTGGTGCCCTAATCACCCCGAGGCACTCGGCAAATCATGACCACAACTGCTCTCACCGTTGATGCAAAGGATGTCGTCAAACGCTTCAAAGGAGCGGTTGGCGGGCCGGCATTGAACGGCATCACCCTCTCGATTCCCAAAGGGCAGCTCACCGCCCTCGTGGGGCCTGATGGCGCGGGCAAGACCACACTCATACGGTTAATCGCTGGTCTGATGAAGCCGGATTCAGGGAGCCTTTACACACTGGGCATTGATGTAGCCGCCAAGCCCCAGGAGGTGCAAGACCTCATCAGCTACATGCCTCAACGCTTTGGCCTCTATGAAGACCTGAGCGTCATGGAGAACCTTAATCTCTATGCCGACCTGCACGGCGTACCAATGGATGAGCGTCGAGAACGCTTTGACCGCATGCTGTCCATGACAGACATGGCCGCATTCACCAATCGCCTGGCAGGAAATCTATCGGGCGGCATGAAGCAAAAGCTTGGGTTGGCCTGCACGCTGGTACGTTCCCCCCGGCTACTTCTTCTCGACGAACCGACCGTCGGCGTTGACCCGCTCTCCCGCCGTGAGTTGTGGCGCATCGTGCAGCAGCTAGTCGAGGAAGAAGGTCTTCCGGTGATTGTGAGCACGGCTTACATGGACGAAGCAGAGCGTTGTAAGCACGTCATCGTAATGACTGAAGGGCAAGTGCTAGCCCAGGGCACACCGGATGAACTGTGCCGGCCGGCCAAGGGCCGTTGCTTTGTTGCCTATCCGCGGGAAGGTGAGTTGGCTAGGACGCTACAGGCGAGACTTATCGACGATAAGAGGCATGTTCTCGATGCTGTGCCGGAAAGCGGCGCGGTGCGCTTTATCCAGGCTGGGGGCACGGAGCCTCGTGACCTTGAAGGAATACTTCTGGGAGCTCGATGCGAGGCCACTCCCTCCCGCCTCGAAGATGGAGTGATGACCCTCCTGCGCGAGCGTGCGACCCAGGACGGCCACGAGGATGCGGTTGAGACCAAGAGTTCGTCTGTACAGCTCGACACGAAGGACTCAATCGAGTTAATCAAGGTCCGCGACCTGGTTCGCCAATTTGGCAGCTTTACAGCGGTTGCCAGTACCTCGTTCAGCGTTCGCCGAGGCGAAATCTTCGGTCTACTCGGGCCCAATGGCGCGGGGAAGACGACCACATTCCGCATGCTTTGCGGCCTGCTCCCGGCGACCAGTGGCTTCCTCGAGGTGGCGGGTTTCAACCTGAGAACCGCCCGAGCACCTGCTCGCGCTCGCATCGGCTATGTCTCCCAGAAGTTTGCCCTGTATGGAAATCTGTCCGTCACCGAAAACCTCACGTTCTTCGGAGGCGCCTATGGCTTGGGCAGACAGGAGCTGAATGCCCAGGTAGAGCGAGCGCTAGACGAATTTCAGCTGCGGGAAAAGAAAGACGAACGAAGCGGTGAGCTTCCCGGCGGTTTCAAGCAACGGCTGGCCATGGCCACGGCCCTGATACATCGCCCCGAGATTCTCTTCCTCGACGAGCCCACCAGCGGCATCGACCCACTCGCCCGTCGTGCTTTCTGGCGGCGCATCACGACCCTTGCGGCCGAAGGCACCACCATCATCGTCACAACCCATTTCATGGAGGAAGCGGAGTATTGCGACCGCATCGTCATCCAGGATGCTGGGCGCTTGCTGGCGATTGGAACACCTCACGAAGTTCGCAGCCAGGCATCGGGTGCGGCGAACATGAATGAGGCGTTCCTGGAGATTATCAAGAAGGCGCGCGAAAGCAGGCCGACCGGTGCCACCGCGGTGGAGGCCTGATGATGCAAACCCAATCGACTTGGCTCCCACGAAACTTGAGTCATTTTTGGCGACGGCTCAGGGCGCTCACCATCAAGGAGTTTCGCCAGCTGATACGCGACAAGAGCAACCTGGCGATAGGTATCTTCCTGCCCATCGCACTGATACTGCTCTTCGGGTACGGACTCTCGCTCGATATTCGGAATGCGCCAGTCGCCATCGTCCTAGAAGATGGCGCGCCCATGGCGCGCGATGTTGTGGCGGGATTGCGTGGCTCGGACTACATCGCCCCTCGTTACGTCACGACGATGGCCGAGGCGGAAGCCCTGATGCGTGGCCGCCAGGTCGACGGCATTGTCCGCATCCCCTCCGACTTTTCTCGGCAACTGGCTCAGGGCCGAGGAACGGTACAGCTTGTCGTCCATGGAACGGATGCAGCGACGGCCGCCAGTCTTCGTGGTTATGTGTCCGCAGCCATTGATGGATGGAACAAGCGCCGCGCCGATAGCGCCGGCAGGGTCAGTGCTGCTCCAGGCGTGGAGCTTGTTGACCGTCTCTGGTTCAACTCGGCCAATTCGAGCACCTGGTATCTGGTTCCTGGGCTGATAGTCCTCATCATGACCCTGGTTGGCGGATTCCTAACCTCGATGGTCATCGCCCGGGAATGGGAGCGCGGAACGATGGAGGCCCTTTTCGTCACCCCGGTGCGTTCCCTCGAAATACTGCTCGCCAAAATCATCCCGTACTTCGCGGTGGGTATGGGAGGGCTGACGCTCTGCCTGGTCGCCGCCCGGGGGTTGTTCCATGTGCCGCTTCACGGTTCGCTCTGGGTGCTGATGGTCAGTTCAATGCTTTATCTGATGGTCGCACTGAGTCTGGGGTTGTTGATTTCAGCGGCCGCCCGCAATCAGTTTCTTGCAAGCCAGGTCGCCGTCATCATTACCTTCCTGCCGGCCCTGATGCTCTCCGGCTTCCTGTTTGACCTGCACAACGTACCGACCGGCATCCAGAAGGTCGCGTCCATCCTGCCTGCAACCTACTACGTTGAACTGGCGCGCATGAGCTTCCTGGCCGGCGACAACCTCAACCTAATCGTGCGCGACTGGACAATCCTTGTCGTGCAGTTTGCCGTGCTCATCACGGGCGCGCGTCTACGAACCAAGAAGACATTGGACCGATGATGACTCTGCTCGAATCCATTACTGGTTCTCTTCGCCGAATCTCCTTCCTGTTCCGCAAGGAAGTCTTGGCGATTTTGAAGGACCCCGCCATCCGGGTAATTCTCATCGTCCCGATTGTTATCCAGTCGCTGGTCTTCGGTTACGCGGCCACCTACGACCTCAATCATGTGCGATACGCCGTTCTAAATGAGAGTCATGGCGCAGCCTCGACAAATCTGCTGGCTCGTCTGGAGGGCTCAAAGGTCTTTGTACGGGCGGCGACGCTGCGCAATTCAAGCGATATTGCTCGTGCTATCGACAATGGCGAGGCGCTGCTGGTTCTCCACTTCGCGCCCGACTTCGACGCGAAACTAGCATCAACGGGTAGCGCACCTGTTCAGCTCATTCTCGATGGGCGTAACTCGACCACTGCCAATATGGCGGCTGGCCACCTGAGCACCCTGATTGGCCAATTCAACGCTTCACTACCCAACGCGGTACGTCCACCCGTCAACATTGAAATCCGAGCCTGGTTCAATCCCAACCTGGAATCTCGGTGGAACATCGTTCCCGCCCTGATTGCTTCCCTGAGCATGATTCAAACTTTGCTGTTGGCCGCATTGTCGGTGGCCCGTGAGCGTGAACAGGGCACGTTCGACCAACTGCTCGTGACGCCACTGCGACCCATGGAGATTTTGATTGGCAAGGCGTCGCCGGCCATCACTATCGGACTGGTGCAGGCAAGCCTGGTTTTCTGCGTGGCGCTGTTCTGGTTCCGGATTCCGTTCCAGGGGTCCTTGGTTGTGCTCTATGTGGGGCTTGTCGCCTTTACAACGGCCTGCGTTGGTATTGGTCTCTCCATCTCGGCGCTGTCCCTGAATATGCACCAGGCAATGGTTTACGCCTTCGTACTCATCATGCCGCTCATCCTGTTGTCCGGGCTCGTCACGCCCGTTGGCAACATGCCTACCGCACTACAGATTCTGACTTACGCCGACCCGTTGCGATTCGCCATCGACCTGGTTCGCCGGGTCTATCTGGAGGGTGCTGGTTGGCAGGACGTAGGAATGGATTTTGTCCCGATGCTGGTGATAGCCGCGATAACGCTTCCCGTTGCCGCATGGCTTTTCCGAAATCGGCTGACCTAAGGGGAATGCAATGAAGAACACCTTAACCTTGCGTGTGCATCGGTCGCTGTGGCTCCTGAGCACGAGCATTCTATTGTCGGCATGTGCAGCCGTTGGCCCTGACTATAAGGCACCTGAGCTTTTGTCTCCGGCCACTTGGTCTTTATGGTCGAGCTCGAGCAAAGAATTGCCCAGGAACGAGGGGATGCAGGGAGCCCCCGAGCATAAGTGGTGGGCTGCATTTCAGGATTCCGTGCTGGACCAGTTGGAAACCCGCGTGCTTGAGTCCAGCCCAGACTTGAAGACTGCAATGCTTCACTATGAACAGGCACGCTCTCAGAGGAGTGTCACTGCTAGCCAGCAAGTCCCCGAAGTCAAACTCCAGGGTGGCGCAATTCGCCAGCGGCAGAGCGAATACGCGGCGGGGGACCGGGTGCTGGACGTAATGGCGCCGAATAATCGGGATGCGGTTGCCAAATCACTATCCGAGCCTTACACCTCCTACCAAGGCGGATTCGATGCGTCTTGGGAAATTGACCTGTGGGGACGTGTGCGCCGAGCGGTTGAGGCTGCTGATGCAGACATCGCCAATTCGTTGGCATTACTTGACCAGACCAGACTCGTCATCTCCAGCGACTTGGCGATGGCCTATATCGACCTGCGCACAACGCAACGCCTGTTGAAATTGACGCGGGACGACATCACGGCCCTGCGCGAGCGGACATCTATGATGGAGTCCAGGAGCAAGCATGGACTCGCCAACGATTTGGACCTTGAGCGCCAGCGGCTGCAACTGGCTGACCTTGAGGCACAGATGCCCCCGCTACTTGAACAGGAGGCACAGTCCAAGAACCGTATTTGCCTGCTTCTCGGGCTGCGCCCCGGTGATTTGGCCAAAGAGCTGGCCGCCGAGAGTGCTCCTGCCGCGGCAATGGTGTTGCCTCAATACAAGCTCGGCGTGCCATCTGAGTTGGCCGGTCGACGCCCTGACATTCGTGCGGCCGAAGCGCGCTTACATCAGGCAACTGCGGCGATAGGCGAAGCCCAGGCCCAGCTTTATCCTAGTGTTCGCCTTGGTCTTCGCTTCGGTTTGGATTCCTACGAAGCTGGCAAGTTTGGTGATTGGGGTAGCCGCTTCTGGTCTATCGGTCCGAGTTTGGATTTGCCGATTTTCGATGGTGGCCGCCGTCGTGCCACCGTGACGCTTCGAGAACTGCGCCAGCAGGAAGCTGCTATCGAATTTCAACGGACGGTATTGAGGGCTTGGCAGGAAGTTGACGATGCATTGACGTCCTATGCAGCAGAACAGGAACGGCAACAGCGCCTTCTTGTTAAGGCTCAAAGCAGTGCTGATGTCTATCAGTTGGCACAAGCTCGGGAGCGTGCCGGGTTGGTCGATTACCTCAATGTTATCGACGCTCAGCGTACCGACATTCAAGCAAGGCGTGACGTTGTTGCAAGCCAGGGGCGCACGCAGCTTCGCTTCATTGCAATATACCGAGCACTGGGTGGTGGAGTGGCTGAAACTGCTGACTGATGCTCCGCTTGGGTGGAGGCAGAAACTAAGAAAGCAGCCGTTCAAATGACAGCTTTAGGGCGAAGCCTACTGGCCGCTTGTGGCCGGCAGCAGCCCGTCGTTGCCTGATGGATCCAACCCCTCCGCTGCTATAGT
>CALAGF010000304.1 GCA_937892345.1 uncultured Rhodocyclaceae bacterium | reverse complement strand
GGGCATTCTCCATGTTGTCGGGCCGGAAAACGGTGCCACCCTGCCGGGCATGACTGTCGTGTGCGGTGATTCGCATACCTCGACGCATGGTGCGTTTGCCTGTTTGGCGCATGGTATTGGGACCTCTGAAGTCGAGCATGTGTTGGCCACACAGTGCCTGTTGCAGAAGAAATCGAAGAGCATGCTGATTGCCGTTGAAGGCAGACTTGGCACAGGTGTGACTGCCAAGGATGTTGCTCTGGCGATTATCGGCGTCATCGGCACGGCTGGCGGTACCGGCTACGCAGTCGAGTTTGGCGGCAGCGCCATTCGCGGTTTGTCGATTGAAGGCCGGATGACCTTGTGCAACATGGCCATCGAAGGCGGCGCCCGCATGGGCTTTGTTGCGGTCGACGACAAGACAATCAGTTATTTGAAGGATCGTCCGTTCTCGCCGAAGGGCGACGTCTGGGAAAAGGCTGTCGCCTACTGGCGCACCCTGCATTCCGATGCCGATGCCCGGTTTGATCGCGTGGTGACGCTCAAGGCTGAAGATATCCGTCCGCAAGTCACCTGGGGAACCTCCCCGGAAATGGTGGTTGCGGTGGATGCCATCGTGCCGGATCCAGCGAAGGAATCCGATCCGGTCAAGCGTGAAGGCATGGAGCGCGCGCTACAGTACATGGGGCTGAATCCAAACACGCCGATTCAGAGTATTCCCATCGACAAGGTGTTTATTGGTTCGTGCACCAATTCCCGGATCGAGGACTTGCGCGAGGCAGCCAGCGTACTCAAAGGACGCCATGTTGCAGCCACGGTCAAGCTGGCACTGGCGGTGCCGGGCTCCGGTCTGGTCAAGCGTCAGGCCGAAGCAGAGGGCCTGGACAAGGTTTTCCTTGCCGCCGGTTTTGAGTGGCGTGAGCCGGGTTGCTCGATGTGTCTGGCGATGAATGCTGATCGTCTGGAGCCTGGTGAGCGTTGTGCTTCGACCTCAAATCGCAATTTCGAAGGTCGCCAGGGGCCGGGGGGACGGACGCACCTGGTCAGTCCCGCCATGGCCGCCGCGGCAGCAATTGCGGGGCGCTTTGCCGATGTGCGTGAAGTTCTGTGACAGGTGGTGATGCCATGCGTCTGATACCTATTTTGTGTGTGACGATGCTGCTTGCGGCGTGCAATACCGCTGCAGGTGTCAAGAAAGATGTGGCCATCGGCGCCGAAAAAACAGGGGAAGCCATTCAAAAGGGCGGTGAAGCTGTCGGCGAGGCCTTGAACAAGACTGGTGAAGTCGTCGGCGGTACCCTGAAAAAAGGTGGCGAAGCCGTGCAGAAGGTGGTGAATTAATGGATAAGTTCGTTCGTCTGGAAGGCGTGGTTGCGCCGCTCGATCGCAGTAATGTCGATACCGATGCAATCATTCCGAAGCAGTTTCTGAAATCGATCAAACGTTCGGGTTTTGGCCCGAATGCATTTGACGAGTGGCGTTACATGGATGTCGGTCAGCCGGGTGAAGATTCCTCAAAGCGTCCGAAGAATCCCAATTTCGTGCTTAACCAGCCGCGCTATCAGGGGGCAGAAGTGCTGCTTACCCGTGCCAACTTTGGTTGTGGCAGTTCGCGTGAACATGCGCCGTGGGCACTGCTTGATTTTGGCTTCAAGGCAATTATTGCCGAGTCTTTTGCCGACATCTTTTTCAATAACTGCTTCAAGAATGGCATCCTGCCGATTATTCTGCCGGCTGCCGAGATTGAAACCCTGTTCCAGCAGGTTGAGGCAACGCCGGGTTACAAGCTGGTCGTAGATTTGCCGGCGCAAGCGGTGATTCGTCCCGATGGTCATGGTATTCCCTTCCAGATCGATGCCTTCCGTAAGGAATGTCTGATCAATGGCTGGGACGATATTGGCCTCACTTTGCGCCATGCAGAGAAAATTCGTGAATTCGAGGAAAAACGTCGCATCAGCCAGCCTTGGTTGTTTGCCTGAACAGGAATAAGTGAAATGAAGATTTGTGTTTTGCCGGGTGACGGCATTGGTCCTGAAATTACTGCCGAAGCAGTGCGTGTTTTGAATGCCCTTGATCTCAAGTTTGAGATGGAGGAAGCGCTGCTGGGTGGTGCTGCGGTCGACGCGACCGGCAACCCTTATCCCGAAGCAACCCAGAAGCTGGCACGTGCTGCCGATGCGCTGCTGCTCGGTGCCGTGGGTGGCCCGCAGTGGGATGCCTTGCCGCGTGAAAAACGCCCGGAGCGCGGTTTGCTGGGTATTCGCAAGGATCTGAACCTGTTTGCCAATCTGCGCCCGGCAATCCTCTATCCTGAACTCGCAAATGCTTCGACACTCAAGCCTGAAGTGGTTGCCGGACTGGATATTCTCATCGTGCGCGAGTTGACCGGAGATATCTACTTTGGCCAGCCACGTGGTGTGCGTGAGGAAAATGGCGAGCGCGTCGGTTTCAATACCATGGTCTACAGCGAGTCGGAAATTCGCCGTATCGGTCATGTGGCGTTCCAGGCAGCCCAGAAGCGCGACAAGCGTCTATGCTCGGTCGACAAGATGAACGTGCTGGAATGCACGCAGCTTTGGCGCGATGTGATGATCGAGATCAGCAAGGACTATCCGGATGTCGAGCTCAGCCACATGCTGGTTGATAATGCCGCCATGCAACTGGTCAAAGCCCCCAAGCAATTTGACGTGATGGTGACAGGCAACATGTTCGGCGACATTCTTTCCGACGAAGCCTCGATGCTGACCGGTTCGATCGGTATGCTGCCTTCGGCATCACTGGACGACAAAAACAAGGGTTTGTACGAGCCTTCACATGGTTCTGCGCCTGACATCGCGGGTAAGGGCGTGGCAAATCCGCTGGCCACCATTCTTTCGGCTGCGATGATGCTGCGTTACACCTTCGGGCTGGAAGATCAGGCACTACGTGTCGAAAATGCAGTCAAAAAAGTATTGGCTCAGGGATATCGCACCGGGGATATCTATGAGCGCGGGACCAACAAGGTTGGCACGAAAGAAATGGGCGACGCCGTACTGGCGGCGCTTTAAAAAAGATTTTTCACGGAGAGTGATGACATGAAGAAGGTTGGTCTGGTCGGTTGGCGTGGCATGGTGGGTTCCGTGCTGATGCAGCGTATGGTCGAAGAGGGCGATTTTGCCCATATCGATCCGGTGTATTTCTCCACATCTGCTGCCGGTGGCAAGGCGCCGGTCTTCGGTGGCAAGGAAGCTTCCTTGCCCTTGCAGGACGCTTCTTCGGTCGACGCGCTGAAACAGTGCGAAATCATCATTACCTGTCAGGGTGGCGACTACACCAAGGAAGTTTTCCCGAAACTCCGTGCCTCGGGCTGGGATGGACACTGGATCGATGCAGCGTCTTCGCTGCGCATGGCAGATGATGCAGTGATCATTCTTGATCCGGTCAACATGAATGTGATCAAGGATTCTCTGGTCAAGGGCGGCAAGAACTGGATTGGCGGCAACTGTACCGTGTCGCTGATGCTGATGGGCCTTGGTGGCTTGTTCCAGAATGACCTGATCGAATGGGCAAGTTCCATGACCTATCAGGCGGCTTCCGGTGCCGGCGCGCAGAACATGCGCGAACTGATTTCGCAGATGGGTGCGATTCACGCTTCCGTCGCTGATTTGCTGGCAGATCCGGCATCAGCCATTCTCGATATCGATCGCAAGGTGGCGGAAACGATTCGCTCGGACAGCTTCCCGAAGAAGAACTTCCGCAATACGCCGCTGGCCGGCTCGCTCATTCCCTGGATCGATGTGCCTTACGAGAACGGTCAGTCTAAGGAAGAATGGAAGGGCGGTGCCGAATGCAACAAGATTCTCGGCAAACCCGCTTTCCGCTCCGCCGGTTCGATCCCGATCGATGGCCTGTGTGTACGTATTGGTGCCATGCGTTGTCACAGCCAGGCGCTGACCATCAAGCTGAAAAAGGATGTGCCGCTGGATGAAATCAGCGACATGCTGGCCAAAGCCAATCCTTGGGCCAAGGTGGTGCCGAACGATCGCGAAATCTCCGAGCGTGAACTGACGCCTGCTGCGGTGACAGGCACGCTGACCGTGCCAGTCGGCCGTCTGCACAAGATGGCGATGGGGCCGGAATATCTGGCTGCTTTCACCTGTGGTGATCAGTTGCTTTGGGGGGCTGCTGAACCGCTGCGTCGCATGTTGCGTATTCTGCTCGACGCCTGAGTTGGACAAACGTTTCTGCATCCGGGCGAGAGCCCGGATATTACCTTCATGGAATATGCGCATGTCCCGGCTAGAAGCAGGTTTAGCTTGCATTGCTAAGTCCATGATGTTAATTTGAAACTCCCGAATCACACGCTCAGGGCTTGGCCGTGAACGAAAAAAATAGCTTGAAATTCAAGAAACGCACAGCCGTGTTGGCAGTCGCGTCGTGTTTGTCCATGACCCCCTGGGTAGCGGAAGCTGCAGGTCTTGGTCGTCTGACGGTTCTTTCCAGTCTGGGCCAGCCTTTGCGCGCCGAGATGGAAATCGCCGCGACCAAGGAAGAATTGGCGGCGATGACCGCCAGGCTTGCGCCAGTAGAGGTCTTCAAGCAGGCGGGCGTGGATTATTCGGCCTCGCTCGGAGAGCTTCGTTTTTCAGTTGAAAAACGAAGCAAGGGGCGTGCGGTAGTCAAGGTGTCGTCGCTGAAACCGGTCAACGAGCCTTTCCTTGATTTTCTTGTCGAACTGAACTGGCCCTCTGGCCGTTTGGTTCGTGAGTACACCTTCCTGCTGGATCCGCCTGAAATGGCTCAGGGTAAGGCAGTCCGCTCTGTCGCAGATGCCAAGATCGTGGATATGGTGCGCAGTACGGATAAAAAGGTAGCCGCTCCGCTCGCCAAGCCGCAAGCGCCGGCAACTGTCACACCGGCAACGGCGCCGGCTGCTGAGAAGGCTGCCAAGCCAGAGGCCAAAACGGAAGGGACTCACGTCGTTGAGCGGGGTGAGACCTTGCGTCGTATTGCGGCCAACAACCGTTATGCGGGCGTCACCCTTGAGCAGATGCTGGTTGGCATCTACGAGCACAATCGTGCTGCTTTCCTTGAAGGTGATATCAACCGAATCAAAACCGGCGCCATTCTTAATATGCCGGAGAAGTCCTTGGTCGAGGCTGTGCCCGAAAACAAGGCTCGCAACATCTACATCACGACGGGTGACTTTGCCGGCTACCGCAAGAAACTGGCTGCCGCAGCTGCAGTGGCTGCTGTCAAACCGGCAGCACCGCAGCAGGGTACCGCCGGTCGCATTGCACCAAAGGTTGAGGAAAGTATGCCTGCGGTTGATTCTGCCAAGGATCAGGTCAAGGTTGGCAAGGCTGATCTGGCAGGCAAGCAAGGCAGTGATGCTGATCGTCTCGCCAAGGACAAGGCTTTGTTGGAGGCGCAGCAGCGTGTCAGCATCCTAGAGAAGAATGTTGATGAACTGCAAAAACTCCTTGAGCTGAAGAATGCCAAGCTGGCAGAACTGGACAAAGCCAAAGTCGCGCCGGTAACGCAGCCTGAACAGCCAGTGGCAAATGCGCCTGTCGAACCGCCCAAGCTTGCCGAACCGCCCACTACGCCTGCGACTCCCGCTGAACCCGCGCCGTCAGCGCCGGTTGTTGAGCAACCGGCTGCAGCGCCCGTGGCCGAACAGCCTCCTGCAGCCGCTCCTGTGCCCGCAACCGACGATGATGCGTTGGATGAGCCAAGTTTCCTGGATAACCTGTTGAGTGATCCGCTCCCACTCGCTGGCGGCGCAGCTCTGATTGCGCTGCTTACCGGTGGTTTGTTGTATCGTCGGCGTCGTAGCCAGTCCATCGCTTTTGAAACGACCGCTGCACCCAGTCCTTCGAGTCTCGGACCCAATTCGGTGTTCCAGATGACAGGTGGCGAGAGCGTTGATACCGGCCATACCTTGGCGCAAACAGGCGACTTTAGCCAGGCAGGTCCCGGTTCTATCGATACCGATGAAGTGGATCCGGTGGCTGAAGCAGATGTTTACATGGCTTATGGGCGAGATGCCCAAGCAGAGGAAATTCTTCTGGAGGCCATGCAAAAGGATCCTCAACGTCTTGCCATTCATGCCAAACTGGCTGAAATTTATGCCAATCGTGGCAGTGTCAAACAGTTTGAAACGCTGGCCAGCGAGTTGTATGCACATACAGGAGGACGTGGCCCCGAGTGGAGCAAGGTCGCCGCCTTGGGTGCGAAACTGGTGCCGGGAAATCCGCTCTATTCTGCAATCGCACATGTTGATACAGCAGCCGAGGAGATGGCGCAGGCGCTTGCCCCTGAGACAGCTTTCGTGCCGGAAGTTATTCAAGAGCGGTCTGTTGATGCCAAGCCTGCCGATCAGTTGATCCTGGATGAGCCTCACGATATTTCGGATGACGCACCACTGGAATTCGAGTTGCCGCCAGTCCAGTTTTCTCCGCCTGAGCCGGTGCTTGCTCAGCCGGTTGAAGAAGATGCGCCTTATGTCGATACCTTCGTCACTGCAGAAACCCTGCCCGACGATGGGGAAGCGCTTGACTTTGATCTTGCCAGCGTCAGCTCTGGTGTGTCGTCGCTCGTGCAACCAGCTGAGTTCGCTGTCGGTTCGCTGGCTCAGCGGATCAGTTTGGATGAGCCACCGGAGAGCGATACTTCGTTTGATGACGACGAACTTTCCTTCGCTGATGACTTGCCCGAGTCCCCTCGCGAGTTCTCACCTGAAGGTACCCTGATTGTGCCGACCGGTCTTTACGACTCGGCAATCACACCGCAGGATCTTGGCGGTAGTGAGTGGGACGAACAGCAGGACAAGACAGTTGTTCTGGCGGAGAGTGCAAGCTCGGATGACGAGTTTGACAACCCGGAACTTGTCAATACGGTAGTGAATCCGGTGAATCCGGAGGAAGAAGGGGATTCGCTCGATTTCGATGTGAAATTGAGCGACTCTGTATTCCTCGGTCGACCGATGTCGGTACCGGAATTTGATATCGGTTCGATCAATCTGGATCTTGGTGCAGGGCCTGCTTCCGAAATGCCTTTGGAGCCTGTTCCGGAAAGCGTGGTCACGCCCGCTGAAGAGCAAGCTGTCGTCCATGATGCAAATTGGGAAGAAGTTAATACCAAACTGGATCTGGCCAAAGCCTATGAAGATATGGGTGATCTGGAAGGCGCCCGTGAGTTGCTTGAAGAAGTTCTCGTCGATGGTCCGCCGGATCTGGTTGCTCAGGCGGAGTCAGTTCTCGGGCGTATCGGTCGGTAGTTTCAGCTGAAATGATTGGTACAGGCGGCCCCATTCGGGGCCGCCTTTATTTCGAGGTATCCGTCTTGCATCCTTCTGCTTTGCTCCTGCTCTGGATGATCGGCGTACTCGGGAGTCAGCATGTTTCCCATCCCGGGCACATCGTCTTGGTTGTGCCACTATTTTTCCTGCCGGGTGTGACACGTCACTGGCTGGGGTTTCTACGGCGCACACGATTGCTGCTGCTCAGTCTCTGGCTGATTCTGGCCTATCACACGCCGGGTGAAGCACTGGAAGGCTACGCTTGGGCACCAACCTATGAAGGCATGGCTGAGGCCAATCTGCACGCAATGCGTTTGCTGGTTTTGCTGGCCTGCGTTGCCTGGCTTTTTGTGCGCCTTGGCAGGTCAGGCATCATTGCCGGTTTGTGGGGGCTGTGTTCTCCGTTCGCTCGTTTCGGCATTGATCTTGAAAGATTGGTGGTCAGGTTGTCGCTGGTACTTGGACAGCTTGAGGCGCCGTTGCCCAAAGGCGCCTGGCGTAACATGTTGACCGGGGAGCCGGGAGGCTTCGATGGCTTGAATGTGATTCGGATCGAGGCGCAAGCGTTGACGCTTCCCGATCTTTTGCTGCCCGTAGTGGCGTTTTCAGCATTTTTATTCGGGATACTCTGGTGAGACTGGCATTGGGCGTTGAATATCGCGGTAGCGGTTTCCACGGTTGGCAAAGCCAGGCAGGGGGGGGTACCGTGCAGGACGCACTGGAGTTCGCCTTGTCTTCGATTGCCGGCCAGCGGATCGCGACCTTGTGTGCCGGGCGTACCGATGCGGGCGTGCACGCCACCCAGCAGGTTGTGCATTTCGAAACCGAGGTCGTCCGACCTTTGAGTGCCTGGGTGCGGGGGGCAAATGCGCATTTGCCAGAGGGAGTGGCCGTGCGCTGGGTGGTGCCAGTGGCTGATGAATTTCACGCCCGCTTTAGTGCGCGTGGCCGCCGCTATCGCTATCTTTTGTTGAATCGGCCGCAACGCCCCGGGTTGTGGCAGGGTCGGGTCGGCTGGTTTCATTTGCCGCTGGATTTGGCTGCGATGCAGAATGCCTGCGGTCGACTACTTGGCGAGCATGATTTTTCCGCTTTTCGCGCAGCAGGTTGTCAGGCGAAGTCACCGATTAAAATCATGACGCATGCCGAAGTTCGCCAGCAGGGTGCAATGCTGATCTTCGATTTCGAGGCATCGGCCTTTTTGCATCACATGGTGCGCAATCTGGTGGGTACCTTGGTCTATGTGGGCAAAGGCAGCCAGGAACCTGCCTGGATCGATGCCTTGTTGCAAATGAAGGACCGTACTCGGGCCGCACCGACCTTTTCGCCGGATGGCTTGTATTTCCGCGGTCCGGTATATGAGCCCCATTGGGGCTTGCCTGATTCTGCGGATGATTTTCTCGATGGGTTATTGTCATGAAAACTCGAATCAAAATCTGTGGATTAAGTTGCGAGGCTGATGTCGATGCGGCGGTTGAAGCCGGTGCCGATGCGATTGGTTTCGTGTTTTATCCCCCCAGTCCGCGGGCATTGTCTGCGCAGCGTGCCGGTGAATTGGCTCGCCGCATTCCGCCCTTTATTGATGTGGTGGGCTTGTTCGTCAACGAGTCACCGGAAATGGTGCGCTCGGTCTGCGAGCAGGTACCGCTCAATCTCCTGCAATTTCATGGTGATGAAACGCCGGATTATTGCCAAGGCTTTGCCCGGCCGTGGTTACGGGCAGCAAGGGTGAGGCCGGGGCTCGATCTGGTAGAATTCGCCCGCAACTTTCAGGATGCCCGGGGGTTGTTGCTCGACGCTTTCGTGGATGGATACGGTGGGGGCGGACATGTTTTCGACTGGACCCTGATTCCAAGGGATCTGCCGGGAAATCTGGTACTTTCCGGGGGGCTGCATGCAGGCAACGTAGGCGATGCGATCAGGCGTGTTCGGCCGGTCGCGGTCGACGTCTCGTCCGGAGTGGAAATGAGCAAGGGCATCAAGGATCACGAAAAAATCGCCGCTTTTGTTGCGGCAGTACGGAAAGCCGATGAGTCAATATAACTTCCCTGACGCCAAGGGGCATTTTGGTCCCTATGGTGGTGTATTCGTCGCCGAAACGCTGTTCGGTGCGCTCGATGAGTTGAAGTCAGCCTATGCCTTTGCGCAGGCCGATCCTGCATTCCGCGCAGAATATGAATACGAGTTGAAGCATTTTGTTGGCCGGCCGTCGCCGATCTACCATGCCAAGCGCTGGTCGGAGCAACTCGGTGGCGCCCAGATTTATCTCAAGCGCGAAGATCTCAATCACACCGGCGCACACAAGGTGAACAACTGCATCGGTCAAGCGATGCTCGCCAAGCGGATGGGCAAACCGCGCGTTATTGCCGAAACCGGTGCAGGTCAGCACGGGGTTGCGACGGCCACCGTGGCAGCTCGCTACG
>CALAGF010000303.1 GCA_937892345.1 uncultured Rhodocyclaceae bacterium | reverse complement strand
CGGGTAGTAGATCATCGGCTTGTCGTAGACCGGCAGCAACTGCTTGGAGACGGAAAGGGTCGCCGGATAGAGGCGGGTTCCCGAACCACCGGCCAGAATGATGCCCTTGCGTTGTTTCATGCGCCGCCTCCGTAGTGCTTGCCCAGCCAGTCGCGGTAGGCGCCACTGCTGACATGGGCGACCCAGTCCTGATTTTCAAGATACCAGCACACCGTTTTCCGGATCCCGGAAGCAAAGGTTTCCGCGGGCCGCCAATCGAGTTCGTCGGCCAGACGCGACGCATCAATCGCATAGCGCCGGTCGTGCCCGGGCCTATCCTTGACGAAGGTGATCTGCTCGGCATAGGACTGGCCATCGGCTCGGGGCTGCAGTTCATCGAGCAGCGCGCAGAGCAGATTCACGACATCAAGGTTGGCCTGCTCATTCCAGCCGCCCACGTTATAAACCTCGCCAGGCTGACCAGCCTCCAGCACACGGCGGATCGCACTGCAATGATCCTTGACGTAAAGCCAGTCGCGAATCTGCTGCCCGTCGCCATAGATCGGCAGCGGCTTTCCGGCCAGCGCATTGAGGATACACAGGGGAATCAGCTTTTCCGGAAAGTGGTAAGGACCGTAGTTGTTCGAGCAGTTGGTGGTCAGCACCGGCAAGCCGTAGGTATGGTGATAGGCGCGTACCAGATGATCGGAAGCGGCCTTGCTCGCCGAATACGGACTGTTCGGCTCATAGCGCTTGGTTTCCCTGAACGCAGGATCTTCCTTGGCCAGTGAGCCATAGACTTCATCGGTCGACACCTGCAGGAAACGAAAACCGTTTTTGGCCTCAGCGCCCAGTTGACCGTAGTGCGCGCGCACCGCCTCAAGCAGACGGAAGGTGCCGACAATATTGGTCTGAATAAAGTCTTCCGGTCCGTGAATGCTGCGGTCGACGTGCGATTCGGCAGCAAAATGAATGACTGCCCGCGGCTGATGGCGCGACAGCAACTCGCCCAGAAGCTCGGCATCGCCGATGTCGCCCCTGACAAAAACATGTCGCGCATCCCCTTCAAGGGTCGCCAGATTTTCCAGATTGCCGGCATAGGTCAGCGCATCCAGATTGAGCACGGGCTCATCCGAGCCGGCAAGCCAGTCAAGGACAAAATTGCTGCCGATAAAACCGGCGCCACCGGTGACGAGAATCATGCTGAGAGGCTCATAGACGCAAGAGGCGGGATTTTATCGCAGCCACAGCTCAATCCTGCCGAATCCGCACAAAACTGGCAAAACGCGGCAGCCCGTTACGCGTCAGCTCACGATATCGATAAGTCACGACCGCCCCTATGGGTGGTGGCTGGCGCCGCTGCACATCGCTAAAGCCGGTACCAAGACGCAACAAGCGCCCATCCGGCAGGCGCAATTGCAAGGCGCCAAGCAAGCCGGCGTACTTGCCCTGGCCCGGCAGATGCGCGATGACTTCGCCTTCAGCATCCAGCCAGGGTTTCAATTTGAGCAGGGTATCGCTGCGACCGCTTTCATAGACCGCATCGGCGCGGTGCAGCATCAAGCCTTCGCCACCTTGCTTCAGTATATCGGCGAGCATTTTTTTCAAAGTATTGCGGTCGACCGCTGCATGTTGCTCGATGGCACCCAGCCAGGACACCCCGGCCTTGGCCACGATGCTGCGCATCCGCGCGACCCGTTCAGAAAAATCGCCTTGCGCACCCGGCAATTCAAAAATCATGTAACGCACCTGACGCCATTCGTCGTCCACCGGCTCGGTGCGACGGACAATGCCGGAGACTTGGTCAAATCGCCCGCGGGCGATCCACAACTCGCCATCGAGTGCCTCGGCAGGCAAGGCCGCAGTGAACCAGAGGGGCGCATTGACCGGATGCCCGCTGCGAAAACGCAATTGCTTGCCGTCCCAGATCGCCCGCACGCCATCCAGTTTTTCGCTAACCAGATAACCCGCTGGATCGATTTCGTCTCGATAAATGTTGGCGAGCAGAATTTCCGGTGGTGCAGCAACGGAGAAGCCGGGTAGCAGCAGGAAAAACGACAGCAGCCCGCAGATCAGTGCGCGCCACACGCTCACGACTCAGTGCTCGCCTGTCCAGTTACGGCGGGCCTTGCGGGCAATGCCGAAAACTTCCTCCAGGCGCTTGCCATCCCCTTGCGCCAGCACATCGTGCAGTTCGTCCAGTTGGCGCCGGTAGCTGTCAAGTTCGCCCAGCAGAGCTTCCCGATTGGCCAATGCAATGTCACGCCACATTTCCGGATGGCTGGCTGCAATCCGCGTGAAATCACGGAATCCCGATGCCGCAAAGGTGAAAAACAGATCCGCATCGGCGCGCACCGCCAGATCGTGCACCAAGGCAAAGGACAGCAAATGCGGCAGATGGCTGACCGCGGCAAAGACCCGGTCGTGCAGTTCGGGCGTCAATTCGTAGATATCGGCACCGCAGAGCGACCAGGCGCGTTTGACGCGATCCAGCCGCTCATCGTTGTTTTCCGGCAAAGGCGTTACCACGACCTTCTTGCCCTGATAAAGATTCCAGCGGGCAGCCGTCGGACCGCTGTTTTCTGCACCGGCAATCGGATGCGCCGGTACAAATTTGCCGATATGGCCCCGGAACGCGGTTCGCGCCGCAGCAACCACGTCGCCCTTGGTCGAACCGCCGTCAGTGATGATGGTGTTAGGGCCAATGTAGGGCGCAATGCGCTCGAAAATTTCCGGCATCTGGGCCACCGGCGTCGCCACCAGGACAATATCGGCATCACCAATCTCGTGCGCCGGATTGATACCGGCCCGATCAATCACGCCCAGTTCCTGCGCCACCCTCAAAGTGGCCGGCGTACGCCCGAAGCCCACGACCTCCTCGACCATCCCGGCCTCCTTGAGACCGAGAGCAAACGAACCGCCGATCAGACCGGTGCCAAAAACAACGATCTTGCCAAACTCGGGCAGCCCGGCATCCATTTAAATGGCCCTCGACAAAGCTTCAAGGAAGCGGGCGTTCTCCGTTTCGCTGCCGATGGTCACCCGCAGCCACTCGGGCATGCCATAACCGCCGATTGGACGCACGATCACGCCCTGTTGCAGCAGCTTTTGATTGATCCCCGCCCCATCGCCAACCTTGAAGGTCACGAAATTGCCGAAGGATGGGATGTAGCTCAAGCCCAGACGTTCGAAGCCAGCGACCAGTTGCAGCTTGCCAGCGGCATTCAGTGCATAGCTGGTCGCCACGAACTCATGGTCATCAAGCGCGGCAAGCGCACCGGCAATAGCCAGATTGTTTACATTGAACGGCTGACGCACGCGATTCATCAGGTCAGCCACTTCGGGTGCCGCCAACGCATAGCCAATGCGCAAGCCCGCAAGACCATAAATTTTCGAGAAAGTGCGGCACACCACGAGATTGGGAAATTCAGCAATCCAGGCTGCACTATCGACCCGCGCTTCAGGCGGAATGTACTCGTTATAGGCCTCATCGAGCACCACGATCACCTCTTGCGGCACTTCGGCAAGAAAGGCGCGCAATGCCGGATAGGGCAGGAAATTGCCGGTCGGGTTATTCGGATTGGCAATCCAGACAATCCGGGTATCGGGTCGGATCGCTGCGCGCATGGCGTCAAGATCGTGGCCGAAATCACGCGCCGGTGTGCAGATCAGCGCTGCACCGGTCGACATCGTTGCCAGCGGATAAACCGCGAAAGCATGTTGCGAGAAAACTGCGGAACGTCCGGCACACAGGAATACCCGGGCGATCAGGTCGAGCACATCGTTGGAGCCGTTGCCAAGCACCACCTGTTGCTGCGCGACACCGGCCATCCCGGCCAGCTTGGCGATCAGTTCAAAGGGGTCCGGATAGCGTGCAATGCCACTGATTGCTGCCGCAACGGCAACTTGCGCTTTCGGACTCATCCCGAGAGGATTCTCGTTCGATGCCAGCTTGAGGATGCTCTCGACCGGTATGCCCATATCACGGGCCAGTTCGGTCATCGGTTTGCCGGGCTGATAGGGTGAAATCGCCCGGACATAGGACAAGGCTTGTTCGACAAGGCTCATGGCGTGCCCTTAGTAGACTGCGACAGGATAGGAACCAAGAATTTTCAGATAGGCCGAGCGGGCCTTCAACTGATCGAGCGCGGTGCTGACGGCTGGATCGTCACGATGGCCTTCAATATCCACGTAGAAAACATATTCCCACAGGGCATTGCGGGCCGGGCGCGACTCCAGACGGCACATCGAGACACCGGCAGCCGACAAGGGCTGCAGCAATTCATGCAAGGCACCGGTACGATTTGGCGCCGACATGATCAACGAGGTCTTGTCACGGCCGGACAAGCCGGCATCGTGCTTGCCCAACACCAGAAAACGCGTGGTGTTGTTGGGCTCATCCTCAATATTTTCAACCAGCTTTGGCAAGGCGAAACGTTCTGCAGCGGCCACACCGGCAATTGCAGCAGCACCGGGCTCGTCCGCGGCCATTTGTGCGGCCAGGGAATTGCTGGCGACGGAGATGCGCGGCACCCCCGGCAGATTGTGATTCAGCCACTCGTGGCATTGGGCCAGCGATTGCGCGTGTGAATACACTTTGCTGATCTTGCCGAGATCATGTTCTTTGGAAAGCAGGTTCTGGTGAATGCGCAGCACCACCTCACCGCAAATTTTCAATTGCGTACCCAGCAAGAGGTCCATGCTGCGTCCGACGGCACCTTCGGTCGAGTTTTCCACCGGCACCACGGCGTAATGTGCATGACCGGATTCAACTTCACGAAACACATCATCAATCGATGCCTGCGGCAACAGGCGCGCTGCGTGACCGAAATGCTTGGTCGCAGCGCTGCCGGTAAAAGAACCCAAGGGGCCGAGAAAGGCAATGCCCAGCGGCTCTTCAAGCGACAGACAGGCCGACATCACCTCGCGAAAGAAGAAGGTGATGTTTTCGTTGGGCAAAGGCCCCGGGTTTTCCGCCTGCAAACGGCGCAAGACCTGAGCTTCGCGCTCGGGGCGATAGATAAAGCCGGCGTCACCGAACTCCGCCTTGATTTCGCCCACTTTTTGCGCACAACGTGCCCGTGCGTTCAACAAGGACAAGATTTCGCCATCGATGCGATCAATTTCGGTACGCACCCCGGCCAGCGCTTTTTGCAGTTCGTCCTTCATGGTTTCAAGCCTTGCGTGCGGCGAAATCGTTCATGAAATCGACCAGTGCCTGAACACCGGCCAGCGGCACTGCATTGTAGATCGAGGCGCGCATGCCACCGACCGACTTGTGCCCCTTGAGCGAAGCCAGACCGGCAGCTTTCGATTCGGCGATGAAAGCCGCATCCAGCGCACTATCTGCCAGTACGAAGGGGACGTTCATGCAGGAACGGCAGTCGGGATCGACCGGATTGGTGTAGAAACCGCCGGAGCCATCGATGCAATCGTACAAAACTCGCGCTTTCTCGGCGTTGACCGCAGCCATCCCGGCCAGCCCGCCCTGACGCTTGAGCCACTGAAACACCAGACCGGCCATGTAGATGCCATAGGTCGGCGGCGTATTGAGCATCGAACCGTGTTCGGCCATCACGGCATAATCCATGATGGTCGGCATATTGAGCGGCGCCATGCCCAGCAGGTCACGATGAATGATCACCAGCGTGAGCCCGGATGGGCCAATGTTTTTCTGCGCACCTGCGTAGATCATGCCGAATTTTTCAACCGGCACCGGGCGCGACAGAATGTGCGATGACATGTCAGCCACCAATGGCACCCCGGTTTCAGCAATGCGTTCGGCGGGAATTTCTACGCCGTGGATGGTTTCATTCGTACACACGTGCAGATAAGCGGCAAAAGGATCGAGCTTGATCTCTTCAGCAGTCGGCAGGCGGGTGAAACCGCTAGCTTCCGTCGTTGCTGCACAGCGGACCTGGCCGATACGCTGCGCTTCCTTTAATGCCTTTTTGGACCATGAACCGGTGACGATGTAGTCCGCGGAACGTCCGGCCAGCAGATTCATCGGAATCTGTGCAAATTGCTGCGTCGCCCCACCCTGCAGGAACAACACCTTGTAGTCGGCGGGAATCCCCATCAACTCGCGCAGGTCGCTTTCAGCTTGCTCGATGATGGCGGTGAATTCCTTGCCGCGATGGCTCATTTCCATGACGCCACAACCGGCGCCATGCCAATCCAGCAATTCTTCCTGCGCCTGCAGGAGAACTTCTTCAGGAAGAGCAGCCGGACCGGCGCTGAAATTCCAGATACGACTCATCAGGCTTCTCCAGCTTCAGTATTCGGTTCATCGGCCAGCGGCTCAGTCTCTGCTACGGTCGACTCGGTATCCAGATCATTTTCTGCGACAGACTCGGCAACCTTCTCCAGACCGGCCAGCTTTTCGCCATCATCCAGCGCAATCAGCGTCACGCCCTGGGTTGCCCGGCCCATGCCGCGAATCTCCGAGACACGGGTGCGGATCAGGACACCACCTGTCGTGATCAACATGACTTCATCTTCGTCGTTGACCAGCTTGGCGCCGATGACCACACCGTTGCGTTCGCTGTCGGCGATGGCCTTGACCCCTTGCGTGCCGCGACCGGAATGACGGAAATCGGCCAGTACGGTGCGCTTGCCGAAACCGTTTTCGGTAGCCACCAATACCGTTTGCTGATCGCTCTCGGCAACCAGCAGGGAAATCACGGCCTGGCCGTCCTGCAGTTTCATGCCGCGAACACCACGCGCACCACGACCCATCGGGCGAACGTCCTCTTCATCGAACCACACGGCCTTGCCGGCATTGGACACCAGCACGATATCGCTCTGGCCGGTAGTGAGTTCCACACCGATCAAATAATCGTCATCAAGCAGGTCGACCGCAATAATGCCGGCCTTGCGCGGATTGGAGAAATCGGAGAGCGGCGTCTTCTTGACTGTCCCGGCACGGGTGGCCATGAAGATGAACTTGTCGTCGGAGAATTCCTTGACCGGCAGCACGGCATTGATGCGCTCGCCATCTTCCAGCGGGAAGAGATTGACGATGGGCTTGCCGCGACTGTTACGGCTGCCTTGCGGCGCTTCATACACCTTGAGCCAGTAGCAGCGACCACGATTGGAGAAGCACAGGATGAAATCGTGGGTGTTGGCCACGAAAAGGTGGTCGACAAAATCTTCGTCCTTGATTGCAGCCGCCTGCTTGCCGCGACCGCCACGCTTCTGGGCCCGATAGTCAGCCAGCGGCTGGGCCTTGATGTAGCCCCCGTGCGACAGGGTCACCACCATGTCCATCGGCGTGATGAAATCTTCAATGCCCAGTTCCTGGGTGTGCAACACGATCTCGGAACGGCGTTCGTCGCCAAACTGCTCCAGGATGACGGTCAACTCGGCCACAATGTTGGCCGTGATGCGTTCCGGCTTGGCCAGGATATCCAGCAGATCAATGATCTTGTCCATGACGTCCTTGTACTCGGCCACGATCTTGTCCTGCTCGAGGCCGGTCAGACGTTGCAGTCGCAGTTCAAGGATCGCCTGCGCCTGGGCATCGGACAGCCGATAGCCCTGCTCGGAGAGACCGAATTCAGGTGCAAGCCCTTCCGGACGCGAGGCATCCGACGCGGCGCGCACCAGCATCTCCTCGACGACCGTGCTGCGCCACTCGCGCGCCATCAGGCTGCGCTTGGCATCCGGCGGCGTCGGTGCCGCCTTGATCAGGGCAATGATTTCATCAACATTGGACAGCGCAACCGCCAGACCTTCGAGGATGTGTCCCCGCTCGCGGGCTTTGCGCAGCTCAAACACGGTGCGACGCGTTACCACTTCACGGCGGTGCGACAGGAAGCACTCAAGCATCTGCTTCAGGTTGAGCAGTCGCGGCTGGCCATCGACCAGCGCCACCATGTTCATGCCGAAGGTGTCCTGCAACTGCGTCTGCTTGTACAGATTATTGAGGATGACTTCGCCGACTTCGCCGCGCTTCAGTTCAATGACGATCCGCATCCCGGACTTGTCGGATTCGTCACGGATATCCGAGATCCCCTCGATCTTCTTGTCGTTGACCAGCTCGGCAATTTTTTCAATCAGGCTCTTCTTGTTCACCTGATAGGGGATTTCATCAACGATCAAGGCCTGCCGGTCGCCCTTGCCGATATCCTCGAAATGGGTGCGGGCGCGCATTACAACGCGGCCACGGCCGGTCTTGTAACCTTCCCGCACGCCCATCACACCGTAGATCAAACCTGCCGTCGGAAAATCCGGCGCCGGAATCAAATCAATCAGGTCGTCGATTGAAATCGCCGGATTTTCCAGCAGCGCCAGACAGCCGGCGACCACTTCATTCAGATTGTGCGGCGGGATATTGGTCGCCATCCCCACCGCGATCCCGGCAGAGCCATTGATCAGCAGATTCGGAATCCGGGTAGGCAGAACCGTCGGCTCCATTTCCTTGCCATCATAATTCGGCTCGAAGTCGACCGTTTCCTTGTCGATATCTGCGGTCAAATCCGATGCAATACGATCCAGACGACATTCGGTATACCGCATGGCTGCCGCGTTATCGCCATCAATCGAACCAAAGTTACCCTGCCCGTCCACCAAGGTGTAACGCAGCGAAAAATCCTGCGCCATTCGCACCAGCGTGTCATAAATTGCCGAGTCACCGTGCGGATGGTATTTACCCATGACCTCACCGACGACACGGGCACATTTGACGAAGGGCCGATTCCACACGTTGTTGGTCTCATGCATCGCATACAGCACGCGGCGATGTACCGGCTTCAAGCCGTCGCGCGCATCTGGCAGCGCCCGGCCAACGATTACGCTCATTGCATAATCAAGATAGGAACGCCGCATCTCGTCTTCGAGGCTGATCGGCAGTGTTTCTTTGGCGAATTGATCCATGTCTCTTGTCCGCGCCGAAATTCAGGCGCTTTGTTTGGTTAAAGCACGCGTAATTTGCTATTTTAACATGCTGCCAACGGCGTACCGATGCCCATTTCCATGAACAAAAGACCTGAACCGATCGACCTCCTGATCGAAGCGCGCTGGATTGCTACGGTCGACCACGATGCCGTGCTGAAAAACCATGCAGTCGCGATCAAAGGAGGACGCATTCTCAATGTTCTGCCGACGCCCGAGGCACACCAGAGATATCAAGCCGACACCGTTCATGTGCTGGACAAGCACATTCTCATTCCGGGGCTGATCAACCTGCACACTCATGCCGCCATGTCGCTGATGCGGGGACTGGCTGACGATATCCCCTTGATGACTTGGCTGGAACAGCACATCTGGCCGACAGAGGCTGCCCATGTCTCAGAACACTTCGTTTACGACGGCACCCGCCTCGCGTGCACCGAAATGATTCGGGGCGGTATTACCTGTTTCAACGACATGTATTTTTTTCCCGATGCCGCAGCCCGAGCGGCAGCGGACAGCGGGATGCGCGCCGTCATTGGAATCACCACCCTGGAATTTCCCACGGCCTACGCAAGCGACGCAGACGATTACCTGGCCAAGGGACTGGCAACCCGGGAAAAGTGGCTACAAAACCCGCTGACCCATTTCTGCCTCGCGCCGCACGCCCCCTACACCGTATCGGACCGCAGCTTTGAACGGATCGCCACCTTGTCCGCGCAGCTTAATCTGCCCATCCATTGCCACATCCACGAAACCCGGCACGAACTTCAGGAAAGCCTGACTCGTCACGGCAGCCACCCATTGAAACGGCTTCAGCAACTTGGACTGACCGGCCCGAATTTCATTGGCGTACATGCAGTTCACATGAACAGGATGGAAATGGAATGGCTTGCCGAGACGGGTTGCCATATCGCGCATTGCCCTACATCCAACCTGAAACTGGCCAGCGGCATTGCACCCGTCGCAGAAATGCAACACCTGGGAATCAACATCGGCCTGGGAACCGATGGTGCAGCAAGCAACAACCGGATCGACATGTTTCAGGAAATGCGCTTAGCCGCCCTGCTCGCGAAAGGCACAAGCGGTAACGCTAGCTGCCTGCCAGCTAGCCAGGTGCTGCAGATGGCAACACTGAATGCTGCCCGCGCGCTGGGGCTGGGAAATGAAATCGGCTCGATTACGCCGGGCAAATCAGCGGACCTTTGTGCGGTATCGATGGACACTCCCGAATGCAAACCCTGCTTCGACCCTGTCTCGCATTTGGTCTACGTCGCAGGCCGGGAGCATGTCAGCCATGTCTGGATCGCAGGAAAGTGTTGTATGGAACACAAAAATTTACGCAACAAAGACCAATATCAGTTGGATTCAGCCATTGCGCTATGGCAGAATAATTTGCAATTCCGTGGGTAGGCTCATTATCGTGGCTACAGCGCGGGTTACGATTTCATATATACATTTTCTTCAACGAGGGAAAACAATGATCAAAAACATCGCTAAAAAGTCCCTGGTTCTGGCCCTGCTGGCCGGTATCGGTTTCTCCGCTGTTGCGCAAGAGCGCGTTTACCTGATCGACCAGCGCGATGTCGTCGCCAAGAGCGGCTTCGGCCTGTGCTGGCGCGATGGCTACTGGACCCCGGCCGCTGCCGCTGCCGACAAGGCCGGTTGCGAGTGCGACAAGGACCTGCTGCCGAAGGAAACCTGCGAGCCGAAGGCTGCCGCTCCGGCTGGCGCTGGCGCCGCTCCGGCTGGCGTGAAGCCGTCGGGTGAGAAGATCACCGTCGCCGCCGACGCCCTGTTCGACTTCAACAAAGATCGGAAGA
>CALAGF010000302.1 GCA_937892345.1 uncultured Rhodocyclaceae bacterium | reverse complement strand
CCATTTGTCATTGAACCATTTTCTACTCCGCCAATGTAACCGGAACCACCGAGGCCACCTGCCATTACGCAGTTACCATGCATAAAAGCACCGCCCCAGTAGCCGCCGCGAATCATGCTGGCCTCCACGGGTCGCCGGGTGTGGTCATCGTGCCAGTGTTGTCGTAGGTCGGTGGGATACCGTGGCCGATGATCGTGTCGCCATTGACCTTGCGCACGTCCGTTGGAATCGTCGTCGCATTCAGCGCAGCCAGTAGCGCAGCGGCGATGTCGGAGGCCGAGGGGAGCGCGGCGACGATGCGGGCGATGTCGGCCTCCAGCGCCGGGGTGGAGGGCACAGTGCGCCCCACAGCGCGCACATTCATCGGCATCTGCTGACGCAGCGCCTGAAATCCGGAATGCATCTCGGCACTGATGGCGCGCGCCCGGGCCCGATCCAGCAGCGAGGTGGGCCACAGCCCAGGCTCTAGCTCGGCCAGATATTCGGCGATGGCCAGTGAATCCCAGATTGCGGTTTCACCCACCAGCAGCACAGGAACCCGCCCGGCCGGAGAGAAACGCGCGACCTGTTGTTTGAAGTCCGCCGCCTGCAAGGCCAACGGCGTGAATTATTCCACCTTTATGAACGGCCTGAAGAAAGCCAACATCGAAGTCGACCGCAAGGTCCTGGCCGATCTGGCCGTCTTCGATCAGCCGGCATTTGCCGCTCTGGCCGCACAGGCCAAGGCCAAGCTCGGCGCCTGAGCTTAAGCTCTTGAAGAAAAAGGAGGCGAAAGCCTCCTTTTTTGTTTATTCGTATTGCAGTCGGTAGTTTTGTTGGTACAAGTCCATGGATAATCTCGATCAGATCGTTAGCGAGGCCAAAGCCGCCTTCGCTGCCATTTCCGACCCGGACGCGCTGGAACAGGTGAAGGCCCGCTTCCTTGGCAAAAGCGGTCAGATTACCGAGCTTCTCAAAGGTTTGGGCAAATTGCCGCCTGACGAGAAGAAAACAGCGGGTGCGGCAATCAACCTTGCCAAGCTTGCTGTTGAAGCTGCGCTGAATGAACGTCGCGAGGCGATCCGGAAGGCCGCCTTGGAGGCTCGCCTGGCTGAAGAAGCGCTGGATGTAACCTTGCCGGGCCGCGCAGAAGCGCGTGGTGGTCTGCATCCGGTGACTCGCACGCTCGAACGCATCGAGTCGCTGTTCGCCTCCATCGGTTTCGAAGTTGCTGACGGCCCCGAAATCGAAGAGGATTTTCACAATTTCACGGCACTGAATACGCCTGAGGATCATCCGGCGCGTTCGATGCACGATACTTTCTATCTGCAAAATCCCGACGGTACGCTGGCGGACCGGGTGTTGTTGCGTACACATACCAGTCCTATCCAGGCGCGATACATGCAGGCGCATGTAGCCAAGTACGGTCAACTGGAAAAAATGCCGGAAATCCGCATCATCGCGCCGGGGCGTGTCTATCGCGTGGATTCCGATGCAACGCACTCGCCGATGTTTCATCAGGTTGAAGGCCTGTGGGTTGGCGAGGATGTTTCCTTTGCTGATCTGAAAGGGGTGATCGCCGATTTTCTCAAGAGCTTCTTCGAGACCGACGATCTGACCGTACGTTTTCGTCCGTCCTTTTTCCCGTTTACCGAGCCCTCTGCCGAAATTGATGTGGCTTTCATGCATGGTGCGCTCAAGGGACGTTGGCTGGAAATTGCCGGCTGCGGAATGGTGCATCCCAATGTGTTGCGTATTGCCGGTATCGATCCGGAAAAGTACACCGGGTTCGCCTTCGGCTTCGGCCCTGATCGCCTGACCATGCTGCGTTACGGTGTGAATGATCTGCGCCTCTTCTTTGAAGGTGATCTGCGCTTCCTGCGTCAGTTCGCCTGATCCCATTCTCGAGAAACGCCAATGAAATTCTCTGAATCCTGGCTGCGTAGCCTCGTCGATCCCAAGCTGACGAGCGAGGAACTCTCCCATCTGCTGACCATGGCCGGCCTCGAAGTCGAGGAACTGGATGCGGTCGCCCCGGTTTTTAATAATGTGGTCGTCGCTCAGGTGCTTGAAGTCGTCAAGCATCCTGATGCGGATCGTCTGAATGTGTGTCAGGTCGATATCGGCACTGGTACGCCGCAGCAGATTGTTTGCGGCGCGCCGAATGTCGCAGCGGGTTTGAAGGTGCCGTGCGCGCTCCCTGGTGCTGAGTTGCCCGGTGATTTCAAGATAAAAATCGCCAAGGTGCGTGGCATTGAGTCCTCGGGCATGCTGTGCTCTGCCAAAGAATTGGGTATTGCCGAAGAGGCGTCAGGCTTGCTGCTCCTGTCCGCAGATGCCCCGGTCGGGCAGAGCATTCGCCAGTATCTTGAGCTCGACGATAACGTATTTGAAATCAAGCTGACGCCGAATCGTGCCGATTGCCTGTCGCTTCAAGGTATTGCACGTGAAGTTGGCGCAATTACCGGCGCTGCCACCTGTCTGCCTGAGGTTGTCGCAGTGGCTGCCGCTATCCCCGACAGTCGTGACATCCTTCTTGATGCGCCATCTGCTTGCCCGTTGTACTACGGTCGCGTTATCAAGAATCTGAATGCCTTGGCTTCAACACCGGAATGGATGAAGCGCCGCCTCGAACGCAGCGGCATCCGCACCATTTCCGCATTAGTCGACATCACCAACTACGTGATGCTTGAGCTTGGACAGCCGCTGCATGCTTTTGATAACGCAAAACTCGAAGGTGTCGTGCACGCCCGTTTGGCCAAGCCAGAAGAAAAGCTGCTGTTGCTCAATGAGCAGACGATTGCGGTCGACGCCGACATTTTGGTAATTTCCGATGACTTCAAGCCGCTGGCAATGGCCGGGATCATGGGCGGTGAGGAGAGCGGTGTCACCCTGGAAACCAAGGATCTATTCCTGGAATCAGCTTTCTTTACGCCGAAGGCAATTGCCGGACGCGCACGTCGTTACGGCTTTGCATCAGACGCTTCCTACCGTTTCGAGCGTGGTGTCGATTTTGGTATTACCCGTGTTGCGATTGAGCGTGCCACGCAATTGATTCTCGAAATTTGCGGTGGTCAGCCCGGTCCCGTTGTCGAAGCCAAGGCCGAATTGCCGGTCCGAAAGGCTGTGCGCTTGCGTACCGCGCGAGCCAAAAAAGTACTCGGACTGTCATTGACTGCAGAACGTATCGCTGCAGTATTCAAAGGTTTGGCGCTTTCATTCGAGCAAGAAGGCGACGATTTCCTGGTGACGCCACCAAGCTGGCGTTTCGATATGGAAATTGAGGAGGATCTGATCGAGGAAATTGCGCGGATTTATGGCTACGACAATATTCCGTCGCCTGCACCAAAGGGTCGGATTGCGATGATGCGCCAACCGGAATCCGTGCGTCCTGCTTATCGAATTCGTCAAATGCTGGCGGATCGGGGTTATCAGGAGGTTGTTAATTTTGCGTTTGTTGATGCGGGCTGGGAAGCGGATTTTGCTGGAAAACGCGAAGAATCGACATTGATTCGTCTGGCAAATCCGATTGCCAGTCAGATGGCGGTGATGCGGTCGACCTTGTTTGGTGGTCTGATTGCCAATCTGGCAACCAATCTCAAGCGCAAGCAAAGCCGTGTGCGACTGTTCGAGGTAGGACGAACTTTCCATCGTGATGCTGCATCCCTTC
>CALAGF010000301.1 GCA_937892345.1 uncultured Rhodocyclaceae bacterium | reverse complement strand
CTCTTTCCCTACACGACGCTCTTCCGATCTAGTGCCGATCCGATCTTTGGCAGCATGCCGCCAGAGAGCGTGCCGTCGGCGACCATTTCGTCGATTTCCTTCGGGGTGATTCCGGTAATCAGATTGCCTGCCTTGTCCAGTACGCCAGGTGTATTGGTGAGCAGAACCAGTTTTTCTGCCTTGAGGACTTCGGCGATCTTGCCGGCTACCACATCGGCGTTGATGTTGTAGGTTTCGCCTTGCTCGCCAACACCAATGGGGGCAATCACGGGGACGAAACTGCCGTTGTCCAGATGCTCAAACAATGAAGGGTCGATTTTGGTGATTTCTCCCACCTGGCCCACGTCGATCAAATCACCCGGATTGTCCTTGTTGGTCAGCATCAGTTTTTTGGCGCGGATGCAGTTGCCATCCTTCCCCGTGAGGCCCACCGCTTTGCCGCCGTGCTGATTGATCAGGTTGACGATGTCCTTGTTAACTTGGCCGCCCAAAACCATTTCGACTACTTCCATGGTCTCTGCATCCGTGACCCGCATACCTTGGATGAACTCTCCCTTCTTGCCCACACGGGCCAGCAGGTTTTCGATCTGGGGGCCGCCGCCATGAACCACGACAATATTGAAACCGATCAGTTCGAGCAGCACCACGTCGCGTGCGAAGCAGCTTTTCAGGTGTTCGTCAGTCATGGCATTGCCGCCATACTTGACGACGATGGTTTTGCCATGGAATCGCTTGATGTACGGAAGGGCTTCTGCCAGAACGGCAGCCTTGGTGCCCGGTGTGAGGTTTTCGGTGCTCATGAATGTCTCCTGGGAAATCGCGGCGGATTGTACAGAGAAATATCAGCCGGATGGATTATGAAGCGGATGTCAGTGTCGGGAGAATCTGCTCGGATAACAGGCGAATCGCGTCGCGGTTGCTCCATGAAAAGCAGGATTCGGCGGCCTCCTTGATGCTTAGCCAGCGATAGTCGCGATGTTCATCAGGGGCCAGGCGAATCGGTACGCGTGTATTCAGCGCCAAACCATAAACGTACTCGGTGTTGTGGCTTACGCCAGGGGCGTAACGATGACGCCAAGTGGCAAAGATTTCATAGCTATTCTCGATATGCCATGAATGGATTTCGTCTGCTCGTACCGTGATACCGGTTTCCTCACCGACTTCTCTGCAAGCCGTTTCGGCCAGTGCTTCGGAAGCCTCGCGGCTACCGGTGACTGACTGCCATAGGCCGGGTTGGCGAGCGCGCTCAAGCAGCAGTACCTCACCTTCCAGGGTGTAAATCACGACGAGTACGGAGATCGGTTGCTTGTCAGCAGTCATGGTCCAGGCCATTGGGCGAGAGACGGAACCGTCGCGTCGATCAGGATGCGCACGGCGGAGCTGCGCTCGGTGTTGCGGGTATCCATCGCCGTCTGCAGTACGGCGAGCAAGATGGAGAAGTCTTCAGGGCACTTGTTGGCGTATGAGGGGAGTCCGGACAGCCGGATCAGAACCGGCTTGTTGCCTTTCGGCCATTCAGGATTGGCGAGGCAGTCGTAAAGGGCATCAAAGTTTTCACCGTACCAGTCCGGAAATTTCAGTCGCTGGCCAATTTTGCGCAGTAGTCCGGGGGTTTTTGTGCGTTCTGCAAAGTCGACCGTGTAATCGCAGGCAGTCGCCTTTTTGTCCGGGTAAGCATAGACCGCTGACGATTGTTGGTCAGGGCAATTCATTCACTCTGCTTCCCGTATCCTGCGGAAGGACTTGTAGTGATCCGCCGTGTAGTAGAACTCTGCAGACTTCCCCGCGATGATTCGTTGTGGGCCCCGGTCGCGTCGCCCCGGTGTAATCACGGTGTATTCCCGATAGTATCCGCGCCCTTGAGCCGGTAAGCGCTGCTCGAAGTTGTTGAATACGATGCCGTCCCGACTATAGGGGAAGGGGCCGCCGCGTTTGATCAGGCTGAGCGTTTCACGTGCTTCAACTGGAAGATTTGAGGCATCTATCCAGGAATCTCGTTGCGGGCCATTCCAAAATGCAAAAGCGCTTCCGATCGCCAGTAACAGGACGATCAGGAAGCGCTGCCAGTGTCGCATGGCGAATTAGCCTTGGGCGACTTCGACCTGGGTTTCCACCTTTTGACGCAGGCGCACGTGCAATTCGCGCAGTTGCTTCTCGTCGACCGAAGAGGGTGCATCGGTCAGCAAACACTGAGCGCGCTGGGTCTTGGGGAAGGCGATCACGTCGCGAATCGATTCGGCCCCAGTCATCATGGTGACGATGCGGTCCAGACCGAAGGCCAGGCCACCGTGCGGCGGAGCGCCGTACTTCAGGGCGTCGAGCAGGAAGCCGAACTTGGCCTGCTGTTCTTCCGGTCCGATGTTCAGTGCGGAGAAGACTTTTTCCTGCACGTCGGCGCGGTGAATACGTACCGAACCGCCGCCCAGTTCCCAGCCGTTCAGCGCCAGGTCGTAGGCCTTGGCCAGGCACTTGCCCGGATCGCTGACCAGCAGGTCGAGATGCTCGTCCTTGGGGCTGGTGAACGGATGGTGGCAGGCGCTCCAGCGCT
>CALAGF010000300.1 GCA_937892345.1 uncultured Rhodocyclaceae bacterium | reverse complement strand
CGCTCTTCCGATCTCAGCGGCTTGATGCGTCCGGCGGGTACCCGCAGCCGCTTGCCGCGCGGGGTGAGTAGCTCGATGCCCTCGCTATCCGGAATGCGGGACAGCTCCCCGCCTTCGAGCCAGCGGCCGTCGCGCCGGAAGAGTTCTGCCAAAAGCGGTGCCAGTGGCAGGCGTTCGCCTTCGACCAGAATGCCCATGTCGAGATTGAACCAGCCATCGTCGGCTTCGATCAGCTCGGCTTCCCAGCTATCGACCTCCACCACGTGATGGCGGAAATCCTCGGGGAAGTCGATATGCCAGCCTGATTGACGCAGCGTATCCAGTTTTTCCACCATGAACGCATGCCATGATTTTTCTTCGGCCAAACCGAAGATGCCTTCCGGTGGGCTGCCAAAGGTATGTAGCGTATGGCCGGGAATTTTTTGCAGTCCGGTCACAGCGATTTCTGCCAGTGCACGGGCTTCCGCCTCCGGGCGGCGTTTCACGCGAACGGTTTCGCCTTCGGGCAGGGTGACGAATTCGCTGTGATCATTGGGCAGCAGGTCGGCATCGGCATAGCGGAAAATGACGTGGGCGACATCGAAGGGGCCGCCGCCAAGGCTGTGCGGATAGCCGCGCCAGGCCCGGTGGCCATGCGTATGCAGGGTATCAAGCTGGAGCACCGGCTGGAGTCCGGTATCAATCAGGCGCAGGCGGGCGCTCGCGTCTTCTGCCGGTAAGGGCAGGTCTGGGGCAAGCTCGGACAGCGCTTCGGCAACCAGTCCGGCCTCCTTGGCCGAAAGTGGCGGTAGCGCAAACAGACGGGAGACCACCGTCGGGTTGCCGGTGACCGACAGCGGGCCGACTTCGCCTTCGGTCAAATCCACGTACCAGGGCGGGTCGACCGCAATAATCAATTCGGTCGCGGGTTCAGGCTTGAGATAGGGGCGCTGGAAGCCGTTGCTGTCGATCTGCCAGCCAACACTGGCCGGCCGATTGGCGCCGGTGTTCAGCGGAAGGGTCAGATCCTGCTCGGGATAAAGGCGATGGGTGGCCGACATCCGCTCGAGAATTTCGGCGCCATGTTTCTGCCCCAGGCCGTAGGCGCGCAGGCCGCTATCGTGGCCGCGTTCCGCCCAGATCAAGCGCAGGATGGCGAGATCGTCCTCGTTGACGAACTGCGGCGGGGTCACCAGCGCTCGGTCTACCTTCCACCATTCTTCGGCGTTTTCGGGATATTTGCCCTTGCGCAGTTCAATGCCGAAGCGGCGGCGGTCCGGCGTCCACTTCAAAATGTAGTAGAGCTGCTGGCGGGCGCTGGCCGGGCGAGCCTTTTTCTTGGCGACGGCAATCGAGGCGCGGCGCAGGTCTTCGACCCAGGACATCACGCTGCTACTGACCTGGGCCTTGGGATTGCGTTCCTCCAGACCCTTGAGCATGACTGCGGCAATGTGCTTGCAGCGGCGCCCGACGGGGCAACTGCAACTGGCGATCAGCACTTCCCCTTTGGCGCCTTCGGCAATCAGGGCTTCAACCCGGTAGGGTTGGCGTGCCGACCCGGGAACAAGGGCCTGAAATTCACCGGCTTCAATCCGGAAGTCGCGTACCAGATCAACGTATGGCCGGCCTTTGTCGACCTCCTTGTTGCCTAGCCAATCGATGACGTCATCTTCGCTGTAGCGCTCTGCCAGTTCGTCGGGGGTTCGCATCAGTAGCACTGTATTCCGAGCAGTGCGGCGAGCAGCGCAGCGATAACGGCTAGCCAGAAATTCTGTTGTCGTTGGGCTCTAAGCAGTGCCAGCAGCTGAGGCTGCGAGTCGCTGTGCGCCGGACGGGTGAGTGCCTGATGGACCAGACGGGGGAGCTGCGGCAGGCTGCGTGCCAAGTAGGGGCCTTCCTGTTTGAAGGTCTTGAGCAGACCGCGCCAGCCGATTTGTTCGCTCATCCAGCGTTCAAGGAAAGGTTTGGCAGTCTTCCAGAGATCGAGTTCGGGATCGAGTTGACGACCTAGACCCTCAATATTCAGCAGGGTCTTTTGCAGCATGACCAGTTGCGGCTGGATTTCCACATTGAAACGGCGGGAAGTCTGGAACAGGCGCAATAGCACCTTGCCGAATGAAATGTCCTTGAGCGGGCGGTCGAAGATGGGCTCGCAGACGGCACGGATGGCGGCCTCGAATTCATCAACCCGGGTGTCCTTGGGGGCCCAGCCGGATTCGATGTGGGCTTCGGCGACCCGCTTGTAATCCCTGCGGAAGAAGGCAAGGAAGTTTTGCGCCAGATAGTTCTTGTCGCTGTCGGTCAGGGTGCCGACGATGCCGAAATCCAGCGCAATATAGCGTCCGTCGGCATGAACAAAAATATTGCCGGGATGCATGTCGGCATGGAAAAAGCCGTCACGGAAGACCTGGGTGAAGAAAATCTCCACTCCGGCCGCCGACAGGCGTGAAAGGTCGATGCCTTCTGCTCGCAGGCGATCGATTTGCGAAATCGGTGTGCCTTTCATGCGCTCCATGACCATGACGGTCGACGTGCAAAAGTCCCAATAAACCTCGGGGACGATCAGCAGTGGAGAATCGGTGAAATTGCGCCGCAGTTGCGATGCATTGGCCGCTTCGCGCATGAGGTCGAGTTCGTCGCGCAAGTACTTGGCAAATTCCGCGACGACCTCGCGCGGCTTCAACCGCTTGCCGTCGGACCAGAGTTTCTCCAGCAGCATGGCAAAACTGTCCATCAGGGCCAGATCGTGTTCGATCACGGACAGCATGTTCGGGCGCAAGACCTTGACTGCAACTTCGTGGCCGCCATCTTCAGGGTGCAAACGAGCGAAATGGACTTGTGCGATCGATGCCGAGGCAATCGGGACCGGGTCAAATTCGGCAAAGACCTGGCTGGCAGGCCGGCCGTAGGCTTGTTCGATCTGTGCCAGCGCGAGTTCAGAGGAAAACGGGGGGACACGATCCTGCAACTTGGCCAGTTCGTCAGCGATATCCGTAGGCATCAGGTCGCGTCGGGTGGACAGAACCTGACCGAATTTCACGAAGATCGGTCCCAGTGCCTCCAGCGCAAGGCGCAGGCGGACCGCTCTCGGTGCCGACAGATCGCGCCAGAACTGAATGCCCTTGGCAAGGCGCACCAGTCGGCCGCTGGGCTCGTGTTCGAGCATCATCTCGTCGAGCCCGAAACGGCTGGCAACGGCGGCGATCTTGAGCAGGCGGAACAGGCGCATCGGTGAACGGGGCTCGACTAAAACGGGCATGTTAACACGCTCACCCGGCCTCGGGCAGTCGATTCCTTGAATATGAAAGATCGGCTAACCGACAGCCGGGACTTGGGATAAACTTGGCACGACGCCATGCTTTGGCCATGATCACGGGTCCGGCTTACAAATTACGCCATGCAAGAACAACGCAATCCATCCGAATTAGCACGCGAAGCGCTGAAGGCGCTGGCTGTGCGACAGTTGCCTCCGACGCCCGCCAATTATCAGGCCTGTTATAACGAAATTGCGGGAGTGCCTGTCGTTGCGCCATTCCCCGATGCGGCATTGCGGCAACTGGCGAGCAGGCTTGTGCCGCATGGCGACCTTCAGCGGGACTGTCTGGGCCGCTTGGACGCCGCCATTGCCGGACGTAGTTTGCAAGGGGTGATTGATGCGCTCAATGCCTTCGTTGTCGTCCCGCAATCCCCGGTGGTCTCCGAAAGTCAGCATTTGACGCAGGAGTTTTCGTCGACCCTGCTGCGTTTGCTGGATTGCCTGCTGCCTGCCTTCGGCAGTGATGATCCGCGTTTTGGCGGCGCCGCACAGGATTTGCTCGGGATACTGAGGCAGCCTCCTTGCGACGTGCATTTGGTGGAAGCCGCTGCGCACAAACTCGTCGTCCAGGCGGGTTATGTTGTAGAAGAATATGTCGAGGTCCGCAGTTCCCTGCTCAGTCTCCTGCATTTGATCATTCAGAACATCGGCGATCTCAGCATTGATGACCATTGGTTTCGGGGTCAGATTGACGGCTTGCTGGCAGCTGTCGAGCAACCCTTGTCACTGCGACACCTGGATGACGTCGAGCGCCGCTTGCGCGATGTGATGGACAAGCAAAGTCGGGCCAAGATCCGTTCAGTCGAGGCGCAGGAAGAAATGCGCCAGATGCTGGCTGCGTTTATCGATAGTCTGTCCTCAATCAATGAGTCCAGTTCCTCGTTCCAGGGGCAAATTGAAGAAAGCGCGCGCCAGATCGAGCAGGTAACCCGTGTCGAAGACCTGGCGCCATTGCTCAAGGACGTTGTGGCTGCGTCGCGGGCGATGGCAGAGGAGGCCTCCAATTCGCGCGAGCAATTGAAAACGCTTCAGGACAAGGTGTTGACCACGGAAGCTGAGCTGATCCAGTTGCATGTCGAACTCGATAATGCCAGCAATCTGGCTCGCCATGACCCGCTGACTGATGTGCTGAATCGCAAGGGTCTGGACGAAGCGCTGGAGCGCGAAATTGCCGCAGTGCGCCGGCGCGATACGCCGCTCTCGGTTTCCTTGCTGGATATCGATAATTTCAAAAAACTCAACGATAGTCTTGGCCATCAAGCGGGTGATAACGCCCTGATTCATTTGACCAAGGTGGCGCGCGCCTGCATGCGACCGAGCGATACGCTGGCTCGCTACGGTGGCGAGGAGTTCGTGATCCTGATGCCCGATACCCAGCTTGAACAGGGGATTGAGGCAATGGCTCGCCTGCAGCGCGAACTGACCAAAGCCTTCTTCATGTCGGGGAAGGAAAAGGTGCTGATTACTTTCAGCGCAGGTGTGGCACAGCTGACGGCGGATGAAACCGGGAGCGAGGCGATACGGCGGGCCGATCAAGCCATGTATCTTGCCAAGCGGACCGGCAAGAATCGCGTGCTGGGGGCTTGAGTCACTTGGCCGGCCTGTCGGGGGTGCGCTGTTTTCCTCCGGTAGTCGGCATTGCGCCGAAGGTGCTCATTCTCGGTAGTGCTCCCGGTCGGGTTTCGTTGGATGCGGTCGAGTATTACGCTCATCCGCGCAATCTTTTCTGGCGTTTTTTGGGTGATCTGCTCGGTTTTTCGCCGCGTTTGCCTTATGCGGAGCGTCTGGACCGCCTGACGGATGCCGGCATTGCCCTGTGGGATGTCATTGCTGCCTGTGAGCGAACGGGGAGTCTGGATTCGGAGATCATGCCCGGTTCAATCGAGACCAACGATTTTCAGGCGTTTTTTAGTGTTCACCGCAGTATTCAGCATGTGTATTTCAACGGAACTGCTGCTGAAAATGAATTTCGGCGAAAGGTGCTTCCGGAGCTGGCCGTACCCTGCCCGGCGCTGCATCGTCTGCCTTCGACCAGCCCGGCCCATGCGGCGCGCAGTCTGGCTGAAAAGCAGCACGCCTGGTCTGCGATCATGACTGCGATCAATATGTAGCGCGGTGCAGCGTATAATCGCCGCTTTGCTATTTTTGCAGCATGTCAATGTCCCAAGACGCCAATTCCCCAGATGCGAAAGCCCGTTTGTCTGCGCTTTTGCAGCAGGCTCTGTCCAGTGTTGCGCCGGATGCCGCCGATACCCCGATTCATCTTGAGCGCCCGCGTGATCCGACGCACGGTGACTTTGCCACCAACCTCGCCATGCAATTGGCGCGTGCGCTGAAGAAAAATCCACGCGAAATAGCCAATCAGCTACTTGCCGAACTTCCCCCCTCGTCCTTGGTGATCCGGGCGGAGGTGGCGGGTGCCGGCTTCATCAACTTCACCCTTGATGCGGGTGCGAAAACCGACGTGGTCAAGGCGGTGCTGGTCGAAGCCGAACACTTCGGGCGCTCGACTGCCGGTGGGCGGCAAAAGGTTCAGGTTGAGTTCGTCTCTGCCAATCCGACCGGCCCGCTGCACGTCGGCCACGGCCGCGGCGCGGCTTACGGCGCCTCGCTCTCCAGCCTGCTGTCCTTCGCCGGCTGGGATGTGACGCGTGAGTACTATGTCAATGACGCCGGCCGGCAGATGGATATCCTCGGCCTGTCGACCTGGCTGCGTTATCTCGACCAGCATGGTCAGGCCGTGCAATTCCCGCCCAACGCCTACCAGGGCGATTATGTGCGCGAGATGGCCAGGCAGATGACGGTCGCCCACGGTGAAAAGTTCGTTCGTACCGCAGCCGATGTGGTCGCCGGGACGCCGGGCCTGCCGGACGCCGGTAGTGCCGACGACGCAGCCAAGCAGCAGCGCGAACTGCATCTCGACGCCCTGATCGCCAAGGCCAAGGAACTGCTCGGTGGCGACTGGCACTACGTGCATCAGCACGCGCTGAACGAGCAGCTCGAAGACTGCCGTGACGACTTGAAGGAATTCGGCGTCGAATTCGAAGTCTGGTATTCCGAAAAGTCGCTCTACGACACCGGACTGGTTGCCCGCTGCGTGGCCCTGCTCGAAGAAAAGGGTCACATCTACGTGCAGAACGGCGCCAAGTGGTTCAAGTCGACTGCCTTCGGCGACGAGAAGGATCGGGTCGTTCAACGTGAAAACGGCTTGTTCACCTATTTTGCTTCCGACATCGCCTATCACCTGAACAAGTTCGAGCGCGGTTTCGACAAGGTCATCAACATCTGGGGTGCCGATCACCACGGCTACATTCCGCGCGTGACCGGCGCGATCAAGGCGCTTGACCTCGATGCGAACAAGCTGCAGGTGGCCCTGGTCCAGTTTGCCGTGCTCTACCGCAATGGCCAGAAAGCCTCGATGTCCACCCGCTCTGGCGAATTCGTGACCTTGCGTGAACTGCGCAAGGAAGTGGGTAACGATGCCTGTCGCTTCTTCTATGCCCTGCGCAAGTTCGATCAGCACCTCGATTTCGACCTGGATCTGGCCAAGAGCCAGACCAATGAAAACCCGGTGTATTACATTCAATACGCGCATGCCCGGATCTGCTCGGTGATCGCTCAGTGGGGCGGCGATTCGGCTGCCTTGGCAGGGGCCGACCTGTCCTTGCTCGTCAACCCGCGTGAGCTGGCAATTGCCAATCAACTGGCCCAGTTCCGCGAAGTCATCGAAAATGCAGCCCGCGATTTGGCGCCGCATTTGATTGCCTTTTATCTGAAGGATCTGGCCGGTGAATTCCATGGCTGGTACAACGCTGAACGCATGCTGGTTGATGATCCCGCCTTGCGCGATGCGCGCGTGGCGCTGGCCATGGCAGTACGTCAGGTGATTCGCAATGGTCTGGCCGTTCTCGGGGTCAGTTGTCCGGAAACAATGTGAGTACTTTCATGGCGCGACAAGCGAAATCTTCCAGAAGCCCCGCCAGTCCGAAACGGGCTGCCGGTGGTACCTTGATCGGGATGTTTATCGGCCTGGTCCTTGGTGTGTGCATTGCTGCAGTGATCGTTTGGTACATCAACCAGGCGCCGTTGCCTTTCAATGCCAGCGTGCAGACGGGCAAACAAGCCCCCAGGCCGACCGCACCCGCGGAGCCGGTGGCGCTGCCGGGCAAGCCTGGCGATCAGGCGCAGGAAAAGCGTTTCCAGTTCTACGACATTCTTCCCGGCAAGGCTGATGCCGTGCCGGACAAGGCCGGCAAGCCGCCCGAGGTCGTGGCTGAAGCGCCGAAGGCTGAGTTGCCCAAGGACACACCCAAGGAGGTCCAAAAGGACGTTCCAAAGGAAGCGCCCAAGGAGACTGGCAAGGAAAGCAAGGTGCCGCTCTTCCTGCAGGCGGGATCATTCAGTACGGCTCAGGATGCCGACAACCAGAAGGCCAAGCTGGCCTTTATGGGGGTGGAGGCTGTGGTGCAACAAGTGATGGTTGAGGAAAAGACCTTCTATCGCGTGCGCATCGGGCCCTATTTAAAGCTCGATGAATTGAACAAAGTGCGTTCCGAACTTGCCAAATCAGGCATGGAAGCCCAATTGTCGAAATAAGGAGTCAGGCATGGCATTGTTGCGTCGTCGTTTCATTGGTAGTGTTTTCGCCCTCGGGGCCGGGTTGACCGTCAGCAGTGCTGTTCTGGCACAGACTCCCGGCAAGGACTTTGTGCCGGTGAATCCGGTGCAGGCCACCGAAGATGCAGCCAAGATCGAAGTACTGGAATTTTTCAGTTACGGTTGCCCGCATTGTGCCGATCTGGCACCCATGCTCGGCGCCTGGATTGCCCATCTGCCGGGCGATGTGCAGGTCAAGAAGGTGCCAATCACCTTCGGTCGTGCCGCTTGGAGCAACATCGCCAAGCTGTACTACGCGCTCGAAGTCACTGGTGATCTCAAGCGCCTGGAGCCGGAAGTCTTCCAGGCAATCCATAAGGAAAAAGCCAATTTGTTTGAGGAGTCGTCCTTGATCAACTGGGTGGCTGCCAAGGGTGTTGATCGCAAAAAGTTCACCGATGCCTTCGGTTCCTTCGGGGTGATGAGCAAGGTCCGCCGCGGCGATCAACTGGCCGGTGCTTACAAGATTACGGGTGTGCCGGCGCTGGCCGTTGATGGGCGTTTTCTGATCACCGCCAATACTTTCGAGGAGCAATTGGCGACTGCCGATAAATTGATCGCTCGTGTGCGTGCCGAAAAATCCGGCAAGAAGTAATTGAAGCAAGGCATCTTCATTACGGGCGCCTCGTCGGGTATCGGCGAGGCGCTTGCCGTTTACTACGCCGGAAAAGGTGCAGTCCTCGGCTTGGCTGCGCGCCGTACGGACGCACTGGCGGCGCTGAACGAACGGCTGGGCGGGGGGCATGCCTGCTATCCGCTGGACGTGACGGATGCGGCAGCACTGCATGATGCCGCTCAGGACTTTATCGCCCGTTTTGGGGCGCCCGAGATTGTGCTTGCAAGTGCTGGTGTCTCGGCTGGAACCTTGACCGAGCATGCGGAGGACCTTGCTGCGTTTCGGCGCTTGATGGACATCAACGTGTACGGCATGGCCGCCACTTTTGCCCCCTTTATCCCGGCCATGAAGGCGGCAGGCGGATTCCGACGCCTCGTCGGCCTGGCGTCGGTAGCGGGTATTCGCGGTCTGCCCGGCGCCGAGGCTTACTCGGCGTCCAAGGCTGCAACAATCGCCTACCTTGAAAGCCTGCGTCTTGAAATGCGCGCCTGCGGCATCAAGGTGGTGACTATCGCGCCCGGTTATATTGAAACCCCGATGACAGCGGTCAACCCCTACCGAATGCCGTTTTTGCTGCCGGCAGAAGAGGCTGCTCGACGTTTTGCGGCAGCGATTGAAACCGGGAATTCCTATACGGTGATCCCATGGCAAATGGGCGTGCTGGCCAAGTTGCTGCGTGTCCTGCCGAACGCTGTGTACGACCGGCTTTTCGCCGGGGCGCCGAGGAAGCCGCGCGGCTTGCTAAAATAGCCCCATGCTAGCAATCAAGATCAACGGCGAATCCCGCCAATTCCCTTCTCCGCTGACCGTTGCCGGCTTGATCGAGCAACTGGGTTACGCAGGAAAGCGTATTGCCGTCGAAAGAAACGGCGAAATTGTCCCGAAAAGTCAGCATGGCGAGACCTTGCTGGCGACGGACGATCAACTCGAAATCGTCGTCGCCGTTGGCGGCGGCTGAACCGGAGAAACCTCCATGCATCAACTGACCATCGCCGGCAAGGCGTACCGTTCCCGCTTGCTGGTCGGCACCGGCAAGTACAAGGATTTCGCCGAAACCCGAGCTGCGATTGACGCCTCAGGCGCCGAAATTGTCACGGTCGCGGTGCGCCGCGTGAATATCGGCCAGGACACCAGCCAGCCCAGCCTGCTTGATGCCGTGCCGCCGTCGCAATTCACCATCCTGCCGAATACTGCCGGCTGCTACACGGCTGATGATGCAGTGCGCACCCTGCGCCTGGCACGCGAACTGCTCGACGGCCACCCGCTGTGCAAGCTGGAAGTGCTCGGCGATCCGACCAACCTCTTCCCGAACATGCCGGAAACCCTGAAGGCCGCCGAGACGCTGGTCAAGGAAGGTTTCGAGGTGATGGTCTACTGCGCCGACGATCCGATCCAGTGCAAGATGCTCGAAGAGATCGGCTGCGTCGCAGTGATGCCGCTGGCCTCGCTGATTGGTTCCGGCATGGGCATTGTGAACCCGTGGAATCTGCGCCTGATCATCGACAACGCCAAGGTGCCGATCATTGTCGACGCCGGCGTCGGCACCGCGTCGGACGCGACCATCGCGATGGAACTGGGTTGCGACGGCGTGCTGATGAACACCGCCATCGCCCACGCGAAAGACCCGGTGCTCATGGCCAGCGCCATGAAGAAGGGCATCGAGGCGGGGCGCGAGGCCTTCCTGGC
>CALAGF010000299.1 GCA_937892345.1 uncultured Rhodocyclaceae bacterium | reverse complement strand
CGCGGAGAGTAATCGGGTACTACCAAATTGCTCACCGCGAGCGTCTGCCGCTTCAAGAAGGCCGTCCGAATAGAGCATGATCTGACTTTCCGATTCCCAGTCAAAGGCAATTGGATTGCATTCCAGTGATTCGTTACCAACGATCCCTAGCGGCAAATTGTCGGATGGGAAGGTGTGTTTCGTTCGTCCCCAGCGGTCGAATAGATAAACCTCCGGCGTACCACCGACCCAGATCTCACCCTTGCGGCTAGCGTCATCCAGTGACAGCAAGGTTGTTGCAACGAAACGCCCAACTGGCATCGATTCCTTGAGTTGGCGGTTCATCTCGAGAATGATTTCCTTGATCGGCTGATTCTGCCGGGTCATGCGATAAAACAGCGTCAGGATTGGCAATGCGCTGATCGCGGCAGATAGCCCGTGCCCTGTGGCATCGGCAAGCATCGCATATAGCTGACCCTCGGGCGAACGGGCCGCTGCGACCACATCACCACTGAAGTTTTCAGTAGCGATAACCTTGTAATGTACCCGGTTGTCCTTGAGCCCCGCGCGGTGGAGTTGCTTTTCCATCAGGCGCAGCGCGAGTTGCTGCTCGTTTTGGTTATGATCGAAATAGGCCTGCAGTTGCGCTGCATTTTCGCGCAGCTTGATTTCAGCTTGCTTTCTTTCGGAAATATCCCGCACCAGGCAAACAAAAAACTGCTTTCCCTCCATGTCGACCGCTGTCACACCAACGGTCACCGGGAAGCGCCGACCGCTGGCATGCAGGGCGACGCCCTCTTGTTCTGTGCCGCCGGACTTGCCTTCGGGGCTTGGCAGGTAACGCCTGAGCGTATCGTCGGCGTCTGCCAGCAAGAGGGATTTCAAAGGCTTTCCCGGTAATTCGCTGGTTGGCCAGCCGAAAATTCGCTCGCTGGCGCGGTTGACCGAAGCAATCATCCCATGATCATCGGTGGTGATGATCGCATCAAGCACGTTGTCGGAAATTGCCTGCAAGCGCTCGAGTGCATTGATTGCGGCCTGCTGCATGGCCAGAGAGCGTTGCGTGGAGCGCAGTTTGGCCTCAAGCACGACAAAGTTGATGGGCTTTGTCAGGTAGTCATCAGCACCCGCCTCCAGTCCTTCAACCAGATTCTCGTCCCGGTTAAGCGCGGAAAGGAAGATGATCGGAACCCAGCGTTCCTTGCTAAGTGCCTTGATTTGCCGGGCGGCTTCGAAACCATCCATGACCGGCATCATGATATCCAGCAAGACCAGGTCGGGATGTTCGCTCTGGAAGCGTTGTACGGCAACCTCGCCATTTTCGGCGAGAATGACTTGGTGCCCCAGTTTCTTCAGGAAAACTTGGAGGATGTGCAGGTTGGTACGATTGTCATCTACCGCCAGCACCTTCATCTTGTCGAACGAGGCGTTCACGGGAGTATCTCCGAGGTATCCGCAGGCTGGCAGCAAATTCTCGCCACAGCGATGTTGCCCCTGCCTTCATACTGGATGCTAGAAAAGCTCAACATTCTCGCCAGCGCAATACCTCGACCATTCGGGTCACACGCGCGACCCGGATCCATTTCCAGGTAGTCTTCCCAATTGAAGCCGGCACCCTGATCGACAACGCGAATGACGATTTCCTGCGCGAAACGCTGGAACTCCAGTCTGACAGCCTTGTGCTGATGCTCTGGGAGCTCAAGGCGTTGCTGGATTTCCTCGAGCCAGCGTTCTTCTCTTTTGAGCCGCGATTTTTCCGCGTAGCTGATACCGAGATTGCCATGTTCGATTCCGTTGATCAGCAATTCGGAGAGTCCCATGACCACCTTGTCCGGGTTGGGGCAGGTTTGAGCGATCAGGGTTGCGAGTTGTGTGGCTTCAGCCAGGGTACGGACGTGAAATTCGGCTCGATTGAGTAAGCGCAGAGAATCAAGATGCTGGTCCAGCTGGCGTTTCAGTTCATTGCGTGTTGCGCAGTCGGAAAGCGCTGCGTGGACAATCGCCAAAAGATCGTCTGGGCGATACGGCTTGGTCAGGTAGTAATACGCACCCGCCTCAAGTCCTTCACGAATTTGGGAAGGGGAGATCGCTGCCGTTTGCATGATCACCGGAATGCCGGACAGCAGGGCATTTGATTTGACCCGTTTGAGCAAGGCAAGACCATCAAGCCCTGGCATCATCCTGTCGAGCAGGATCACGTCAACCCGGGTGTTCGCGTCGAGCAAATATTGCCAAGCCTGCTCGCCTCCGCTGGCAACAGCAACCTGGAAACCCGCTTCGGATGAGAGATAACCCTGAACGATTTCCAGGTTGATTACTTCATCATCGACAACAAGTACATTGGCTTGAATCATTGATGCGTTTCAGAACAGTTCAATTTCCAAGAGGCCTTCGCGGGCCGGTACACGCCCCATCACGAGGCATTCAGCCGTGAATCCTATCATGTGACGGGACTTGCGGCAGACTCCAGCAAGGACTCGCTCAATTGCAGATGCCACATGCGGGAATATTCTCCACCGCTGGCCAGCAATTGAGGATGGGTGCCTTGTTCCAGAATGCCACCGTTCCCCATGACCAGAATTCGGTCGGCGTTCATCACGGTGGACAGGCGATGCGCAATAATCAAAGCGGTACGCCCCTCGGCGGCTAGCTCCAGCTCACCCTGAATTGCGCGCTCTGTCGCAGAGTCGAGCGCGGATGTGGCTTCGTCAAATATCAGGATGGGTGGATTTTTCAACAAGGCGCGCGCGATTGCCACCCGCTGTTTTTCGCCGCCGGAAAGCTTCAGGCCTCGTTCGCCAACGGGCGTATCGTAGCCTTGAGGAAGCGAGCAAATAAAATCATGCAGGCGGGCCGCGCGGGCGGCAGCATGGACTTCTTCGATGCTTGCCGACGGGCGTCCGTAACGGATGTTGTACAAGATACTGTCGTTGAACAGCACGGTATCTTGCGGCACGATGCCGATCGCGGATCGCAGGCTGTTCTGGCTGAGTCTGCGAATATCCATCCCGTTAATGCGAATTGCGCCACCGGTGACATCGTAGAAACGGTAGAGCAGCCGGGCGAGTGTGGACTTCCCCGCGCCGGAATGTCCCACGACAGCCAGGGTTTCGCCGGCGGGAACAGTGAACGACAGATTCTGAAGAATGCTGCGATTTGCCTCGTAGTGGAAGTCGACCGCAGAAAACTCCACGTGCATCGCTTGGCTTGTGTCGAGATGGACCGCATCGGGCGCATCGGCAATTTCCTTGTTCTCGTCGAGCAAGGCAAACATCCGCTCGATATCCGTGAGTGCCTGACGAATTTCGCGATAAACAATTCCCAGGAAGTTGAGCGGCATGTAAAGCTGGATCAGAAAAGCATTGACCAGTACCAGATCGCCAATCGTCATCCGGCCCTCAGCAACCCCGCTGGCCGCACGCCACATCATGGCAGTGACCCCCAGCGCAATGATCGCCTGCTGCCCCAGATTGAGATAGGCCAATGTAGTCTGGCTGCGTACGCTGGCGCTCTCAAGTCCGGTCAGTTGTTCGTCGTAGCGCTGTGCTTCCCACGCCTCGTTGTTGAAATACTTGACCGTTTCGTAGTTCAGCAGGCTGTCGACCGCACGCGTGTTGGCCGCGGAGTCACTCTCGTTAACCGCCCGGCGGATCGCAATCCGCCGATTGCTGACCTTGATCGTGAACACCACGTAGGCGCTAAGCGAAATCAAGGTGATCAATACGAAACCTGCGTCGTAATTGACATACAAAATACCCATGACCATGGCGATTTCGATCACCGTCGGCAGGATGGAGTACAAGGTGTAGGAAATCAGGCTGGAGATCGAGCGCGTACCTCTTTCGATGTCCCGTGAAATGCCGCCGGTTTGTCGGGACAGATGAAAACGCAGTGAAAGTGCGTGGAGATGTCGAAAGACTTCCAGTGCAACCCGGCGAATAGCGCGTTGCGTCACCCGGGCGAACAGGATTTCACGTAGTTCGGTGAACAAGGAATTGCCGAATCGCAAGCATCCGTAGAGCGCCAGCAACATTGCTGGTAATGCCAACGGGAGCGACTTGCCCGACAGGCCGTCGATCATTTCCTTGAATACCAACGGCACGCCCACGTTAGCCAGCTTGGCTGCAATCAGGCAGCCCAGCGCAGCGAGCACCCTTATCCGGTACTGCCAGAGGTAGGGAAAAAGCATCCGCACGGTTTGCCAGGCATGCATTTCCTGAGGCGCTTGGCCGGCAGGAGGACGAGGGGGGCGTGAAGAGTGGCGCATGAAGTTTGCAAGGCGATTGGAAGCCGCGAGTATATGAAAAGCCGGCTCTTTCCGGGAGAATCGGGCAACTATCCAAGGAAGCCCGCCATGACCCATGTGAACCTCAGCCTGCCCGACAAGCAACCTTCTCTCCGCGTAATGCCGATGCCTGCCGACCTCAATCAATACGGCGATGTCTTCGGTGGCTGGGTGATGGCACAGGTCGATGTGGCGGGCGCAATTCCCGCCATGCGGCGAGCCCGTGGCCGGGTAGCGACTGTTTCAGTCAATTCGTTTCAGTTCCGGCAGCCGGTCTCGGTCGGCGATATCGTCAGTCTGTACACAGAAATCATCCATGTCGGGCACACCTCCATGAAGGTTCGCGTGGAGGTGTTCGCAGAAAGAAATTATGCAAATCCGGTCGTCGTTAAAGTGACAGAGGCTGAGCTGACCTATGTGGCAATCGACAGTGACGGGCGAAAGCGGGAGATCCTGGACGAAAAATAAGGTAAATATGTAATAAAATCCGGCGATTAAAAATTTTCCTCGGCTCGAGGGGTACCTTCAATGAAGACATGGGTGTTGCGTTCGATTCCGGCCGTTCTGCTGGCCGCCTATTCCAACTTTGCT
>CALAGF010000298.1 GCA_937892345.1 uncultured Rhodocyclaceae bacterium | reverse complement strand
ATCTCGACGCGCTGCGCCAGCTGGCCGACCATGTGATTGCCGCGCATTTTCCCGAGTGTCAGCAAGCCGAACAGCCCTACGCTGCCTGGTTTGAGCAGGTGATTGCCGCCAGCGCCTTGAAGAGCTTTGTTGAAGTCGCCAAGGTCGATCATCTGGTTTTCAAGTTCAGAATCTATCTGGGCTTGTTCGGGCTCGAGGAAGTTAACCCCGATCAAGTGGCCTCACATACGCAGTGCCGTCTGGGGCATTGGTACTACGAGGGTGAAGGTCGTGATTGCTTCAGCCGGCTGGATGGTTATCGTGACATCGAACCGCCCCACATTGAAGTCCATCGCTTTGGGATAGAAGCATTACGTGCCCGGCGCAGCGGTGACGTCGAGGGCATGCTGCGGCAGGTCGAGGCGATGGAACGCGCCAGTTTTCAGGTTCAGGAAAACCTTCAACGCATGGCCGACTGCGCATCAGACAGTGATGCACTTTGCCATTCGGGCCAATAAAGCCTTGGCCGCTGGCCAGCCTCCCCGGCTGGGAGCGGCTAATTGGCCTAATTACAATAAATGATCGCAAATCCCTTGATAGCGGTCATCGTCCCCAGCGATAGATTTCCATCTGGCGTTTCATTTCGCCTTCTTCCTGCTCAATGGTGTCGGCTGTCGAGTCAGTCACACATTTTTCCAGGGATGTATCGATCGGAGCACGTTTCAGTGCCTGGTGCTTGACCTGTTCCTGCGGTGATTTGCCATCCCAGGCAAACGGATTCTTGAAGGCAGGCGGGTCCGGCAGGCAGTCCAGGGTATAGCTCGGCGGCCAGCCAGTCTCATAGGGCTGGAATGAAATCGTCCGCTCGAATATCAAGGGCTGCCCGGTTGGCGTTGGTGGTAGTGGTGGCAAGGATTTGATGGCCTGCCACGCCAGTTTCGATGCATTTTCGGAAGTGGACCACAGCTCCTTGACATTCGCGAGCGTGCCATCCGGGGCAATCTCGATACGGAAACGTACCATCCCCTGACCGGGTCCCTCGACTGCCGTACCCATCATGCTGCGTACCAGCTGCCCCCAATTGTTGCGATAACGCTTGCTGTTCTTGAGCTTGTAGGTCGAGGCCAATTGCCACTCCTCCGCACTCGGTGGCGGCGGTGCTTCGAGCGAGGCAGGGGTCTTGATTGATGGCACGGCGAGCACCTCCTGTGCTGGTGCCGTGATTGCCTCACGTGGCGGGCTCGCAGTTCGTGGCGCAGATGCTTTTGGTTTCGCAGGCTTTGGCAGAGGTGGTGCTGGCTGTTCCTGAACCTCCTCCCGAACTTGACTCGCAATCCGGATTTCGATGGTTTCAGGGGCCTTAGTAATCTTCAATGCGTCGAGCTGCCATCCCGTAACCAGGACGGCATGCAGTGCCAGCGACAGCAGAAGCGGGAGGCTCAACTTCATAGGCGCCACCGTTTCAGGCTGAGCCGGGCATGCTTAATACCGCGAAAGATTTCCAACAGCGCATCGATGTTTACAAACAATCTAAGAATCGTTAGATTGTAATTATGAAACCGACCATTACCAAGTCCTACCTCTACGAACACGTTGCACGTATCGGCAAGGCGATTTCCAGCCCCAAGCGCCTGGAGCTCATCGAACTGCTCGCGCAAGGCGAGAAGACCGTCGAGACCTTGGCCGAACAGGCGCGTATTGACATGCGTTTGGCCAGTGCGCATCTACGCGCACTCCGCGAAGCGCGTCTGGTCGAAACCCGCCGTGAAGGCAAGTTCATCCACTACCGCCTGAGCGGCCCGGATGTCGCCCAGTTGTGGGTCAATGTCCGGGAAGTGGCCGAGGAACACCTCGTCGAACTGCGGGTAGCGCTCGACCAGATGGCTGCTTCACCCGACGCCCTGTCTTCCGAGAGTCGAGAGACTTTGTTGGCTAAAGCGCGTAGTGGCGACATCGTGGTCATCGACGTTCGTCCGGAAGCGGAATACACCGCTGGCCATCTGCCATTTGCCCGTTCGCTACCCCTGGCGGAACTGGAAAAGCGATTGGCTGACCTGCCGGCTGGCAAGGAAATCGTGGCTTACTGCCGCGGCCCGTTCTGCTTGATGTCCGACGAGGCCGTAAAACTGCTGCACCAACGCGGTTACACCGCCCACAAGATTACCGATGGCGTCAGCGAATGGCGTGCTGGCGGCCTCCCCATCGAGAACTGAAGTCATAAACCACAATAGAGGAGACAACTCGTGAAGCACTTATCCATCTTCGCCCTGTGCGGCACCCTAACTTTTTCGGCCATGGCGGCTGACGTATCGATGGCCGTTCCCGGTGCCCAAAACGCCAATGGCCAGAAGGTACTGATTTTCATCGCCAAGGACCCACCAGGCCAGCGCTGCAACGGCAACCTCCAGGTCGCGGCCGAGGTTGCCAACACCTACCGCGTCCCCATCCAGTTGCTGCCTTCCAGCCTGGCTCCCGGACTGCCGGCACCGGCCGTCTTCTACGGTACCCAGCTCATCGTCGCCAATGGCAAGGATTTTAATGGGGCCGCCAGCTACCAAATCGTTGCCGACGTACTCGACCTGGAGAGCGTGCCGAAGCAGGCCAAATCCGGTCTGCTCTTCCAGGACGGCGTACGCAAGGATTTCGATGCCTTGAAAGCCACCATCAAGGCTGGCGGCAAATAGTTTTCTCAAACTCGCATAGGGAGCCCACCATGACTACGCTGTTCATTCTCAACGACGCGCCATACGGCTCGGAACGCAGCTACAACGCCCTGCGCCTGGCTCGCCAACTTGGCAAGATGGAAGGTGAAACGGTACGCGTTTTCCTGATGGGCGACGCGGTCGCCTGCGCCAAAAGTGGCCAGAAGGTGCCCGAGGGCTATTACAACGCGGGGGACATGGTGCGTATGGTCGGTGGCGAGGTGGGGCTTTGCGGAACCTGTATGGACGCTCGCGGCATGGGCATTGACCGGGTAGTCGAAGGGGCCCGGCGCAGCACCCTGAAGGAACTGGCCGAGTGGACGGCTGCCGCTGACAAGGTGCTGGTGTTCTGAGTATGAAGGGACGTGAAAGCGGCATGCCGGACGAGGCCTACTGGGACTCGTTCTTTCAGCCAGAAGGCATTCTCGACCGGCTGCTGGTTACCCAAGGTGGCTGCTATAACCTGGTCGAATTCGGCTGTGGCTATGGCACGTTCAGCCTTCCAGCAGCGAAGCGCACACGAGGAACGGTCACCGCACTGGACATCGAGCCTGTGATGGTTGAGTTGGTGGCTGAACGAGCCAGGGCTGATGGCCTGCTCAATGTGCGTCCCGAACTGCGTGACTTCGTTGAGCATGGTACAGGCGTACCCGACTCCTCCCAGGGACACGCGATGGTCTTCAATCTTCTGCACATCGAAGACCCGCTGGTTCTGCTGCGTGAAGCCTATCGAACGCTTCGACCGGGTGCCATTCTCTCGGTAATTCACTGGCGTAGTGACATTGAGACGCCTCGCGGACCACCACTGGACATTCGGCCGAGGCCCGAACAATGTGCAGCCTGGCTATCCGAAACTGGGTTTGATTCGGTGGTTCATGTGGACCTGGGAGCAAGTGCGCCCTACCACTTTGGCTTGCTGGCGCAGCGGCCGATGGATTGAGCAATTAAATACAAAGGGCACCGGTTGCTACCGATGCCCGTAATTGATGCTCAGCGGTTTGGTCCCGGCCCCATTCCTCCACCGGGCGCCATTCCTCCCATGCCACCGCCCGGCCTCATGCCGCGACCTTGTCCGCCACCTTGAGCGGGCGGCGTATCTGGCAAGGTTACGCCTTGTTGCTTGGCACGTGATTGCATCTGTTCATGATGTTGCAGTCGGACTTGCTCACGCTCTTCTGCGGTTTTTGCCGCCAGCAGCTTGTTGCGATGCTCAATGCGTTCCTGATTGGTCATCAGTTGACTGCCGTAAATCGGGGCATCAGCGGCAAAGGAAGCAGTAGATGCCATCAAACCTAGTGCGATA
>CALAGF010000297.1 GCA_937892345.1 uncultured Rhodocyclaceae bacterium | reverse complement strand
GTTCAGGCCGTGCTCATCTGCAGCCATTGCCGCGGGCTGGCGTCGAACCAGCGGCGGAAGGCGCGGGAGAAGGCGCTGGTCTCGGAGTAGCCGAGCAGCGGCGCCAGTTCGCTGACCGGCAGGCGCGGCAGCCAGCCCGCCTTTTCCAGCTCCGGTTTGTCCTTGAAATGACTGACCCGGCCAATGCAGAGGTAAGCGATGGGCACGATATGGTGGGGAATGCCCAGCGCATCCTGCAATGCCTTCTCGTGGAAAATGCTCACCCAGCCCACGCCCAGTCCCTCCGCACGCGCAGCCAGCCACAGGTTTTGCACGGCGCACACGCTGCTGTACAAATCCATCGTCGGGATGTGGGTGCGTCCGATAACTACCGGGCCGCTGCGGGAGCGATCGCAGGTGATGCAGAGATTGATCGGGGCTTCCAGAATGCCTTGCAGCTTGAGGGCGCTGTAAATTTCCCGTCGTTCATCCGGAAACATGCGCGCCGCTTCGGCATTGGCTTCACTGAACACATCGTGCACCCGCTGTTTCACGGTCGACGCGCGTACCAGCAGAAAATTCCACGGCTGCATGAAGCCGACCGAGGGGGCGTGGTGCGCCGCCATCAAAATTCGGCTCAGGACTTCGTCAGGAACGGGGTCGGGCAAAAACTGGCCGCGCACATCGCGACGGCTGAAAATGGCGTGATAGACCGCTGCCCGGTCGGCATCGGGAAAAGCATGCGCCAGTGGCGCGTTCGGGTTTTCCATGGATTCCCCTTCTGGAAAAACGTCGGCTGCCGTCCACGCAGCCGTGTTTCGTCTTCCGGCCGGTCTTCTGACTTGGATTCAACCCGGCGATGCGCCTTCCCGGCGGGATCAACCCCGACCAGTGGCACTTGCATCGCCCGTCCTCCTTACAGCGTTGGGCACGTGGCGGAATTGCACCGCCTTCCCGATTCTCCTCAAGGGCACCGGAAGACACCTGCCTGCCACCGAAGTGTCAGGCGAGCGCGATGCTAAGCGAGTGCTGCCCAATGTGCAAATACATGCGCCCCGAGGTCTGCACCACGCTCACGCACGGGCGACGTTATCCCTTGCCAGCGCCTGCAACAGCGCCAGGCCGCCATCGCTCATCCGGCTCAGGCTGTCTTCGCGGAAACCGGCTTCAAACACCGGGGCGTAGCCGGGAAGTCGCTCGCAATCTTCGCGGTCGACCCGGTGAAAGCCCATCGACCATTCGGCAAACTCGCGTGTTTCAACCTCGGTGCGAACCAGAATATTGATGCCGGTATGGCGCGGATCGAGGCGAATTTTGTCCAGACAGGCGTCGACCGCAGCGGCCGGGCCTTCGAGCAACTGCATGAAGGTTCCGTTGGCGTAGAGCAGCAGGCCGGTCAGACCGAGCGGTTCGTTCTTGCGCCGGGCAAGTTCCAGCAAGGCTTTCAGGTCGTCATCCGTGAATGGCGCGGTGGCTGAACTGATATAGATCACCTGCGTCAGCATGGGACTCTCCTCTAATGAAATTATAGATTGTGCGACTTTTGCCATATTATGCCTCGGGTCAGGCGAGGTAAAGGTCGGCGTGTTCTTGTTGCGGATCGGGGCCGGTGCGCCCGCTTGCGGGATAATGGCGCCTTTTCGTTTTCGGTGCCTGCCATGATCCGCAATGCCCTGATGGTCCAGGGGACCACCTCCGATGCCGGCAAGTCCACGCTGGTTGCTGCCTTGGGCCGCATTCTCAAACGGCGGGGCGTCAAGGTGGCGCCGTTCAAGCCGCAGAACATGGCGCTCAATTCGGCGGTGACCGTGGATGGCGGCGAGATCGGTCGGGCGCAGGCACTGCAGGCGCTGGCCTGCGGCTTGGCGCCGCACACCGATTTCAACCCGGTGTTGCTCAAGCCAACCACCGATCGCAAGGCGCAGGTGATCATTCACGGCAAGGTGGCCATCGATCTCGATGCCAAGGCCTACCACGACTACAAGCCACGGGCGATGCAGGCGGTTTTGGCCTCCTGGGCGCGGTTGACCGCGCAATACGACTGCGTGCTGGTCGAAGGCGCCGGATCGCCGGCCGAAATCAATCTGCGCGACCGCGACATCGCCAACATGGGTTTTGCCGAGGCCGTGGATTGCCCGGTGATCATCGTTGCCGACATTGATCGTGGCGGGGTATTCGCTCATCTGGTCGGCACGCTGGAACTGCTGTCGCCGACCGAACAGGCGCGCGTGGTCGGCTTTGTGATCAACCGTTTTCGCGGCGATATCAGCCTGCTGCAATCCGGGCTGGACTGGCTGGAAGCGCGCACTGGCAAGCCGGTGCTGGCGGTGCTGCCGTACCTGCATGGTTTGATGCTTGATGCCGAGGATGCCATTGCCACGGCAACGGTCGACGGCAAGCAAGCGGCAAAATTGACGGTCATTGCGCCGGCCTATCCGCGAACCTCCAATCACAATGACCTCGATCCGCTGCGCCTGCATCCGGAGGTTGATTTTCGCTGGATTGGCCCGGGGGAAGCGCTGCCGCCGGCCGATCTCATCGTGCTGCCCGGCTCCAAGGCGGTGCGCGCCGATCTCGACTGGTTGCGCACGCAAGGCTGGGAAACGGCGATTCGCCGGCATCTGCGTTATGGCGGCAAGGTGATCGGCCTGTGCGGCGGCTACCAGATGCTGGGCGAGGCCATCCACGATCCGCTGGGGCTGGAGGGCAAGGCCGGCTCGACACCCGGACTGGGTTTGCTGGCGGTCGACACAACGCTTGAGCGCGAAAAGCAGTTGCGGAATGTGAGCGGTCACTTGCTCTTGGAAGGCGATCCTGCAATGACCGGCTATGAAATCCATCTCGGCGTGACGCAAGGGGCTGGCGCGCAGCGGCCGGTCGTGAAACTTGATGAAGGCCGGGTCGATGGCGCGATTTCGCCGGATGATCAGGTGCTGGGTACCTATTGTCACGGCGTTTTTGACCATCCGGCAGCGTTGACCGCGTTGCTTCAGTGGGCGGGTGCGCAGGCAGTGGCGCGGGTGGATTTTGCCGCTCGCCGCGAAGCTGACATCAATCGCCTGGCCGATTCGGTGGAAGCAGCCTTCAACTGGGAAAAACTCAGGCCTTATCTGGCGGCGATTTGAGCGTCAGCGGCAGCCCGGCGGCGACCAGCGTCACCTGTTCGCAAACGGCGGCCACCCGCTGATTCAGGCGCCCCTGTTCGTCGGCAAACAGGCGCGACACCGGATGCATGGGGACAATCCCCCAGCCCACCTCGTTGGACACCAGAATGATCTGGCCCGGCAAGCCGGGCAGGGCATCGATCAATGCCTGCGTCTGTTCGCGGAACAATGGGCAGGCGATGGCCTCGCCCGCTTCGGCCTGCGCCGCAGCCTGGCCGGCAAACAGCAGGTTGGACAGCCACAGGGTGAGGCAATCCACCAGAATGCAGGTGTCCGGGCGGGCGATGTCGCGAAGACGGTCGGCGAGGTAAAGATTTTCCTCGATGCAGCCCCAGTCGGCCGGGCGTCGCTCACGGTGATGCGCCACCCGGCGCGCCATTTCGCCATCCAGCGCCTGCGCCGTGGCCAGATAAACGACCTGCAGGCCGGTCGCGATGGCCTGCTGCTCGGCCAGCAGGCTCTTGCCCGAACGGGCGCCCCCAAGAATCAGTGCTTTCATGCGCGCATTGTGGGCGAATCACGCCCGGCGCGGCAACCGCTATAATCGCGCTTCCGACAAAACGGAATCCGGTGCGCGGCAACGCTATTCCGGAGCGGGCCCGCCGCTGTAACCGGGGACTTCCACCGCAACACGTCACTACGAGGGGAAACAAACCCTCCGGGAAGACGCGGTGAGAGGACTGATCCGGAAGCCAGAAGACCTGTCGGAACACCTTTTGAAGCCTGTGGACAGGGCTTCGCGCCTGCATCCGGACGATGCTGGCGCGAGGCCCTTTTGCTTATGGAGCATCGGATGCATTCCTTTCACGTTCAGGCCCCGGATCGGGCCATTGAAAATGCCTTGCACAACAAGGTCGACCGCAAGACCAAGCCGCTGGGCGCCCTCGGCCAGCTGGAAACCATCGCCATCCAGATCGGCCTGATCCAGCAGCGCCTTGACCCGCAACTCAGCCAGCCGCAGATGCTGGTGTTTGCCGGGGATCACGGCGCCGCCAAGGCCGGGGTGTCGGCCTATCCGCAGGACGTGACCTGGCAGATGGTCGAGAACTTTCTCGCCGGTGGCGCCGCCATCAACGTCTTCGCCCGCGCCAACGGCCTGGCGCTCGCCGTGGTCGACGCCGGCGTGGCCCATGATTTCGGTGCCCGCCCCGGCCTGATCGCTGCCAAGGTGGCGCCGGGTACGGCCAACTACCTCGAACAAGCCGCCATGACGGCGGAACAATGCGCCGCGGCCATGAGCCACGGCGCGGCCATCATCCGCCAACGGGCCGCGCAAGGCTGCAATGTGGTCGGCTTTGGCGAAATGGGCATCGGCAACACCGCCGCAGCCTCACTGATCACCCACTGCCTGACCGGCACGCCGCTGGCCGACTGTATCGGGCGCGGCACCGGGCTGGACGACGCCGGACTGGCGCGCAAACAGGCACTGCTGGAATCGGCGCTGGCACGCTATCGGGCCGCGGGCGGCGACAACACGCCATTGTGCGTGCTGGCCGAATTCGGCGGATTTGAAATCGCGATGATGGCCGGCGCCATGCTGGCCGCTGCCGAAGCCCGGATGCTGCTGCTGATCGACGGCTTTATTGTCGGTTCCGCCGCGTTGACCGCAGCACGCCTTTGCCCTGCGCTGCTCGACTATTGCGTGTTCTGCCATCGCTCTGCCGAGCCCGGCCATGCCGCGCAATTGCAGGCTTTGAACGCGCAGCCGCTTCTCGATCTGGGCCTGCGCCTCGGCGAAGGCACCGGCGCGGCGCTGGCCTTGCCGCTGGTGCGCGCGGCCGTCGCCTTCCTCAATGAAATGGCCAGTTTTGAATCGGCCGGCGTCTCCGACAAGGACAGCACCACCCCATGATGCGGCGCGAACTGGCCGCCTTTTTCGCGGCACTCGGCTTCTTCACCCGCCTGCCGGTGCCCGCGTGGGCGGGCTATTCCGCCGAGGCCATGCAGGCCGCACCGCGCTATTTGCCCGCCATCGGCCTGCTGGTCGGCGGACTGAGCGCGTCGGTCTACCTGCTGGCGCAGGCCCTGTGGCCGCCAACCATCGCCATCCTCCTGGCGATGGGCTGCGGCCTGCTGGCGACCGGCGCCTTCCACGAAGACGGCCTCGCCGACACCGCCGACGGACTGGGCGGCGGCTGGGACAAGGCCCGCATTCTCGACATCATGAAGGACTCGCGCGTCGGTAGTTACGGTGTGGTGGTCCTGTGGCTGGCCCTGAGCGCCCGCTTTGTCCTGCTCTGCAACCTGCCGCCAACGCTGATCGCCCCGGCCCTGCTCGCCGGCCATGCAGTCTCGCGCTGGGTCGCGCTGTGGCCCCTGTTGGGGATGGACTACGCACGCGACGACAGCGCCGGCAAATCCGCCCCGGTTGCCCACCGCCTGCACGCCCCGGCCTTCGCCTTGGCCTCCTTGTGCGCCGCCCTGCCGCTCTACCTGCTGCCACCCCTGCAAACCCTCGCCGGACTCGCCCTGGCCGGTATCGCCGCCCTCTGGCTCATCCGAAAATACCGCCGCTGGCTCGGCGGCTACACCGGCGACAGCCTCGGCGCCCTTCAGCAGGTCGCGGAAATCGCGTTCTATCTCGGCTTGCTGCTCAAGCTGGGCTAGCCCGGCCCGCTCCCCGCCGCTGATCCACCCGAAAATCCCCCTATAATGCCAATGGCGTGCTTTGCGGGCTTGCAGGGTTTTACGGCCTGTTGAGTACGGGGTCCGGGGCGCTTGGATTCAGGAATTTATTTAAAAACAATGGGATGTGAACGATGATTGCCATCAACTTAACCGCTGGGAAATTGAGCGACCCTGCGATATTGCTTTCGACCTCACGGTAGGCATTTGGAGACACCATGCGCCCTTTTGAAGAAATTGACCCCAGTCCATCGTTAGATGTCAGCTTCTATCTATCGAAGAAATTCAAGAATGTTTTCGAGCTGGCCTACGCGCTTACAGACCTTCATTCCGCCTTAAGCACGTTCTACTACGTTGGGTCGAACAGACTTGAAAAGGCACAACTGCCAACTACGGTACGAACTTTTACCAAGGGCTATGGAAACGCGCTAACTCTTAAGGACTTTCGTTCTGGAAGTTTTGGGGCAGAGGTTGCCACAACGGTTTTAGCAGGGCTGTTGCTTAAGTTTCTCGAACGCTATTTCTTTGAAAGTGGCCAGCCCCCAGTTCAGCAACCGA
>CALAGF010000296.1 GCA_937892345.1 uncultured Rhodocyclaceae bacterium | reverse complement strand
CCAAACAGATTGGCATGTTCCTGGTCATTCTGGCCATTGTCAGTGCGGCCATCGTGGCTTTCATCATCTACACCATGACGTTGGGCAAGATACGGGAGATAGCCGTGCTGAAGCTCATCGGTACCCGCAACTGGACGATTGCCGGGATGATTCTGCAGCAGGCTATGGGGCTGGGCCTCATCGGTTTCATGGTCGGCAAGACTGCCGCCACGGTCTGGGCGCCATTTTTTCCGAAATTCGTCCTGCTCGAACCTGGCGACGCGGTTCGTGGATTCATCGCAGTGATGCTCATCTGCGCTCTGGCGAGCACGCTCGCCATTCGTGTTGCCTTGCGTGTCGACCCGGCTACGGCCATCGGAGGCTAATGTGAAAGGTTTTGGCATCCACATCGAGGGGCTGCGCAAACGCTATGGCGAAGGCGATACGGCGGTCGACGCCCTGAAAGACGTCAATATGACCGTTGCACCAGGCGAGGTGGTCGGCCTGATTGGCCCGTCGGGTTCGGGCAAAAGTACCCTGCTGAAATGCCTGGGTGCCGTCATCGAACCCACAGCCGGTCGGATGACGCTGGGCGACGAAGTGATATTCGAGGATGGCTGGAAAATCCCGGACCTCAGAGCTTTGCGCCGCGACCGGATAGGCTTTGTTTTTCAGGCACCGTACCTGATTCCCTTTCTGGACGTCACCGACAACGTGGCCTTGTTGCCTATGCTCGCCGGCAAGCCGAATGGGGAAGCGCGCAAGCGGGCGAATGAACTGCTGGATGCGCTCGATGTTGGCCACCGTGCCAAAGCGCAGCCGTCCCAGCTGTCAGGTGGCGAGCAGCAACGGGTGGCAATTGCCCGCGCACTCGCCAATCAACCGCCGGTGATTTTGGCGGATGAACCAACGGCGCCCCTGGATAGCGAAAGGGCGCTCAGCGTGGTGCGCATTCTCAACGAAATGGCCCAGCAGTTTCGAACCGCCATCATCGTGGTGACCCACGACGAGAAAATCATCCCCACCTTCAAGCGCATTTATCACATACGGGATGGCAAGACCTTTGAAGAACGCGGACTTGGGGCTACCTAGCCTGAAGTCTGACAACTCAGTGCTTCATCCATCCATTCATCAGGGCACAGCACATGTTCTTTGTACTCATTTTCTTGATTCTGGCGGCGACAGCGTCTTACCTGTTCCCTGAGTGGTCATGGGTCACTGTCTTGTTGGTGTCTTTCGGTTGTGTGGCTACGTTGCGAATACTGCTGGCAGTGACGTCTCGTACGGTGATTGCACCGAGGAAAACGGAATAACGGATATTCAGGCTAACCAAATGAGGGATCGGCATCGGACTCAATGCGTCCAGGCCACTTCCAATCAGTTGCCGCCGATTGCCAAGCGGATTGCTGCAAACCCAAAGACAGTCGAGAACAAAAGCTTCGTGGCTTTTTGGATAGCGCCGGAACCCGAAAAACGCTTTGCGAGGCGAGAAGCTGCGAGGGCGTAGAGCACATCGAACGCAATACCAAGCCCAACCAGGATGGCGCCAAGCGTCAGATACTGCGCTGTCAGGTCGTACTGCGTGGAGATGAACTGTGGCAGCAACAGGGCACAAAACATCAACGCTTTCGGGTTGAGTAAATTGGTCATCACCCCGCTGCGAACGGCCTCCCAGCCCCTACCGGTTACATTGGCTCCCTCTAATCCCCCTGTCTCAGCAGCTCGCAACATCTTCCAAGCTAGAACCAACAGGTATGCAGCGCCAAACCATCGAACGACATCGAACAAAACGGGATGCGTGTGAAACAGCGCCGCCAAGCCAAGAGCGGATAGCGTGACATGGAGTGTTCTTGACATGGCCAGTCCAACAGCGACCATCAAGCCGTTCCTTGGCCCTTGGAATGCCGATGTGGACAGAACCAATGCCATGTCAGGCCCAGGCAGAAGATAGACAGCAGTCAGCGCTGCGACAAAGACCAAAAGGTCGGGCAAGGCAATCATCGAAGTGCTCGTGAGGCTGTTTTTGGAAGGAATATATTCCCATGTGATGCCCGAAATTTTGCTGCTATTTCTCCAATAAACGCCCTAAAATTTGGTGGATTCTTTCTTTTTAATACATTTTGCGACATGAATCCACTACTTGAGCAGCTTGACCAGACCGACTTGGCAATATTGCGGGAGCTACAAGCCGACGGCCGGCTATCGAATGCTAAGCTGGCCGAGAAACTGTCTCTGAGTGAAACACCCTGCTGGCGACGGCTCAAGCGCCTCGAAACCGATGGATTCATTGAGTGCTACCAAGCCAATCTGAGCAGGAAGAAACTTGGCTATGGCGTTGTGGCATTCGTCCAGGTCACCTTGGGTAATCATGCCGGTGAAGCACCATTGCAATTTGAGAAGCTCGTGGCCAGCATGCCCGAGATTCTGTCTTGCCATAACGTCACCGGTGATTGCGACTACATGCTGCAAATCGTAGCGAGTGACCTGGATGCCTATGGGGTATTCGTTCGAGACCAACTACGTAAGTTGCCCGGAGTGACGTCGATTCGGTCGAACCTTTCCCTGCAAGAAGTAAAATCCTCTACCGCATTACCGGTTTGAGCATGGCAAATGGAGTCGGCGGCTTATGGCCAGGAAGCCGACCTGGCAAGCGCAATTCCCGAATGGCAGCAACGGGTCAATTTCAGCCAACCCACTGACTGACATTTTGCAATTGGCCACATGAGGCGATCCGTCCTCCGCCCAGTTGTCGTTACTTGGCACGCTTTTCCGCTACCCCCTTGGCGCAGGTTTCTTTTTTCAGGGAAAGAACGATTGAGGTGGCGATGATCGCGGCGACCACGCCGAGTGAGAAAAGCACCGGGATCTTGAAGATGTCGATGAGCAGCATCTTGACGCCGATGAACATCAGCACGATGGCCAGGCCGTACTTGAGCAGCGAAAAACGGTCGGCCATGTCGGCGAGCAGGAAATACATGGCGCGCAGGCCGAGGATGGCGAAGATGTTCGAGGTCAGCACGATGAACGGGTCGGTGGTGATGGCGAAGATGGCCGGGATGGAGTCGACCGCAAAGATCAGATCAGTGAACTCGACAAGGAGCAACACGAGGAAGAGCGGCGTGGCGTAGCGCACCAGCTTGCCAGCTTCATGCTTCATGATGAAGAAGCGTTCACCGTGCAGTTCGTCGGTGACCTTCATGTGCCGGCGTATCCAGGCGATTGCGGGGTTGTTGGCAAGGTCGGGTTCGGCATCGGCGAACCACCACATCTTGATGCCGGTGACGAGCAGGAAGGCGCCGAACACGTAGAGCAGCCAATGAAACTGGGTGATGAGCCAGACGCCGGCGAAGATCATCACCGTGCGCATGACGATGGCGCCAAGCACGCCCAGGATGAGCACGCGTTTCTGGAGTTCGAGCGGAATGGCAAAGAAGCTGAAAAGAATGAGCCAGACAAAGACGTTGTCGATGGCCAGCGATTTTTCGATCAGGTAGCCGGTGATGTATTCCAGGGCTTTCTGGTTAGCCAGTTCCCGCCCGGCTGTGGCGTCGAGATACCACCAAAGGGCGCCGGCGAAGAGCAGTGAGACGCTGACCCAGATGACGGACCAGGTGGCTGCTTCCTTGAGCGAGACTCGGTGTTGCTTGCTGCCGCCGACGACGAAGAGGTCGATGGCCAGCATGATGAGGACGATGATAAAAAAGCCGGACCACATCCACCAGGTGCCAATTGTTTCCATGAGTGTTCTCTCCTTGTCGCTAAAACCTTCTGTCAGCCTCTGACAAGTGAAGTTTTCGGAAAACTTCGCACTTGCAGTGCTGCAAAGGTCTTGCTCGCGGTCCTGTGACCAGAACCACCCGTGACGCCGGGAACCTGTGAATCATTCCGTGCTGACGACGCCGCGGCGGAGAGCTACTCCCCCTTGCATGGGTTCCAGACTACCAAAGTCTGGTGTTGTTCAAAAATCAGCTGAGGCGATGTTCCTGCTGCCCGTGATTGCGCATGCGCAGCGAGGGGATCGAGCAGTCAGCCACTTCGTATAGATCGATCTCCCAGAATTTCATCGCCTCGGCCACCAGCACGGCCTCACCGCCTGAGAGCTTGCTGTCGGCATTGACGACATCGAGCATCATGCGCAGGACCTGTTTTTGCAACAGGGGATGCTGCACTTCTGCAAGTAGCAGGTCGATGTTCTCCACATCCAGTTCCAGTTGTCCGGCCGGGGTGCGATGTGCGCTGCTCAGCATGTCGTCGCAGAGCGCATGGATCACCCGGTCAAAGCCGGCTTCGCTCAAGCCCAGGCGGCGAATGGTGTCGGTGTGATCGAGTTGTTTCAGTTCGCTTGCGTCAATCGCGCCGTCAGCCATCAGGGTCAGGGCAACAAGTCTGCCCATGGCTTCGGGGCTGTCGGTAGGGTAATGGCGCATTTTCAGTCTCCTTGATAGTCAGGTTGGCGTTGCGGTTTGATCCCTTTTCTGCCGGGACACGCAGACTATGCGTGGATTAAATTATTTGGTCTAATTAAACAAATTTAAATAGTGCATTTGCTCAGGCTTATATATGCCGCGTCGCCGGATTACCTTTCGCCAGCTGGAAACCTTTGCTGCTGTCTCCCGCTTGAATAGCTTTACCAAAGCGGCAGATGCCCTCCATCTGACTCAGCCTGCTGTTTCCATCCAGATCAAACAGATTTCGGAAACGATCGGCCTGCCGCTGTTTGAGCAGAGCGGGCGCGATATTGCGTTAACGCCTGCCGGCGAGGAACTGCTCAAAACAGTGCGCAGTCTGGATGACATCTGGAATCGATTCGAGTCGGCAGTCGACGAACTGAAAGGGCTGAAACGTGGCAAATTGCGGGTTGCCCTGGTGACTACCGCCAAGTATTTCCTGCCACGCATGCTGGGGGCCTTTTGCCAACGCTATCCGGATATTGATATCGAGCTGGAAATTGCCAACCGCGCGAAAATCGTCGAGCGCCTGCGCAACAATCAGGACGATCTCTACGTGATGTCCTATCCCCCGGACGATCTCGATATCGTCAGTCGCGCCTTTCTTGACAACGAGTATGTCGTCATTGCCCCGAGTACGCACTGGGCGGTGGGAAAGCCGGTGTCCATACAGGCGCTGGGCAGCGAAGCCTTTCTGTTGCGCGAATTGGGTTCCGGGTCACGGCATGTGATCGATCAGCACATGCAGGCGCTGGGTATGCAACTCAAAGTGCGTCTTTCGCTGGCCAGCAACGAAGCAATTCGTGATCTGGTCGCCAGCGGCATGGGACTGTCCGTGCTCTCGCGCCATGCGCTGGGCAGTGATTTCGAGCGGGATGGCCTGGCTGTCCTCGCGGTTGAAGGATTTCCGCTCAAGCAGGCCTGGCACGTAGTACACCTGCGCAGCAAATCACTCTCCATGCCGGCGCAGGCTTTTCTCGATGAATTGCTTCAGACATTGCCGATTGGGGGGCTGGCCCGGCGTGAGCCGGGCACGGCGCCTTAGTCCTGCGGCCTGAAGAAACTTTCCAGTTCGCTGAATACCGCGTGATCGGCGTTATAGATCGGAAGAGCACACGTCTGAACTCCAGTCACACAGTGGTATCTCGTAT
>CALAGF010000295.1 GCA_937892345.1 uncultured Rhodocyclaceae bacterium | reverse complement strand
CGTTTGTTGTAAATTCCCGCTTCTCAATACCCAATTCATCATTGGACATAACAGCGCCCGGATTGCCTATTTTCTCAGCCCACCAGCGCAAAACAGCCATGCGGTTTTTAATCGTGGAAACAGCCAACCCTTCGGACTGCCAACGGCGCAGAAGCGCCCCGACATGGCGGCCCTTCAAATCGTGCGCACCCATTTTTTTTACGTTGAAACCAGCAACCGAAAGATCATCGGCGAACTGGCTAAGTATCGAGCGCCGGTTAGATTGCGTAGCAAAAGACCCATCACGGTTCCTGCTACAGATTGCAAACAATTCGCTATGTAGTCGAGCCATCGAACTAGGTAAGTGTTATTTGAGGACGAATCAAAAAACGAGTTTTGACCGGTAGTTCCCCAAGTGTTGAAGCGCAATCAGGCAAGCCGGATTGTGTAGAGCATCAACGAATTTTTATCACAGATCAAAAGCTAAGCGTAGAGACGTTAGCGCGGGGATTGTGGGATGGCATATCGCATCGGTGAACCTTTCAGAAGGAAGAAGAAGAAGAAGAAAAAAGAAGAGCCTGCATCATAGCCCCGGCGGTGGAATCCTGCAAGCTCATCACTAGGCTGTCACTACGGTTTCAGGCATGGGAGAGCCGCTACGCGGCACGGCCCCTACGGTGCCGACGCGGCGCTGCGCTTCGCGTCACTACTGTGGTCTTTCGACCACGCAGTGACGCTCGCTAATTGCAGTGAGCGCAGGAAGGGGGCATGATCGCGGTTCCAGAGCTGGGGACAGCGCCCTATCGGGCGCGTGCATTGCAGCCTCACGGCGCAATGCACTAGCACCCCTAGCGGGGTGCGTGTTCGCTTATCAGCAAACACAGATTACCCCGCTTTCAAAATCGCTTCGCTCTTTGAAAGGGGGCCAATCATGAAAACCGCTTGTTTCATCGCCCAGTCTCCACGACTGGGACGACGAAAAATAAACATCCACGGACAGCCAATGCGCGAGATAATGCACCTTCATCTTTGCGCCTGCTATACGCAAGGCGCGGCAGATGAATACGGCGCAGGGTTCCGCATGAAATCTAGCAGCGTGGAATCTGACAATGTTTCCGGTGAATATATCGGTCTATTTTTTTCACTTGACGCACCCAATGATTCTGAGCGTCAAATAGCCGAGCGCATTCAAGTCAGACCCGCCAAATTTTGGGAGCGCATAATATGAGTGCATTCGGTGCAATTTTTATGATGATTACCCTCATCGAATGGATTTTCGGAATCGGCGATGGGCACAGCGCAGATCATTTCTTTTTCTTCGGAATGCCATTTTTTGCTTCATGCATCGTCGCCGATGCGGGGATGGCTGCGGGCTTCGCAGGCATTTCAAGAATGACCGAAGCGGGCGAGGACGCAATCGTAAAAGCCCGGTTGCATTGGCGTAACAGCCAAAATTAAAGATAACGGCTAGAGCAGATACATATTCAAATGAGGGAATAATGCAGATTATTAACAAAATCACATTATCGGCGCTGGCTTTTATTTGCGCACCTATGGCCGCATCAGCTCAAAGCGCAAGCGCTGGCCTCGAAACCCTGATTCAATGCAAACCGGCAACGAAGATCGCTGTTCAGACCGCTGAATCTCAGTTCCTCGCCATTGGCCTTGAGAAAAGCGCCGATGGTTTCTATTTTCCGGCCAACGGTAAAAAAGCCGTCTTCTTCGGTGATGAAATAATAGCTGCCGGTGTGTTTTCCGCCGATGGAGAAAACAAAATCTCCGTGTATCTGAAAAACCAGACAGGCCAGCAACTTGCCAGTCGGTTGCGCGTCACGGCAATAGACGAAAACGCCAACACGGACGAGCCTTCCTATGTGAAACAGACGAGCGCAAAAACGACGCTCCTGATTGGCTCGGCTGCTGAACTAGATACCGGCAAAAAAACCGTTCCTTTCCGGTCTTCCATTACCTGCCAAGTCACCCGCTGATAATCTCCGCGATGCCTACGGCGGCCCTTCGGGGCCGTTTTTATTTTGTATTCCAGCGCCGCGCCCGGTGGCCCGTTCCAGGCATGGACAAAGCCGCTGCCCCCACCACAGGGGCGGGGACAGCCCTTCGGGTTCCGGCCTTGCCCACCCCTTCCACTGCAAAAAAACAGCCCAGCCGCTGCCCGTGGACAACGCTTTGCGTTGCCCACCGCCACCGACTGCCGCCATTTTTTAAATTTTCAGTTTTGAAAAAACCAGTAGTGTCATTTTCAGAAGGCGACTGCACGGAATGTCAGGAGTCGGCTGCACGGCCTGTCGGGGCTATTTTTTGCGGGAGCGTTCCATGTGCAGAACAGCGTCAAGCAATGCCATTGAATCGCAGGTGTCGGATGCGTAGACCGTGCGCGTCCTTGGGTCATACGACACCATGACGAACGGGTCTGAGGTACGTTCCGTGCTCCGGGGCGCTTGACGCTTGGAGCGGTAGGTTCTGCATACCTCCCTCTTTTCGGCAAGCTGCTGGCCGATCTTCTTCCAGTCAAAGAGATAGTCGGGATACAACCGGCGCATGTCTCGCTTGTCCTGCGGCTCAAGCGTGTAATTGCGAATCCGCATGATGTTGTAATTGCTCCTGCCGACTTTGACCGTGAGATAGCAAAAGCCCTTTCTGGTCGTGACGAAGGCACTGCTTTGCTTGCGGCTCATGGTTGCTCGCTCCCGCCTTGCAGCGCGGCGTATAGGGCCGTCTTGCTCACCTTGAGCCGTGTAGCAGCCTCCCGGACGTTCAGCCCGTTGGCAATATGCTCCTGCGCCCGCTGCAACTTGTCGGCAGTGACAACCGGCTTGCGCCCGCCCTTGCGCCCGCGAGCGGCGGCAGCGGTCAGCCCGGCCTTGGTGCGCTCACGGATCAAGTCGCGCTCGAACTGGCCCAGCGCGCCGAACACGTGGAAGATGAGCCGCCCGCCCGGTGTGGTGGTGTCAATGCTTTCTGTCAGCGACCGGAAGCCGACGCCACGCGCTTCCAGCGCGCCGATTGTCTCGATGAGGTGTGGCATCGAGCGCCCGAGCCGATCCAGCCGCCAGACGGCCAGCACGTCGCCGTCGCGCAGATAGGCCAGCGCGGCGGCCAAGCCGGGCCTGTCGGCCTTGGCCCCGGAAGCCGTGTCCTCAAAGACGCGCTCGCAGCCCGCCTTGCGCAGTGCATCCGTCTGCAAGGCGGTGTCCTGTTCAGCCGTCGATACCCGCGCATAGCCGATGAGTGCCATTACCGCCCCTTTTGTCCGTTTTTCCGTCCGCCTATCATAATGTCCGACAACCCGTTATTCAAGCGCATTGCCGGACAGTGACCGGCTTGGCCGACTAATGATCGTTTGACGGACAAGGCGGCGCATGTGCCGCCATCCCGGCGCAATGGAACAGCGAACCGACTTAAGCCGGAACCGCCGAAAATTCCGGCGCGATACCGAGTAAGCCGGAATCCCAGATTTTTCCGGCACCGGGTCAAATAACGCCAACGACCAACAGGAGCGCCCTATCTATTGCTTTCATTCGCTCATCGTCGAGGCGGCCAAACGGTTCACTGATTTTGGTGCGCGGTAGCGTCGAGAGCTTGTCCACCATAACTTGCGATAGTGCGCGCAGCCCGTTAGCTGGATTCGGTTCCACGGTGACGCGAAACGCGGCATTGCGCAGGTCGCTTGTCACTGGGCACAGCACAACGCTTTCCAAGTCGGTTAGTAGGTCTGATTGAACGATCAGGGCTGGTCGTGGTTTGCCGTAGTCACCCTGCAATGAAACCGTCACGAGGTCGCCTCGCTGCATCACTCCCAGCCCTCAACGTGCGATGCCGCCTCTTCGGTGAAGCGCAAAACCTCTGCTTCTGCTGGGTCGCCCTTCAGGCTTTGGCATTGCTTGCGCACTTGCGCCGTGAACTCAGGCGAACGGGTGTCCGGCACCCAAAACTGCACAGGCCGCAGCCCCGCCGCGCGCATCCGTTCGCGGTGTCGGGCTACCTTTGATTCGTGAATTGATGGCATGGTGCTCTCCATTGGTTGCATGTATGGTTACATGATACTGCGCATGAAACCATAGCGCAAGCCAAGCCGTTCCGCAACGTCGTGCAGGGAAGTTCTGCGCAATTTCCGCCCTTCTTGGAGTTTCGTGCATAGGACTGCTGACACGACCCGGTCAGAAGTCGGCTGCACACGGGGCGGCCAGCCTCATGAACTGGTGCAGTCGTCTTCTGAAAATGACATGAATATTCTCGCCTTTGCCGCCGGCATCGTCTGTTTGCAGATGCAGCCGGAACTTCCCGCCTGGGAAGCATGGCTGGCCGGCGGATTGCTCCTGCTGGCCGGTCAACGGGTGAGGCGAAACGCGGCAACCAGGGGCTTGGCCATCGTCGCCTGTCTCGCCATCGGTTTTGCCTTTGCCGCCTGGCGCGCCGAGATCCGGCTGGGCGATCACCTGGCAGCCGAGCAGGAGGGGCGGGATGTCGAGATTGTCGGCGTGGTGGCCGGTTTGCCGCAGGAATTTGCCGGCGGCAGCCGCTTCGAGTTCGATGTCGAAGGAGCGGAAGCAGGGGCGGTGGTGCCGGGAAGAATCATGCTTTCCTGGTACCAGGGCCGGCGCGACAGCGAGCGCACGGAGCGCCTGGTCGTGCGGCCCGGCGAGCGCTGGCGCCTCACGGTGCGCCTGAAACGGCCGCACGGCAATGCCAATCCGGGCGTCTTCGACTATGAGGCCTGGCTGCTCGAAAGAAATATCCGGGCCACCGGCTACATCCGTTCGCAAGCCCCGGAACGCCTGGTTGCGATGGTGTGGCGTCCCGCTTACCTGATCGAACGCATGCGCCTGGCGATACGCGACAATTTCGCCCGCCTGCTGCCCGAGGCGAACCACCCCTACGCCGGTGTGCTGGTCGCCCTGGTGGTCGGCGACCAGAAGGCGATCCAGGGCGAGCTGTGGACCACCTTCAACCGCACCGGAACCACACACCTGATGAGCATCTCCGGACTGCACGTGACGATGGTGGCGGCCTTGTTCGGCTGGCTGGTGTCGTTTGGCTGGCGGCGAATGCCGGCGCTGGTCCTGCGCTGGCCGGCCCAGAAGGCCGGGGTGTTGGCTGCCTGCCTAGCGGCCCTGGCCTACGCCTTGCTGGCCGGCTTTGCCGTGCCTGCCCAGCGTACCCTGTACATGCTGCTG
>CALAGF010000294.1 GCA_937892345.1 uncultured Rhodocyclaceae bacterium | reverse complement strand
CCTCGGAGCCGGTCGATTGCAGAATGCGGCGCATGATGTTGATCGAGGCGTCATGGCCGTCGAACAGTGAGGCTGCGGTCACGAAACGGACCTTGTTCTTCGGCTTGTACGGCAACAGCTTCTTGGCAACGGAAAGATCGGTCATGACGACAGCCTCATCGAATAGATGGAAAGACCACCATGTTAGGCGCCTTTGCACGCCTTGCGATTGTCGCGAATGACGACAATCGTGCAAAACCCGCCAAGGTGATACCCTGATACGGTCAACAACCGCTTTCGGCCAAAAATGGTGCACCGCACGATCAGCAACACACCCAATCGCTCACAAGCCACTGTTGCAATGGGTTTTGTCAGCGGCATGCTTTCCGGCACGCGCCAGCGGCAGCAATTCGCACAGCCTTTACTGGACGAACTCGGCATCAACATTGCAGACATCGCCAGCCGAATTCCCATAGATCGCTATGCTGCGCTGTACAACCGTCTGACGCGCATTCTTGACGATGAAGGCTTTGCCCTGTTTGCCCAGCCCATGCGTGTTGGCAGCTTCGAATTTTTGTGTCGCGGCTGCCTCAGCGCCCCGACGCTGGCCGAAGCGCTGGCACGCGCCAGTCGCTTCCTGCATGTGGTATTGCCCGATCTGGCGGTCAGCGTTCGGCGCGTGAACGGCAATGCCGAACTGGTGATCATGGAAACGCGACGGCTGGCTGAGCAAACCGACGATCCCGGCCGGATATTCGCCTTCGAGTGGCTGCTACGCTTGCTGCACAGCCTGTCCTGCTGGCTGGCCGGGCGCGGCATTGCGCTCGATAGCGTCACCTTTCCCTACCCGCAACCGGCACATGCCGCGGACTACACGCTGATCTTCACCGAGGATTCGCGCTTTGCGCCCAGTCCTGCAAACCACAATGGCACCCTGATCGCCCGTTTCAACGCCAATTTTCTGGAGCTGCCGGTACGCCGCGACGAAGCCGCACTGAACACATTTCTGGATGGCGCCCCCGGCAAGATCACCATGCTCTACCGCCGCGACCGGGAAATGGTGATCCGCGTGCGTGACCTGTTGCGCGAAGCGCTGCCGGAAACCCCGGGGCTCGATGACATTGCCGCCCGTCTGCATGCTTCCCCACGCACGGTTCACCGGCGACTGGAGGAGGAAGGCTCCAGCTTCCGCGCCATCAAGGACGCACTGCGTCGTGATCTGGCGCTGGCCCGGCTGAGTAAAACCCGTGACCCCATCGCAAAAATTGCCGCTGACCTGGGTTACGCCGACACTTCGGCATTTTATCGAGCCTTCGTCAGCTGGACCGGCATGTCGCCCGCACATTACCGACGCCGCGACCCAAGCCGGGAGAACGCGGCAGGGTGAGCGTTTCCGGGATTGCCGCAGGCGCCGTTTCAGTCGAAAATCCCCATGAGACATTTTTCGAGGGAACCGCCGTGCGCACGCTGCCGAACCATGACCAAATCCGGGCACAGTCCAGTACGAAGCGCCGGCAGCTGCTGAACCTGCTTGCCCTGCTCCCCCTCTCCGCAGCAACCTTCGACGGATTGGCCGCCGAGCCCGTCGCACCGCTCAAGCTGGGCATCATGCCCTTCAACAGCGCTCTCGCCTTGATCAAGACCCATCAGCCGCTGACCACCTATCTGGAAAAGCAGCTGAAGCGCAAAATCACCATTTACACCGCCCCGGATTACGTCACCTACGTCAAACAATTGTTGGCCGGTGATTTCGATCTGGCCATTGCCGGCCCCCACTTTGGCGCCATGGCCAGCGAACAGGGCTATGTGCCGCTCTTCCGCTACCGTGCGGAACTGTTGCCACTGTTCGTTGTACGCAACGAGAGTCCAGTTACCAAGCTCAAGGAGCTGCGCGGCAAGCGTATCGGACTATCGAGCAATCTCTCCATTTCATCAATCGGCGGACTGAAGTGGCTGCATGATCATGGCTACAAACCCGGCCGCGACTACCAGTTGCGCGAGTTTGCCACCCACGGCGCAGCAATTGCTGCCGTGGCGGTCGGCGAACTCGATGCCGCGGTGACGACTTACACCCCTTTGCGTCAGGTTCCGCCAGATATTCGTGCCGTCCTGCGCACGCTGGAAACCGGCGCCAGCATCCCGCACTTGATGACGCTGGCCAATGCCAATCTTGGTGACAACCAAATCGCGCTCATCCGTGCCGCACTCGAGTCCTTCCAGTCCAGCCCAGAAGGCATCGCCTTCTTTCGCGATATCGGCTACGTCGGCTATGCGCCGGTGAGTGCCGAAGATATTGCGAGCCTCCAACCCTTGATTGAACTGACCCGATCGCTGCTGGATCAAGCCAAATGAAACTGCCGGGCTTTACCCGCACGCTGCGTTTCCGGCTGCTGATTGCCAGCCTGCTGATTGAAATCTGCTTGGTCATTGCCCTGCTTGGCAACAGCCTGCGCCTGATCGACGAGCATCTCCGCACCCAAACCGAGCGCCGCGTGACGGCAATCGAACTGGCCTACAAAACCGCTTTGCTCGCCCCCTTGGCCAGCCGCGACTACGCCACCCTGCGCGACATTCTCGATGGCTGGCTGCAATCGGACGACGTCAAGTATCTCGTGGTCACCGCCCCTGACGGCCAGCGCATTGCCAGTACCGGCTGGCATGAAAGCCAATCGATTCCCCAGCCGGGTCGTGACATGAGCAACCCTGACATGCTGCATGTCAGCTTTCCCGTAGCGCTGGGCGGGCAATCCTATGGCGATCTGCACTATGGCCTGTCCCTGGACTTTCTGGAAAAAGCGCGCGCCGAACTGATGGCCCAAGGTCTGCTGATTGCCGTTGTGGGCATCACTTTGACTGGACTGTTGCTGTTTGGCGTGACCCTTTGGCTGACCCGGGACATCCGCCTGTTGACCCGTGCCAGCAACAGCATTGCAGAAGGCAAGTACCGGACCGAGCTACCTGCCACGCATGATGGCGAAATTGGCCAGTTGACCCGGAACTTCCGGATCATGGCCGATGCCGTCGAGCTCAGGGTCAGCGAACTGGCCACTCACCTGGCACGCCACAAGGCGATTCTTGAAGCCCTCGGCGAGGGGGTGTACGGCGTTAACGAACACGACCAGTGCATTTTCATGAACCCGGCCGCACTGGCCATGCTCGGCTTTAACGAGCAAGAGGTGCAGAACAGCAACCTGCACTCGCTTTTCCATCACAGCCACCAGGATGGTCGCCCTTATCCGGTCCACGAATGCCCGGCGGCAAAAACCAATCGTGACGGCTTGCGGCGAAACAGCGAGGAATGGCTCTGGCGCAAGAATGGTGAAGGTTTCCCGGTCATTTTTACCGCCAATCCCATGCTCATCGATGGTCAATTGCGGGGCTCGGTCGTGGCCTTCCGCGACATTACCGAATTGCGCAAGATGACCGAGGCGCTGCAGGACAGTAACGAGCGCATGCTCGGCTTCATCAATGCGCTACCCGACGTCGTGGTGATCAAGGATGGCGAAAATCGCTGGCAAACAGCCAATCAGGCAGCCATTTCCCTGCTGCAACTCGAGCATATCGATTGGCAGGGCAAAACCAATGCCGAATTGGCTGACATCCACCCCGGCTATGCAAATTTTCACCACGCGGCCCTGAGCACCGATGGTGCGGCCTGGATTCGGGGCAATCTGACACTGAGCATCGAGAACCTTGCTGCCGACGAGGGGCAAACCCGGGTGAGCGAAGTCCGCAAGATGCCGATCTTTTATCCGGATGGACGACCCAAGGCACTGATGGTCATCGCCCGCGACATCAGCGAACGGCACAACAACGAATTACAGCAGGCGCGTTACCAATTGGAGCTTGAGGAGCAGGTCAGCACCCGCACCCGCGAGCTGGGGATTGCCAAGGAGGTGGCGGAAAGCGCCAATCTTGCCAAGAGCGCCTTCTTGGCCAACATGAGTCATGAGATTCGCACACCGCTCAACGCGATCAGCGGCATGGCCCACCTGATCCGGCGCAGCGGCCTGCCGCGCGAGCAGCTGGAACGACTGGACAAGCTGGAAACCGCCAGCGGCCATTTGCTCGACATCGTGAATGCCGTGCTCGACCTGTCCAAGATCGAAGCCGGCAAACTGTCGCTGGAAGTCTTGCCGCTCGACATCGACCAGATCTTCGACAATATTCTATCGATGCAGCAGGTCCGCGCCGAATACAAGGGAATCAGCCTGTTTGTCGAATCCGGCCTTGATCGCCACGACTTGCAGGGGGACCCGACGCGTCTGCAGCAGGCCTTGCTGAACTACACCACCAACGCGCTCAAGTTCACCGAACGCGGCGCGGTGTCGCTCTCCGCCTGCATCGAAGAAGAAGACGCGCAAAGCTGCCTGATCCGCTTCAGCGTCTGCGACAGCGGTATCGGCATCGATGCGTCAACGCTGGACAAGCTGTTCTCGGCTTTCGAACAGGCCGACAACACCACCACACGCAAATACGGCGGCACCGGTCTCGGACTGGCGATCAACCGCAAGCTGGCTGAATTGATGGGCGGCGCAGCCGGTGCTCGCAGCACGCCGGGACAGGGCAGCACCTTCTGGTTCACCGCCCGCTTGAGCAAAGCGGTTCACCGGCAAGAAAACCAGGGGCTTGCGGCCAGCTCGGACGAGGCCATCTGGCGGTCAACATGCCAGGGGCGACGCATTCTGGTGGCCGAGGACGAACCGGTGAATCGCGAAATCACCGTGATGCTGCTGGAAGAAATCGGGCTTAAGGCAGTTTGTGCCGCAAATGGCGAAGATGCACTGGCCTTGGCCGAAAAATCGGATTTCGACCTGATCCTGATGGACATGCAAATGCCGCGCATGGATGGTCTGGAGGCCACCCGGCGCATACGCAACGTCCCTGCCCATGCCCGGACCCCGATTCTGGCAATGAGTGCCAACGTATTCTCGGAAGACAAATCACTCTGCATCGCCGCCGGAATGAATGACTTCATCCCCAAGCCGGTCAAACCCGAATATCTGTTCAAGACCCTCAGCCGCTGGCTGGATGCCGCTCACCCGGAGGGCAGCGGCAATTAAACGGTGTTGCTGCGGTCGACCGCAGCAACACCGTAGAAATGCTAGGTCGACTCACGCTCCGGCGCATAGGCTTCACGCAGATCCACCGGCGGCACATGCTTCTTGCGCAGACGGATATTGAGCATCTCGACGGTGACCGAGAAGGCCATCGCGAAATAGATGTAACCCTTGGGCACGTGGTGACCGAAACCATCGGCAATCAGCACCACACCGACCACAATCAGGAAAGACAGGGCAAGCATCTTGATCGTCGGGTGGTCGGAAACAAACTCGCCGATCGAGCGTGCAAACATCATCATCAGGCCCACCGAGGTCACCACGGCGGCAATCATCACACCTACCTGACTCACCATGCCAACCGCAGTGATAATGGAGTCAAGCGAAAACACGAGATCGATCACCATGATCTGGGCGATCACCCCGATAAAACTGGCCGCCACCCGGCTGGATGCTTCCCCTTCCTCGCCTTCCAGCAACTGATGCACTTCTCCGGTACTTTTCCAGATCAGGAACAGGCCGCCGGTGATCAGGATGAGATCGCGACCGGAAATGCCATAGCCGAGGATCGTCAGCACCGGCTCGGTCAGACCCACAATCCACGAAAGCACCAGCAGCAAGCCAATGCGCATGAACATCGCGAGAAACAGGCCGATTCGCCGCGCGGTTTCCTGCTGCGCCTTGGGCAGCTTGTCGACCAGAATCGAGATGAAGATGATGTTATCGATCCCGAGCACCAGTTCCAGCGCGGTCAGCGTCAGAAAAGCGACCCAGATTTCGGGGGAAAGCAGCATTTCAAGCATGGGACAACTCCGGTCAATCAGCAGTGGGACAGCAAAGAAGCGCGCATTGTAGTCAGGGCCTGCGCTGGCGACCATCGGCCGAAACAGCAGCAAGACTTCGGAAAAACCGCAGTAAGCATCAGCTTAAGCCCGAGTCGGGACGAAATCAGGACGCAATCTGCAGCACGCTCTCATCCCAGGCGGGATGCTTTTCCAGGCCCAGCAGATTGGCAACTGTCGCCGCGATATTGGAAAGCCCGGCACTCTCCGTCTGCGCCAGCGCAAGTTTTCCACCGGTCGCATGGTCCACGAGAATCAGCGGCACCGGATTGAGCGTGTGCGCCGTCTTGGCCTTGAAAGAACCATCCTTGTTCAAGGCGGGCGCCTTCGTTTTCTTGTCGAGCTCGTACATCTCGTCCGCGTTGCCATGATCCGCCGTGATCAGCGCAACGCCGCCGGCTGCCGCAACGGCCTTGAGCAGGCGTCCGAGCGCCAGGTCAACGGCCTCGACCGCCATCGTCGCCGCACGGAAATTGCCGGTGTGACCCACCATGTCGCCATTGGCAAAATTGCAGCGCAGCACCTTGTACTGACCCGACTGGATGACGGCAATCATCGCATCGGCTATTTCAGCTGCCTTCATCCACGGGCGCTGCTCAAAAGGCACGACATCACTCGGCACTTCCTGCCAGGTTTCGCCGTCGAACTTGCCGGAGCGGTTGCCGTTCCAGAAAT
>CALAGF010000293.1 GCA_937892345.1 uncultured Rhodocyclaceae bacterium | reverse complement strand
GACCTGTTCCGTGCCATTCACAATATCAAGGGCGATGCCTCGCTGTGCAAGTTTGATCTTGGTATTGCCCTGGTGCATCCCATCGAAAGCATGATGTCGCGTTTTCGCGATGGCGAAATTGCCTTTTCCGACCTGCTCGCCGAACTTTTCCTGCTTGCCATCGACCGACTTGAACTGGCCACCGAAGCGGTGTTGCGCGGCAAATCGGTAGATCACCTGCAACTGCCGACACTGGTCGGTGGCCTGGAAAAGCTCGCACTTGGCCAGAGCGCCGAGATCGACACGCTTTGCGCCGAACTGATTGAAGCGGTTACCGGCTTCCCGCCAGTCGTCACCGACATGTCGAGCCGGCCTACGCGCAGCGCGAGCAATGAAAACGACCCCAAGAGCGTCAGCGAAGACCTGCAATTCTTCCGCTCGCTGGCCATGCAGTTTGAAAGCCGCTCGCCGCTGTTCAAGGGACGGACCATGCGCATCCTGCGTCTGGCGCAGGAAACCAACAAAATGGCCGGCAACCCTGTGTCGCCGGTACAACTTGAAGCTGCGGTGTATCTCCACGATGTCGGGATGATGCTGCTCCCCGAGCCCAACTGGCTCAAGGTAGGCAAGATGAGCGATGCCGACAAGCAGATGCTGCGCAACCATCCAGGCTATGCCGCCGGTCTGCTGGAGCGCATGCCGGGTTGGCGCGAAGCAGCGGAAATCGTCGCCCAGCACCATGAAATGCCGAATGGCGAAGGCTATCCCGGCGGGCTTGTTGCGGTCGACATCTGTGCCGGTGCAAAAATCCTGGCGATTGTGGATGCCTTTGAGGCCGTCATGCTCAAGCATATTCACCGCGGCAAAAATCGCTCGGTACTGCGCGCCATTGCCGAAATCAACGCCTGCGACACCCAGTTCGCGCCGGAGTGGATCAATCCGTTCAACCAGGTCATTCGCAAGACACTGGAAAGCTGATGGATTGCGATTACGAACGGCGTTTTGGCGGTGTCGCCCGCCTTTATGGTGAAACAGGTCTGGCGGCGCTGGCCGGTGCGCATGTTTGCGTCGTCGGCATTGGCGGCGTGGGCTCATGGTGCGCCGAAGCCTTGGCACGCACCGCGGTGGGCCGGATAAGCCTGATTGATCTCGACATGGTGGCTGAATCCAACACCAACCGGCAGTTGCATGCGCTCGATGGCATTTACGGCAAGGCTAAGGTGGAGGCCATGGCTGAACGCATTCGCGCCATCAACCCGCGTTGCGAAGTGCGCTGCATCGAGGATTTCGTAACCGCCGACAATCTCCCGCAGATGCTGGGCCAGGGCTTTGACGTGGTGATCGACGCCATCGATCAGGCCCGCGTCAAAATCGCGATGATCGCCTGGTGCAAGCAACAGAAGCTGCCGATTGTGGTCGCCGGCGCAGCCGGCGGGCAAATCGACCCGACCCAGATCCGGATTGCCGATCTCGCGCAAACCGTTCAAGACCCCTTGCTGTCCAAGGTTCGCGCCAGCCTGCGCCGGGAGCATGGTTTTCCGCGTCAGGGGAAAATGGGGGTCAGCTGCGTGTATTCCACCGAAGCGCTGCGCTATCCGGACAAGAACGCGAGTTGCGATACCCGCGGTGGCCCGGCCGGCCTCAACTGCGCCGGCTTCGGCTCATCCGCCTGCGTCACCTCGGTATTCGGGCTGGCTGCCGCCAGCCACGCGATCAAACTGATTACAGGCTAAGTCGCGGCAAACGCTCAGTGGCTGCGCGTATCCAGCCAAACCGCCAACCCTTGCGCGTTCAATTCGAGGTCAGTCGCCAGCACCTCAAGAATTTCTGCTTCGGGCAGCATGCAGCCATGTGCGCGCAATTCGGCCAGCAAATAGGCGGTCAGCTCGCCCTTGATGCGCGCATGGCGAGCTTCACCATCGCCCGCGGCAGCCTCGGCCATCGCCACACTGGCATCCATCCGCCGCAGCAAGGCAGCACCCTGGGCCGCAACATCCGGCACCCGGCTGTAATGCGTCAGGTACATGGCCTCCGGCTTGAAGGCCAGCAGCCGCTCAACCGACTGCCGCATTTCCAGCGGGTCAAACTGGCTGGGTGAAGTGGTCGGAAAGATGAACTGCCGTCCGTCGACATCGAACTCACGGTAGGAAATCCCGAACATGTCACCCGTGAAAATCCCGCCTGTCTTGCGGTCGACCACACAAATATGGTGTTTTGCATGGCCCGGCGTATCGATGCACAGCAGTTCACGCCCGGCCAGATCAAGCACCGTGCCCTCGTGCGCTTCGATAATGCGATCCGCCGGCACCGGCAATATGTCGCCATACACGGTTTTTACGTATTCCGCACCGTAGACCGCAGTCACCCCCGCCACCAGCTTTTCCGGCGCTGCCATATGCCGTGCACCGCGCGGATGCACCACCAGCTTCGCATGCGGGAAAGCCTGCATCAAACTGCCGGCGCCACCGGCATGATCGAGGTGAATGTGGGTCAGGATGACGTAATCCACGGTCGACCTGTCCAGACCCAACTTTTTCAGCGCCGCCAGGGCATTGGGCAGCGCGTCGTTGCTGCCGGTATCGATAAAGGCCACCCGCCCGTTTTCCACGACCAGATGAATCGCCGCCAGAATGGGGCGGACATAGCCTGCGTCAAAAGCGATGATGCCGTTTTCGTAATCGCGCCAGTCAAACATTGCAGTCTCTCTCCCGTGTGCTTGGTATCGGCGGATTATACTTGCCCGACTTTCAATTCCCTGTTTGCCCATGACTCACTTCAGCGCCGACGACGGCACCCGCATTCACCTCCAGATTTCCGGCGAGGGCAGCCCCGTCGTCATGCTGCATGGCTGGACGTCCAGCCATCAGGAATGGTTCCCTTTTCTCGCTGCACTGCAAGCGAAGCATCGTGTTTATCGCTGGGATGCCCGCGGCCACGGCGGCCATGCCGACGATCCGCTCACCCCGCCAACCGCCGAGCGCATGGCGCGCGATCTGCACAATCTGCTCGAACACTATCAATTGGAAAACGTCTGCGCTGTCGGCCATTCAATGGGCGCACTCACCCTCTGGCAATACATCCGCGACTTCGGCACCGCCCGCATCGGCAAGCTCTGCTTCATCGATCAATCCCCCAAGCTAATGACCGACGACGACTGGTCGCATGGCATTTATGGTGACTTTGGCCCGGACAAGGCTGGCGAAATGATGAACTGGCTGCATGAGGATTTCGCCGAAGCGGTGCTCAAACTGACTGCGCTCGGCCTCAACGTCCGCGCCCGAGAAAAATATCTCGCCAACGCCAGCGGCTGGCAGCGCTCACGCAATGCCCTCAGCGCACAACGCCCCGGACCTCTGATCGATTGTTGGGCCAGCCTGACTGCCGCTGACTACCGCGATGTCCTTGAACACATCGACAAACCGGCGCTGCTGATTTACGGCGGCGAAAGCAATTTCTACACGGCCGACACCGCCCGCCACGTCGCCAGCCGCATCCCCGAAGCCGTACTGCACATCTACGAAGGCACCGACCATTCGCCCCACCAATGGCAACGCGAACGCTTTGCAAATGATCTGCTGACGTTTATCGAACAGCCCTGAAAGGTTCAGAGCGGCAGGTATTTGGCAAAAACCAGCACGCCAATCACCAAGGCCGCCAGACTTGCCAGTAACACCGCGCCGGCAGCGACATCCTTGGCTTTGCCAGCCAGCGGATGCAGCGCTGGCGACGCCAGATCCACCACCGCTTCAATCGCGGTATTGATCGCCTCGCTCACCCAAACCAGGGCCATCGCCAATACCAGTGCCAGCCAGTCGGCACGACTCACATCCAGCCCCACGCCAAAAACCAGCACGCCCAGCGTAGCGGCCAGATGAATACGCGCGTGGGCCTGGGTATTGAGCAAGATCACGACACCCCGGCCGGCATCGGCAAAAGCGGCACACCGTTGCGCAAGCCAGCTGCCGGATCGCCGGCCAGCAAAAGGCTCCCGTGGGGGCATTACCACGCCGATGTCAGAGTCGCCTGCGCCGAATTCCGGCCCAGCATCACGCTCAGGCGCACATGTTCACGTTTATCGGTGAAATAAGATCGGAAGAGCAACGTCTGAACTCC
>CALAGF010000292.1 GCA_937892345.1 uncultured Rhodocyclaceae bacterium | reverse complement strand
CTATCAAGCTAGATTTAATAAGGCATGCCATCAAAGTACATATCGCAGTTAAATCCGTTTAGCCTTACCAGACTGGGAATCTCAAATCGCTTCTCTTCCTTCACCCTGATGCGTCCTCGCACCCGTTCGTAGTTGATGTATTTACCGGCCAGATAATTGACACTGCTTCTGTCGTACTCGTTGCCATACTCCCCAATGTTTTCCTTGCCTATCAATTCGAAATCACCATTTTTCTTGTTGAAGCGAAACTGCAGTGTGTTGGTTATAAGGGCATTTCCTTCTGCTTTATGCACTTCTTGCACAAATAGAGAAGCTCCCTTTGCTTCAAGATTGAAGAATTTTTGGGCATCGCAATACTTGGAAGAGATAGATAACGGCAAATACTTTCCGCTAGGGGCACCAGCAAGAACGGCCAAGCGCGTTTCAGAAGGCCTATTTTCTGGAAAGTAAGTAAGAATCATGGCTAGGTCTTTGATTCATCGCCATTGAAGTCTCCCTCAGTGGAAGTCCATTCGGAGACCTTCTTGTTCGGAAACAGCGCGAAAATGGCAGCCGCTGGGTTGTCAAAGACATTCTCTTGTGCGAAGACCACGACGGCTTGGCTGAGGAGGGCGAGCAATAAACAAATTTTGCGCGAGAGGGGCATAGGATGCCTCGTAGTAGATGAGCGGACTGCGCGGCTCTTCGCACAGGTCCCCTCGACTGCCTGGTTGGGGGCATGGGCCTTGCGAAGACCCATAGCGGTAAAGCTCAGATTGCTACTCACGGCCAATTCCTTCGCCTGCCCCATCTGGAATTTTGTGGCCATTCAGACCGGCCCTGTCGGCGAGATCAGTCGTTATTGGGCTCGTGCTCTTATCCCGTGCGAGTGACCAGACCAACAGCGATCCGACAACGGGAACGAGCCAAATCAACGCGGCTTGAAACAATTTCTGATGGCGATCGTAGCGCTGGCTGCGAACGAGAACATACGTTGCTGCGATGTTCAAGCCATTTAACAGGATAGCCAAGAGCATCAGAGTGGCATACATGAATGCCCCCAACAGTGTTTAGACGGACATAACAATTGATATTGCTGTCGCTGAATTTGTTGCATTAAGCACATTGCTTTCAGTCACTTGGAATATCGGCTGTCAGTATAACAACATCAATATGCCAAACAAATTCCCCAAGGCAATGTCTGCTTTGGGGCACGGTAACCGAGTGTCCGCTCCTGTCCGATCCCTGCAGTTCAGCCATTTCACCACCACGCCCCTTTGCGGATTACCCCGGAAAATTGACGAACTCGCCCCGGCGTCAGCACAAGACACAAGCCATTCCCAACCTGCAGATCACGGCACGAGCCGATATAGCCTCACCGCATTCCCCGAGGCCACCGCCGTTCTGGTCGGTTCTGGCAGCGACTCAATGAGCGTGCGCAGGTTGGACAAGCCTTCCTCCCCGCTCCCCCGGCTGATGCCTGTGCGGTCGTAGAAGGAATCGCTGCCGAGCATGAAGCGCTCGGGGTAGCGTTGAATCAGTTCCAGCCACTGCGGTTTCAGCTTTCCGTCCGGATCGATGGCAGCGGCTGGATTGGGGCTGGATCGATTGAGGCGAAAGCTCATGTACAGGTTGGGATAGGCCTCCAGCAGCGCGGCGACGCGCTTGGGCTGGCGATTGAGCAGGGGTTCGAAACCGACATGCGACCAGATGATTTTGGCCTTGGGGTTGTGGGCGAGAAAGCGCTTGAAGGCGTCGACATTGGCTTCCAGCATCGGCGGATTCAGCGGGTTCTGCCTTAGCCCTGGGGGCAGGGGCATGTCTTCGGGCACCAGATCGAAATGCAGGTCGATGGGCATGTCCAACTCGGCGGCGATATCGGCCAGTTGCAGCAGCAGCGGATGATCACCGCTCACGGACTCGTAGGCATGTTGCGGCCCCATGGCCGGAATCGAGACATGGTGGATGGCAATTTCGCCAAAGCCCACGGCGCCGGCAGCGACTACGGCGTCGGCCTGCGCGCGGAATTTTGCCTTCACGGCCGCGTCGACCGCAGCAGCCGGCGTTTCGTGAATCAGGATGTTCAGACGCGATCCGCCGAGCAGGGCAAAACGCCCGGGGTGCTCACGCATCACGAAACTGACGTCGTCGATGTCGTAATACGTTTTGGCGCTGGCGCTGGTGAGCGGTGGCGGCATGAGCAGAGAACGGCTGATGCCGTACTTGTCCATGGTCGCCAGCGCGCTGCGTAATGAAGCTTCGGGATCGCGCGTTGGCGCGAGCTGGAAATGCATGTGCGTATCGATCATGTCACCCGCTGAGACCAAAGCGGGCCATGAAAGGCCAAGCAACAAACTCAGCAACAATGGGCGAATCCTCATCATGTCCTCCGAGGGCTTACCAGCTGGGCGTTGAACTGGCTGCGGGTGCTGCGGGCGGGGGTTCTGGCAGCCATGCACCACTGGCGCCGTAGATGCACGCTACAGCAACGATCAGCGCAAGGATCAGCGCCACCAGCCCACCGCCTTGTGCCGATTCACCTTCGGCATCTGCCTTCCAGCCCGTGACCATGGGTCGCACGATGTTGTGCTTTTTGACCCGCACATAAAACACGATGGCGGCGACATGCAGCACCACCAGCCCGATGACGGCATCGCCAAAGAGGTGATGCAGGCCAGTCAGGCGATCACTCCACTCCTTGCCCACCAGATCGAACAGGGGGCCGACAAAGACGATATCGTCATTGGCAACCAGGCCGCTCAGGACTTGTACGGTCAACACGCCGAGCAGGCCAAAAACCGAAAGCGCGCCCAATGGGTTATGCCCTTCACCGCGCCATTCCCCGCGCAGATAGGCCTTGATGGC
>CALAGF010000291.1 GCA_937892345.1 uncultured Rhodocyclaceae bacterium | reverse complement strand
TGCAGGCCGAGGGTTATCGCGGCGCCTACGACAGCGTGCAACGCTTCGTGAAGCAGTGGAAGTCAGCGCAAACCCGGCCGACGATCAAAGAAGCCTTTGTGCCGCTCGTCTTTGCACCCGGTGATGCCTGCCAGTTTGACTGGAGCCAGGAACACGTGGAGATTGGCGGCATTGCGCTGACCATCAAGGTCGCCCACTTCCGGTTGGCCTACAGTCGGCAGATGTTTGTCGCCGCCTACCCCTGCGAAACACAGGAGATGGTGCTTGATGCCCACAACCGGGCCTTTGCCTTCTTCGGTGGCGTGCCCAATCGCCTGATCTACGACAATCTAAAGACCGTGGTGGACACCATTCTGGTCGGCAAGGATAGGCACTTCAATCGCCGCTTCATGGCCTTGGCTAACCACTACCTGTTCGAACCGGTCGCCTGTACGCCGGCCTCCGGCTGGGAGAAAGGTCAAATCGAGAATCAGGTCGGCAACGTACGGGAATGGCTGTTCACACCCAAGGCCCGCTTCGAGAGCTTTGCTGCATTGAACAACTGGTTGGCCAACCGTTGCCGGGAATTGGCGCAGCGCAAACATCCGGTTGAGCCGACGCGCACCATTGCTGACTGCTTTCTTCAGGAAGGCCCCAGTCTGCGGGCCATTGCCAGCCCCTTCGATGGCTATGTTGAGCAGATGATGCGCGTTTCCAGCACCTGCCTGGTCCGCGTTGAGCGCAATCGCTACAGCGTGCCGGCCGACTTTGCCGGCAAGGTGGTGTCAGTGCGTTTATACGCCGACAAAGTACGGATCGTTGCTGAAAGCAAGGTCGTTGCCGACCATGAACGGCGATTCGGACGTGATCAGTTGATCTGCGACCCCTGGCATTACTTGCCGGTGTTGGAGAAAAAGCCGGGATCGCTGCGTAACGGCGCACCGTTTGTCGAGTGGGATTTGCCGGTACCGATTCAGCTGGTGCGAGATCGTGTGCTGAAGCAGCCCAAGGGTGACCGAGCCTTCGTTGAGTTGCTATTGGCAGCTCGCGAGGTCGGGCTGGAGGCGCTGCAAGTGGCGTGCGAATTGACGCTGGATGGCGGCGTGATTACAGCGGCTGTCGTCATGAATGAATTACGCCGAATAACGGCACCACCGCGACCCAGCGCAATCAGTCTGCCTGACCAACTGCGTTTGCAGGTCGAGCCGGTGGCTGACTGCAGCCGTTATGACCGTCTGCGCGGAGGCCAGTATGTCCATTGATCGCCTGGCCCAACTCAAATCGCTGCACCTCTACGGCATGGCCACGGCGTGGTCAGAATTGTTGGCGGAAGGCACGCGACGCCCCATGCAGCCGGAAGCCTGGTTGGATCGCTTGATTGATGCCGAGGAGGCGGATCGGCAGGTGCGCAGCCTGCGCTACCAGATGAAGGCGGCTCGTTTCCCGATCCATCGTGACCTGACGGGCATCGACTGGACGGAGACCCCTTTGCCACAGGCGCAGATTGAGCAACTGGCGACCGCTACCTTCATGGAGAGCGCCCACAACCTGATTCTGGTCGGTGGCACAGGGACGGGAAAGACTCATCTGGCGACTGCCTTGGGGGTTGCTGCTATCCATCAGGGGAAACGGGTGCGTTTCTTCAATGCGGTGGATCTCGTCAATCAATTGGAGCGGGAGAAGCAGCAGGGCAAGACAGGAAATCTGGCCAAGCAACTGGTGCTGTTTGATGCCGTCATTCTCGATGAGCTTGGCTATTTGCCGTTCCCGGCCTCGGGTGGGGCGCTGCTGTTTCACCTGATCAGCCAGCTCTATGAAAAGACCTCGTTGATCATTACGACCAATCTGTCATTCGGCGAATGGGTGACCGTGTTCGGCGATCCAAAGATGACGACAGCCTTGCTCGACCGCATCACCCATCACTGCGAAATCCTCGAAACCGGCAACGATTCCTACCGCTTCAAACAGCGGAAAAAATCCGTCATATCAGCCTGAGCAACTGGAAAGATTTGGACGCTGACACCTGGAAACTATTGGACGCTGATTGACAGTGACTCAATTTTATGTCACCCTTGGCAGACGAAATTCCGGGGGAAGGTCATTTCGGTCGGGCCATGGTTCAGGCAGCCGAAGGGATCTACCTTTGAAAAATCGACTGCCTCTGCGCTGTCGACGCGCAAAGCGCTGCCATCCTCGATTCCAGAATTTTGAGCCCCGCTGCTTCTACAGTGCCATTGAGGCAAAGGCAAGCAACGTGCTCCTGGACTCGGCGCATCCCGAAACAGTGATCGCGGAGCTGGCGTATCTGCTAAAACGAGTCAGGCGAAGAAAAGTGATGAATGGTTTACTTGGCCGAAAGGCAGCGCACGCCCTATTTCTGTTGTCGCTATGCTTGAGCGCGCCTCTGAATGCAATGGCAGAGCCCGCTACAGCAGATCGCGGCGTGGCAATCCATAGCCTCAACGCACCGCGCTCGGCCATCCTTCTCGCCGAGACCAAGGCCGGGGGAAATGCTACGGGGGCAGGGGGGGGGGCGACAGTTGCTGCTGCGCAGGGAGTCAGCCAACTTTCATTGCAAGACCTGATGGCGCTGGCCGTCCGGACACATCCCAGTGTCGGGGCCAAAAAAGCGGATGCCAATGCAGCGGAATACGACGTGCAGTCCGCGCGTTGGCAATATTTTCCCACGCCGTCCGTTTCCGCCCGGCAGGATGGCAAAAATGGCACGACGACTGTCGTTGCCGTACAGCAGCCGCTATGGGCGGGCGGTCGAATCGACGCCGGCTACAATGCGGCGATGGCGAAGCACCGGTCGTCCACAATATCGATCGTCGACGCGCAACAGTCGATTGCCCTGAACGTAGCAACCGCCTATCAGGCGTGGGCGCAATCGCTCGGCAGAATGGCCGCGCTCGGCAAGTCGGTCCGGTACCACGAAGAGCAGACCCAGAGTATGCGCCGCAGGGTAGATGGCGGGGTCTCGGCGTCGGTTGATCTAGATCTTGTCGAATCGCGTCTGGCACAGGTTCAGGGCGACTACTATGCTGCCCAGGCCGCCGGAAAAAGCGCTCTGGCCAAACTTTCGCAGGCCGTTGGGCGCCCCCTCGCAGAGTACGAAATTGCGTTTGTCGTTATCGAGCACGAGCACCCGTCGCTGCTCAACAAATCGCAGGACACCCTGGTCGCGGATGCTGAAGCCGTCGCTCCCGCTCTCAAGCGACTTGATGCAGACATCGAGGCTGCATCGCACGAAGCAGCGTCCCGTCGAGCCGCAATCTGGCCAACGATCGGGGTACGTGCCGAAAGCCAGCGCGTCGATTCCAGCAACACAAACACCATCGCCCGCACGGACAATCGCATCATGCTGACGCTGGATCTAACCCCCGGCGCAGGCCTGTCGGCCGTTTCCGGAGCTGACGCGGCCAGTGCGCGAGCGCTCGGGCTGCGCGAAACCAAGGAATCTGCCCGTCGTGAACTCGTGGCGCAGGTCATTGCCGAATATCAGGACTATCTCGCCGCCGTAGCCCGTCGAAAGAATCTCCAGCAATCGCGGCGCGTATCGGCGGAAGTGCTCTCGTCGTACTCACGGTTGTTCGTGGCGGGAAAAAAGAGCTGGCTGGATGTCATGAACTCTGCTAGGGAACTCACGCAGGCCGAAATCGGACTTTCCGACGTCAACGCACTCATTGCATCCTCGCAGAGCCGCTTACGGGTCTACCTCGCCGACTTCGACTGGTTTGAACGTCCGAATGCTGGTGCGCCATGAAAACGCCGCTCACTCCTGCTGATATCGACTGGTTGGGCCGCAACATCCCGCAATACTGCAGCGGCGCGGCAAAATTGTCGCGCAACGCAGAAGCCCGGATCGCGCAAATCCTCAATCGCGAAAGCCCGCACGCCGGCGAGCAGATATCCGATGTTGCCCGGCTGGCGCTCGATCATCTCGCTGCCGAAACAAAAGTCGGACAGTTCCAATGGAGCACCGCGGTGAATCCGCATTCGATCCCCTCGCTGATACGCCTGCCCGGCGTAGGCTGGGGAATTGTGTACGCCAAAGGTGACAGCGGGCGTTGGTTGATCAACCTTCCCGATGGCGTTCTCAAGACCGGCCTGTTTCCCAGAGGAACCCAGTTTGCCCCCCTCCATTCCCTGGCGGTGCAAGAAGAAGGGGGAGAATCTGCGCTTTCGCTGTTCCGTCGCGCGATACTCTCACGTAAATCACTCTTCCTGCAGGCGGCTTCGGCATCACTGCTGGCCAATTTTCTGGTCCTTGGCGCATCGCTCTACAGCATGCAGGTATACGACCGGGTCATTCCGACGCAGAGCACCGCGACGCTCTGGGTACTCACTGTCGGCGTGCTGCTGTCGGTGTTGATGGAACTGGTTGTCAAAATTGCCCGCTCGCGGATCATGGACGAGGCCATCAGCGGCATCGATTTGCAACTCTCCAAGAAAATATTCGAGCGGCTGCTCGGTATTCGCATGGACCAGCTCCCGGCGAGCGTGGGGACCCTTTCAGGACAACTGCGCGGCTACGAAACGATACGATCGTTTGCCTCATCGGCCGTACTTTACATCGCCGTTGACGCGCCGTTTGCGTTACTGTTTCTCATCGCCATCGCCTTATTGGGAGGAATGAAAATCGCGGCCGTGCCGACGATATTCTTCCTTGTCGCCGTTGGTGTCGGGCTCTACTACCGGCGAAAGATCGAACTGCATGCCAAAAGCGGCAACGCTGCATCCAACCGGAAACTTGGGCTGCTCGTAGAAACAGTCGAAAACGCCGAACTCGTCAAGTCCACGGGCTCGGGCTGGCAGCACCAGGCGCGTTGGGACGCCCTGAATCGCCAGTCGGTTGAAGACGATTACTCGATTCGCTCCTGCAGTAAGCACGCCTCCTACTTCGCAGGTTTCATGCAGCAGGCCTCCTATGTCGGGCTTGTTGCGGCAGGCGCCTGGGTCGCCTCCACCTCCACCGATCTCACGATGGGCGCGCTGATCGCCTGCTCCATCCTTTCCGGACGCGTGCTGGCGCCGGTGGGGGCCCTGCCCGGTCTGATCGTTCAGTGGGCGCACGCCCAGGCTGCGCTCAAGGGGCTCGAAGCCGTATTTTCGCTGCATCGCGATAACGAAGGCATCAGCACCCCGTTGGTGCCATCGCGCATCAATGGCGATTTTCATCTCGTTGATCTTCGCTACGCCTATAGAGATCAACCCGTCACCCTATCGATTCCAGGCCTGAGCATCCGCGCTGGCGAAAAAGTTGGCCTGTTGGGCGCGATCGGATCGGGGAAAAGCACCCTGTTGAAAATTATGGCCGGGCTCTACTCGCCGACAGAAGGCCGAGTCCTGCTAGACGGGCTTGAAATACAACAGATATCCCGTGCGCACCTCAGCGAGAGAATCGCCTATTGCCCCCAGGATAGCCGGCTTTTCGCCGGAACCCTGCGGGACAACCTGATCGTAGGCTTGGCCGGCATTGACGACGAAAGCATTCTAGAAGCCTGCCGGAAAACCGGATTGGCCCAACTTATCGCGGCCCACCCGAAAGGGCTCGATCTCCCGATAGCCGAAGGCGGAAGCGGCATATCCGGCGGGCAGCGCCAATTGGTCGCGATTACCCGATTGCTGCTTTCGCATCCGGATGTCTGGCTCCTCGACGAGCCGACGGCCTCCATGGACGAACAGACCGAAGCGCGCAGCCTTGGCGCACTGCGACGCGCCATCACAGCCGAAAGCACCATGGTACTGGTAACGCACAAACCGGCACTCATTGCCTTGGTCGACCGTCTGGTAATCCTCGTTGGCGGGCGAATCTTGATGGATGGCCCCCGCGACATGGTCCTGGCGCATCTCCGCAAAATGGCCATCGAACAAAGTGACGAAAAAACGAAGGCAGGACCGACGCCGATTAGAGTAGTGATCCCTGGAGGCGCTAAATGAGCAGCGCAAAAGATGCAAGAAACAGCTGGTGGCTGATCGTGGCCATCGCCTCCACGGTCGTCGTACTCATTGCCTGGGCCTCACTGTCGGAGATCGATCAGATCGCGCGTTCACAGGGCCAGGTCATCGCCGGTGCCCGCACGCAGGTCATCCAGTCGGCCAACGATGGCGTGATCGAAGCAATCCTGGTCCGTGAAGGAGAAAAAGTCACCAAGGGGCAGTTGCTCGCCCGCCTTGATAAAAGCCAGGCCGAAGCCGCATGGCAAGACAGTGTGACAAAGGTCGCAGCGCTCAAGGCGGCACTTGCCCGGTTGCGTGCCGAAGTATTCAGTCGAAAGCTCGTCTTCTCCGACGACGTCCTCGCACACCCTGCATTCGTTGCAAACCAGACAGAACTCTTCCAGAGGCGCCAGAAAGCAGTGAATGCCGAAATCGGAGCGCTGGAGCAAAGCCTCGGACTGGTCCAGAAACAGCTCAATCTCAATCTGCCGCTGCTCGAGAGCGGAGACATCAGCAAGGCCGAGGTGATCGTACTGCAGAAGCAGGTCGCTGAAATCAGCGGCCAGATCACCAATCGACGAAACAAATACTTTCAGGACGCCCAGGCCGAAATGACCAAGGCTGAAGAAGATCTGGCGACACAAGAACAGTTGCTCGTCGACCGGGCATCCGTCCACGAGCGAACCCAGATCGTCTCCCCGGCCGAAGGACTGGTCCGCAACATCCTGACCACAACGCCGGGGGCCAAAGTCCGGCCTGGTGACGTCATCATGGAGCTGCTACCCACCGCGAGCGCCTTGATCGTAGAGGCAAAACTCAGACCCGCCGATATCGCGTTTGTCCGGCCCGGCTTGTCTGCCACCGTCAAACTCGATGCCTTCGACTACAGCATCTACGGCGTATTGGCGGGCGAGGTCACCTACATCAGCCCGGACGCGCTGATGGAAAAAACCCAGGCGGGGGAGCAGCCCTACTATCGGGTGCAAATTCGAATCGACGAACGATCGCTCGCCGAGCGAAACGCCAGACACACGGGAAAGCCCATTGTTGTTCAACCGGGCATGACCGCATCCGTCGATATCCGGACAGGGCAACAGACAGTCCTCTCCTACCTTACGAAGCCGTTGACCAAAACAATTTCAGAGTCACTTGGCGAGCGATAGAGATCAATCAAGGAGAAGGCACCGGCACGTAGTGTACCGAGACATGTGCCGTATCACATCTGGTGTTGAGAAGCGACATATTGTTTATTGCGAGGCCACGGCTAACTGCCTGTTCCACGCGGGTAAATGCGGAGTTTGACCAGACCAACATCAGCGCGTCGCAACAGAGGTGGATCAGGAAATTTGAACAACTCCTATAAGTGATATTCTGCTCCTCAAATGATGTTATAAACATCAATATATGGAGTATTTTATGGCACGTAGACCAAGA
>CALAGF010000290.1 GCA_937892345.1 uncultured Rhodocyclaceae bacterium | reverse complement strand
TTTCCCTACACGACGCTCTTCCGATCTAGCAGTCGAATCAGCGGATACGGCCAAGGCGAAAAATCCCCTCGCTGACGCAGATGGTGCACAAGCTGCTCGCAAGCAGCGCTCACCCGCAGCCCATCAGGGCATTCAGGTCAATTTCTGCAAAAATCCAATTTGCGCGAATTTTGGTTCGCCAGTAGGCGACAAGCTTTCGCGCTCCCAAAATCCATACCGAATTGCGGATTTCGGTGAACGTGACCGCTCATTTCGCTAACAACGTGACCGGTGGCTTCACCCGATTGCGCGGGGTTTAAATTCTAACCGCATCGGTCACGATGCGGCTTCTTCCTCCGTGTTTTTCCTCCGTAGTGACTCGCCTTTCATCACGATTCGGTAGGCGTTGTGTACCAGGCGATCGAGCAAGGCGTCGGCCAGCGTGGGGTCGTTGATCCAGCCGTGCCAGTGCTCGACGGGAAGCTGGCTGGTCAGGATGGTGGAGCGGCTGCCGGCGCGGTCGTCGATCACTTCCAGCAGGTCATGCCGGGCATTTTCCTCCAGCGCCGCCAGGCCCCAGTCGTCCAAAATCAAGACATCGACCTTGGCCAGCTGTTGCAGGGTGCGCCCGAAGCTACCGTCGCCGTGGGCGATGCGCAGTTGCTCCAGCAGGCGCGGGGTGCGCAGGTACAGCGCGCTGTAGCCCTGGCGACAGGCTTGGTGGCCCAGGGCGCAGGCGAACCAGGTCTTGCCGACGCCGGTCGGGCCGGTCAGCAGCAGGTTGTGCCGTTGACGGATCCAGTCACCACTGGCCAGGGTCGCGATCAGGCGCTCGTCCAGCGTGCGGCCACGGCGCCGGTCGAGGTCTTCCAGGCAGGCGCTGGCGTACTTGAGCTTGGCCTGTTTACGCAGCCGCTCCAGGCGCTTGTCGTCGCGCCAGGCCAGCTCGCGGTCGAGCAGCAGGCCGAGGCGCTCATCGAAGCTCAGGCTGTGGCTGGCCGGCAGCGTCCATTGTTCTTCCAGTGCTCGGGCCATGCCGCCCAGCCGCAGTTGGTGCAATTGGCTCAGGGTGTGTTGGGTCATCATCGAACAGCTCCTCTTGGGTGTAGTAATCGGCGCCACGGACGTTCTCGTGACTGCTGGGTTGTGCTGCCGGCGTCGCGGGCTTGGGCAGTGGTTGCTGGTCGAGGCCTTGCTTGAGCAGGTTGCGCACGGTGCGGCCGTTAAGCGCCCGCAGTTGCACGGCGCGGCTGGCCGCCGCCTCCAGGCGCGCGTTACCGTACTGGCGCGCCAGCGAGAGCAGGCCCAGGCAGGCGCGATAGCCCATCTCCGGGTGCGGTTTGTGGGTCAGTTGGTGCTCGACGATCTGCCGGGTTTGCGGGCCGATTCGCTCACCCCAGTCGAGCAGGCGCTGCGGCGTCCACTCGCGGTGCGCCTTGTGCGAGGCCGGCATGTGTTCGCTCTGGGTGCTGTAGGCGCCGCGCCGCTGAAGTCGCAAGTGGCTGGCGACCCGCCGGTTGCCGTGCAGGACTTCCACGGTATGCGCGCTCAGCCGCACATCGACGCTCTGCCGGGCCAGGGCCGAGGGTACGCTGTAGAAGCCGCCGTTCACTTCGATGTGGTAGTCGATGTTGACCTTGCAGCGCTTGAAGGTCACCACCTCGTAGGGATGCTGTGGCAGCGGTCGCAGCACCGGCTGATCGAGCCGCTCGAACCACTCCCGGCGGCAGCCATCGAGCTTCTTGAACGGGCGCTGGTTCAAGTCCTCCAGCAGCTTGGCAATCGCCTGGTTGAGCGCGTGCAGGCTGAAGAACTGCTGGTGGCGCAGCCGCGCCATGATCCAGCGTTCGACGACCTGTACCGCCACCTCGGCCTTGGCTTTATCCTGCGGCTTACGCGGCCGCGCCGGCAGCATCACCGTGTCGTAATGCCGGGCACACTCCAGTGCGGCGCGGTTCAAGCCCGGCTCGTAGCGGTCGGGATGGGCGATCAGGGCGCGCGGGTTGTCCGGCACCACCATCTCGCTGACCCCGCCAAAATAGCTGAATGCCTGACCCAGCGCGGTCAGCCAGTCCACCTGGGTTTCCCCCGGCGTGGCGCAGGCATAGGTGTAGTTCGAGGCCCCCAGCGCCGCGACGAAGATATGCGCCCGGCTGATCTCGCCGGTGGCCGGGTCGATCACCGGCAGCGTCGGGCCGGCGTAGTCGATGAACAGCTTCTCGCCGGCCCGGTGCTGTTGACGCATCGAGCGTTTGAGGGTGCTGGCGTAGCGGCGGTAGTGCTCGACGAACTGGGTATAGCGGTAGGTCGGCTGCTCGGGATGGGCGGCGACGTACTCCTCCCACAGCAGTTGCAGGGTGACGCCCTTGCGCCGCAATTCGCGGTGGATCGTGATCAGATCCGGCAGCACCCGCTCGCCGCGGGTCTGGCGAACCCTGGCAGTGGGCAACAGTGCCGCCGCCAGCGCCACCTCATCCAGCACGGCCAGCGCCGGCCACTCCATCCCGGTTTCAGCGGCTGCGGTGACGTACTTACTGACGACGCCCTTGGACAGCTGCAAGGCCCGGGCGATCTTCTCGTGAGAGAGGCCGCCCTCGAACTTGAGGCGCAGACATTCTTTGATATTACGCATGGCTACTCGCTGCGCCGCCATCCCTCTACTCCCCGAAATCGGGCGAGGGTGACGGTCGCGTCAGGTCATGCGCAACGGGGTGGAAGCGTTTCGCTAAGCCGTGACCGACGATTTCGGTAAGTCGTGACCGCCTGTTTCGGAGCAGGCTGGAAATCGGTCACGTTGATAGCGAAATGAGCGGTCACGCGTTAGCGAAATGTCCGGTCACGATCTACCGAAACAGCCGGTCACGGTGGGCCGAAATACGCAGTCACGCCCACCATCGCTGTTCTGATGTATGCGATGTTTCTTCAGATTCCGTTGCTGAACCTTAAAGATGGCTTGCACAACAAGCCCTTCATGGCTGCGCTCCTAGTCGCCAATTTTGTTTTGATTCCTCTCCTGGTTTGGGGGCTGACCCGCTTCTTGGATGGACATCCCGCCATCCTGATTGGCGTGCTATTGGTGCTACTGACGCCCTGCATCGATTACGTGGTCGTGTTCACCCACATTGGCCGGGGTGACTCACGCCTGATCCTTTCGGCGACGCCGATTTTGCTGTTACTTCAGCTTGCTCTTTTACCCCTCTACCTGGGGCTTATGCTGAGTGATACTTCGGGGGTGGTCGTGTCGATAGGCCCCTTTGTCGAAGCCTTTCTGGCACTCACCATGGCCCCGCTGATCCTGGCACTGCTGACAGAAGCATTGGTAAAGCGCTCCGCAGCGGTGAAGACATGGGCTGATGCTTGGGCCTGGTTACCTGTGCCGGCCATGGCGG
>CALAGF010000289.1 GCA_937892345.1 uncultured Rhodocyclaceae bacterium | reverse complement strand
GTTCGGAAACCGGTATCGGTGCTGCAGGCGCCAGCGGCCACTAAGCCTCTGCCTCACACCAGCGAAAAAGCCAGCCTTCGGGCTGGCTTTTTTTTGCTCGGTTGCGGCAAACTCCCCGCTTCCGGCACAGCTAATCCAAGAGCGACAGGCTCTGTTTTTGTGTTCGGCAGAGCCTTTGTGAGTGTCTATCCGATTGCTTTTCGGGTAACAGCGAGATGCCGGATCGTTGGCAAAAAAACCTCTGTCACCTCAAGGCTGGCAGCATCGAGGTAATGAATGGAACGCCTGGCCCACAAGATGGGCAAGGGTTTTCCCAATGCTTCGCAAACCTGGCGGTGCAATCGTTGCCCCGGTCGAAGGCGGGCGTAGCCCAAGGCTCCGCGGGAAAATCCCGGATGCCGGAACAACAAGGAACCGAGCGAACGCTTGCCCAGACGCTCGAACCAACATGCCAGCCGACTACGTCTTCCGGTCAACAAACGACTACGGGCAAAAATCACCGGCATGCCGTCGCAACGCAGTAAGACTTCGCGTGCAGGCACCCGGCTGCGCGAACCGGACACCAGAGATTGTGCGGACTGGCGCAAGACCTGTACCTCGAATTCATCGCAAAGCTGCTGGCAGCGCAGGGTCAATGAACCTGGCTCACGCAACCAGTCAAATTCGGGATTGCAGCCGACACCTCGAGGCAGCCTGGAAGGCCAGCAAGAAACTGGCATCAGCGAGCGCGCGGCACGCGCTCCAGCCCTTTGAGGCGACCACCGGCAACAATACCTCGCTGCGCAAACCAGCCTTTGTTCATTTCCAGCGCATAACTGGCGGGACGCCGGGCGCAATGATTGTCTTCACTTTGAGGTGCCATGTCCTCGATATTGAGGATCACCCCGTTTTCATCGATAAAAGCCACCGACAGCGGGATGAAGGTATTGCGCATCCACATGCAATACGTATTGGCCACCGGAAAAGCGAACAGCATGCCGCGATGTGCAGGCATCGTCCGACGATTCATCAAGCCGGTCTGACGTTGATCATCGCGGGCAGCGACTTCGGCCTCAATACGATGGAATCCAGCGGTCAACTCGATCACGGGCATGCTTTCCTGAGCCATCACCCCCCAGCCCAGAGTAATCAGCAGGATGCCTGCCGAGAGCTTTCTAAACATTGCTTTTTCCTTGTAAGGCATTCAATCCTCCCTCCAGATAACGCCATTCGCCGAGGGCGAGTCCATCGATGGTGAGCGCACCGATACCGGCCCGGATCAGGCGCAGCGTAGGATAGCCGATCGCCGCCGTCATCCGCCGCACCTGTCGGTTTTTCCCCTCACGGATGCGTATTTCAAGCCAGCGGGTTGGAATCGACTGCCGGTAGCGAATCGGTGGTACGCGCTCCCACAAACCCGCAGGCGGATCGAGCAAGCGTACTTGCGCCGGCTGCGCAGTGAAATCCGTCAAGCGTACCCCTTGCCGCAAGGGCGCCAAATCAGCATCTGACGGCGCACCTTCGACCTGCGCCCAATAGGTTTTTTCCAGCTTGTGCCGGGGATCCGCAATCCGTGCCTGCCACTTGCCATCATCCGTCAGCACAAGCAGGCCTTCGCTGTCAGCGTCCAGACGACCGCACACATAAACGCCCTTCACCGGGATGAATTCATCGAGCGCGCGCCAACGACCTTCCGGTGTAAACTGGCTGACTACGCCATACGGCTTGTTGAAAATTACCAGTCTGGACACGTTGACCGCACACGCAAAAAAAACGGATTTTACGGCACAGCCAGCACTTCGGCGATTCATCGCCCCTTCCCCACTCGTTTCCCCACGGCCCCTTGATCGATGCCCCTCCCCAACGTAAATACCGCCGGCACCTGCCCGACCCTGCCTGACGCCTGGACAAGCCAAGTCGCTGCCACGCTGGAATCCGATGAAATCCTGCACGCCTGGCTAGCCCCGGATCTCGATCACAGCCTGCATTTCGCCGATGCGCTGCTGATCCTGACCAATCGACGCCTACTGTGCTGGCCGGCGCAAGGCGGAGAAATTCAGGCCTGGCCACTGTCGACCGCATTGCAACTGACCCATCACGACCATGCGGGCGTCGGTTCGCTCGATCTGCTCGATGCGCAAGGCCGACTCGCTCGCTGGCGCTACACGCTGGAACGCAATCTCGGTGCACTGCGACTGATCGCCGAATTCGACTTGCTGCGCAGCAGTCTGAAGAGTGGCCTGCCAGTGCAACGGTCAACCGAAGATTGCTGCCCAAAATGCAAGGCCCCGCTGCCAGCGGGCGAGGACGAATGCCCAGTCTGCAGTCGCGAAGGCAGTGTCGCCCCCTCCACCTGGACCCTGTTCCGCCTGTGGCGTTTTGCCCGCCCGTACCGCTGGCAACTGCTCGCCGGTTTTCTGCTGACGCTGGCGTCGACCGCAGCACAGTTGGTGCCGCCTTACCTGACCATGCCGCTGATGGACGAAGTGCTGATTCCGTTCCAGAACGGCAAACCCGTCGACTGGCCCCTGGTGAGCATGTATCTCGGCGGCTTGTTCGGCGCCGCGGCGCTGGCCTGGGGACTCGGCTGGATTCGCACCTACATTCTGTCGCTGGTTTCCGAGCGGATGGGGCGCGACCTGCGCACGCAAACCTACGACCACCTGCTCGGCCTGTCACTCGAATATTTCGGCGGCAAGCGCACCGGCGACCTGATGGCGCGCATCGGCAACGAAACCGACCGCATCAACATCTTCCTGTCGCTGGATTTGCTCAACTTCGCCACCGACGTGCTGATGATCTCGATGACTGCCGTCATCCTGTTCTCGATCAACCCGTGGCTGGCGCTGGTGACGCTACTGCCGCTGCCGATCATTGGCTGGCTGATCCATTTCGTCCGCGAAAAACTGCGCACCGGCTTCGAGAAAATCGACAGAGTATGGGCCGAAGTGACCAATGTACTGGCCGATACCATTCCCGGCATTCGCGTGGTCAAGGCATTTGCCCAGGAAAAGCGCGAGGGCGACCGCTTCCGCGCGGCCAACGAGCACAACCTGCAGATGAACGATAAATTGAACAGGACCTGGTCCTTGTTCACGCCGACGGTCACCCTGCTCACCGAAATCGGTTTGCTGGTCGTCTGGATGTTCGGCATCTGGCAAATTTCCAAGGGTGACAGCTCTGTTGGCGTCCTGACCGCCTTCCTCGCTTACATCGGCCGCTTCTACACCCGCCTCGATTCGATGAGCCGCATCGTTTCCGCCACCCAGCGCGCGGCCTCCAGCACCAAGCGCATCTTCGATATTCTCGATCACGTTTCCAGCGTTCCCGAGCCAAGCAATCCGGTGCACCTATCCGGTGTCACCGGCCGCCTGGAACTCAAGAAAGCCAGCTTCCGCTACGGTACCCGCGCGGTCACCAAGGATGTCGATCTGGTTATCGAGCCTGGTGAAATGATCGGCCTGGTCGGCCATTCCGGTTCCGGAAAATCGACATTGGTCAATCTGATTTGCCGCTTCTACGATGTGACCGAGGGACAGGTGCTGATCGATGGGGTCGACGTCCGTTCCGTCCCGGTCGCCGAATTCCGCCAGCACATCGGCCTCGTCTTGCAGGAGCCCTTCCTGTTCTTCGGCACGATTGCCGACAATATCGCTTACGGCAAGCCGCACGCGACGCGCCAGGAAATCATCGCTGCGGCCCGCGCAGCTCACGCGCATGAATTCATCCTGCGCCTGCCGCATGGCTACGACTCGCTGGTGGGTGAGCGCGGCCAGGGCCTGTCAGGCGGCGAGCGCCAGCGCATTTCGATTGCCCGCGCGCTGCTGATTGACCCCCGCATCCTGATTCTGGACGAGGCCACGTCAGCCGTGGACA
>CALAGF010000288.1 GCA_937892345.1 uncultured Rhodocyclaceae bacterium | reverse complement strand
CATTCCCCGGATCATCAAAAATATTGGGAACTGATTGCTGCGGAAATACAGTGCTTCGGTGCAAACACCTTCGCAACCATGCTTCGAGGTGGAAAAGGAGTGGAATACAAGGAAGTGCTAATGGATGTTTGCGACAAAATGAAGGTCAATTACAACAAGGATTCCAGTACCGAAAAAATAGAGGGCAACCTCTTGATGAAAATCCTTACGGATGCGCTTGAAAAAATGAGCCCCGATGAGTTAAAGGAACTAGCAGAGGCAACTGGCGTGAAAAACACCAGTGGCATTACAGCAGAAACGATGGTTGGGGTTTTCCAAGCAGTATTTCGAGCCGGTGGGTTCAAGTCATACCAGTTAACTCTCATCATCGTTAACGCAGTTCTGAAGGCACTTATTGGTCGTGGCCTATCGCTTGCAGGCAATGCTGCGCTCACTAGAACGATGGCCATCTTAACTGGCCCAATTGGCTGGGTGATCACTGGCCTTTGGACTGCCATTGATATAGCAGGTGCAGCCTATCGAGTAACAATTCCTGCCGTTATTCAGGTGGCAGCGCTTCGCCAAAAGCACTTGTACGAAAAGCAAGCCGCTGAAGTCTCGTTTAGTTAAGTGGCTAACACTACGCTCCAAGGGACGCTCCGCCTTCCGGCGGCGCGCCCCTGAGCTACGACGTTATGCATTGCTATCAAGTTGTGCGCCTACTACCCAACTCATCCAGAAGTAAGGAGCGAATCAAATGAAACGGGCACTCACCTTCTTAACACTTCTACTGTTGTCTCTAGGAGCTTTGGCTCAATCACAATACGCAAAGCCTGCAGACGCCAACAGTCTTCCCGGCGTATATCAGCTCATCGACTTCCCAGACGCCAACCAACCGAAATTTCTGAAACAAAATCCTTGGCCAGCGACCTGTCAGTTTTTTGGCATCTATAAGAATGGTTACTTGTTACATCAGGAAACCCATCTTGGCGCTTGCTCAAATCAAATCCCAAAGGCGATTCCGGTCGCTGCGCAAGATGTCGAATGGAAGTTCGTTCAAGCGGGAATTCTTTCTATTGCTAGAAAAGACGGCAAGGGAGTTACACAATATTGGAAGGTGGACAAAGTCACCGCAAATAGTCACTTAGACAAAACCAACCTTAGCAGTGGCGACTTAATGATGCAGCTTATTGGCCCTGAGAAGAAATCCGTCTGGGTCCGTCTATTGAAGAAGGTTGGCGATGCATAACCGTCAGTCCACACGGACCTGCGCGAAAAGCCGCGCAGGTCCGGTGATTTTCAACGTTCCTGAACGTCCGCTTTTCGAAGGCCCGACCGGCAGCAAAGGTTCGATTCGAGCCGCTCAGGTGAATGTGAATCGGTGGTGCTTGGAAAGAGTGCAAATATGAAGGGGGCCATTGGCCCCCTTCATCAGTTCTACTGTCCGACAGACTTTAATCTCGCCCGACAGGCTTTACTGTTTCCCATCAGGCGCTTACCAGTTCGGCTCGCGCTCCGGTGTGGCCGTGATTTTGTGGATACTCAGGTCAGCCCCCTCGTACTCTTCTTCCTGATCCAGCCGCAGGCCGAAAATTGCCTTCAGGCTGCCGTAGACCGCAATACCCCCGACCAGTGCAATCGCGATGGCCAGCAGGGTCATGACCAACTGCGACATGAACGCCACGCCACCAGCACCACCCAGCGCCTGGCTACCGAAAATGCCGGCCGCGATTCCACCCCACGCACCGCAAAGGCCATGCAAGGGCCAGACACCGAGCACATCGTCAATCTTCCAACGATTCTGGGTCAGCGTGAACATCAGGACAAACAAGCCTCCTGCGATCCCTCCAACCACCAGCGCACCAATCGGGTGCATCAAATCGGAACCGGCGCACACGGCGACCAGGCCGGCCAGCGGACCGTTGTGCACGAAACCAGGGTCGTTCTTTCCAGCCACAAGAGCTACGAGAATGCCGCCGACCATGGCCATCAGCGAATTGATCGCTACCAAGCCGGAAATCTTGTCGATGGTTTGCGCGCTCATCACGTTAAAGCCGAACCAACCCACGGCGAGAATCCACGCACCCAGCGCCAGGAAGGGAATGGATGACGGCGGATGCGCGGAAATCCGCCCATCCTTGGTGTAACGGCCATAGCGAGCGCCGAGCAACAACACCGCAGGCAAGGCAATCCAGCCGCCCATGGCATGCACCACAACAGAGCCGGCAAAGTCGTGGAACTCGGCGCCAAAAGTGGCTTTCAGCCACGCCTGAATACCGAAAGCCTGATTCCAGGCGATGCCTTCAAAAAACGGATAGACAAAGCCAACCAGCATGAAGGTGGCGATCAATTGCGGATTGAACTTGGCGCGCTCAGCAATGCCGCCGGAAATAATGGCCGGAATTGCTGCGGCAAAAGTCAGCAAAAAGAAGAACTTGGTCAGCTCAAAACCGTTTTTCTCCATCAGCGTGTCGACACCCGAGAAGAAATGAACCCCATAGGCGATGCCGTAGCCAACAAAGAAATACGCTACGGTCGACACGCCAAAGTCGGTCAAAATCTTGACCAGTGCATTGACCTGATTCTTTTTGCGCACGGTGCCGACTTCCAGAAAGGCAAAGCCTGCGTGCATGGCCAGCACCATGATGGCGCCCAACAGGATGAACAGCACATTGCTGCCGGATTGATAGCTTTCCATGGATTTCTCCGAAATTAAATTCGGAGACTCAGAAAGCAAGCACCATTCCAGTGCATAACAATGGTTTCAAATCAGGGCATTACCCAGCACCCAAAGGCGCACGGGCGCACTTATTTCGTGCACAGCAGGTCAATCACGCATCGCTTTGGTGCAGCCAGCACTATTTCGGCACATAGCCTTTCGGCAACAGCACCCACAAACGCCCGCGCTGTTTCATCCGCCCCGCCTGCGCGCCGGCATCCTTGCCAAAGCCCCAGAAAAAGTCGGCGCGTACCGCCCCCTTGATTGCCCCCCCGGTATCCTGCGCCATTACCAGCCGGTTCATGGGCTGCGCAGTATTTGGGCGGGTCGTGGCAAGAAACACCGGCGCCCCCAAGGGCACGGCACGCGGGTCGATCGCGATGCTGCGTTCGGCGGTCAGCGGCACACCCAAGGCACCGAGTGGGCCTTCATTGCTGGCCGGCATTTCACGGAAGAACACATAGCTCGGATTGCTGTTGAGCAAGTCATCCAGGCGCGAGGGATTCGCCCGCGCCCAGGCTTGTATGCCCTGCATGGAAGCGTTTTCCAGCTTGAGATCTCCGCGGGCAACCAAGACCCGGCCGATTGACTGGTAGGGATGGCCATTCTGGTCGGCATAATTCACCCGCATCATGCTGCCATCCGGCAGGCGAATCCGACCAGAACCCTGCACCTGCAGGAAGAACAACTCGACCGGATCGTCAACATAGGCCAGCGCCTTGGCCGGCAAGGCGCTTCCCTGCGCCAGAATGTCGGCGCGCGTACCGTAGGGCACAACCTTGTTGCCTTCCAGCCGCCCGCGCACCCGCTTGCCCTTCAACTCGGGAAACAGCGCCCCCAGATCCACCGTGAGCAAATCGCTGGGCACGCTGTGCAGCGGATAGGCAAACTGCTTGCTGAATACCCGACTGCCGGTCAGCAGCGGTTCGTAGTAGCCAGTCATCATGCCTTCAAGCTCTCCCTCGCCGCTGGCAATCTGATGGGGGTCAAAGTTGGCCTCAAAAAACTGCCGCACCGCCTCATCCGAGGGATTATCGAGACGTGCAGCCAACGCACAGGCACTCTTCCAGACTTCACCTCCGGCACGGCTGCGCAAGCCGCGGCAACTTTGCAAGAAAGCCGGCCAGGCCTCACGACTGGCATCATCCTGCCAGCCGGGCAAGGCCGACCAATCCACACGACTCAAGATGCGGGCGAACTCAGCCTGGACAGCGGGCTTGTCGGTTGCAGGACATTTGGGGCAAGCCTCACAGGGCGGACAGGTCGATGCTGTGGCTGGCGTTTCGGATGCTGTCGGCCCAAGCAGTTGTGGCAACAGGGAACAGGCAGACAAAAGCGTGCAAAGACAAAGGAGAACAGCTTGGATTTTTCGCATGGCTTTGGTTAGAGTGAGCAACTTTGCCGCGCAGTATACCCGCCAAGATGATAGACCCCGCTCAACTCGAACGCCTGCTGAACCGTGCCGAAGACCTTCTCGGCCGACTGGAATCCGTACTGCCGCCTGCTGCGCCGCAAGCGCAATGGGACAAGGCCGTGGCTTTCCGCTGGCGTCGGCGTGGCGGAAGGGGCTGGCTGCAGGCAGTGGCCCATCCGCACCCCATCCGCCTTGAAGACATTGAAACTGTAGACGACCAAAAAGCACGCATCGTCAGCAATACCGCCCAGTTCGTTGCCGGTCGCGGCGCCAACAATGTCTTGCTCACCGGCGCCCGCGGCTGCGGCAAATCTTCGCTGGTCAAGGCCGTATTCAATGCCTATGCCGAGCAAGGGCTGCGCCTGATCGAAGTCGACAAGCAGGACCTGGTGGATTTGCCCGATATTGTCGACCTCATCGACGGTCGACCGGAGAAATTCATCATTTTCTGCGATGACCTGTCATTTGACGCCGGCGAGACAGCCTACAAGGCGCTCAAGTCCGTCCTTGATGGCTCGGTCGCGGCCCCGCCGGACAATGTACTCATCTACGCCACCTCCAACCGTCGCCATCTGATGCCGGAATATTTTTCGGAGAATCTCGACACCTTGCGGGTCGATGATGAAATTCACCCAGGCGAAGCGGTGGAAGAAAAAATCTCGCTTTCCGAACGCTTTGGCTTGTGGATTTCCTTCTACCCCTTCTCGCAAAACGACTACCTGGCCGTGTTCGCGCATTGGGCAAAACAGTTCGGTATCCGCGATAGTGATATCGCCGGCAGCGAACGCGAAGCCTTGAATTGGGCACTGGCACGGGGCTCGCGCTCCGGCCGGGTTGCCTGGCAATTCGCCCGCGACCTTGCCGGCCGACTTAACCCGGGCGAAACACCCGCATGAGCCCCATCGTCGAGGTTGCAGCCGCCGTCATGCTGCGCGACGAAGGTCGCAGCTTCCTGCTCGCCCAGCGTCCGCCGGGCAAAGTCTACGCAGGCTATTGGGAATTCCCAGGCGGCAAACTGGAAGCCGGCGAAAGTGTGCGCGAAGCCCTGATCCGCGAACTCCATGAAGAGCTCGGCATCACCGTCACAGAATGCGCCCCCTGGCTAACCCGGCAGTTCACGTATCCGCATGCCACGGTGCGCCTCAATTTCTGGCGCGCTACCGCGTGGACCGGAGAAATCGGCATTACCGCGCCACTGGAGCATTCTGCGGTCGACTGGCAGATTTGCGGAAAAGCGGCCCAGGTCACTCCCATCCTGCCGGCCAACGCCCCCATCCTGAAAGCGCTGTCCCTGCCGACCACAATGGCCATTACCCAGGCAGAAGCTCATGGCGTCGCTGCAGAACTGAATCGCCTTGAGCAGGCACTGCAACAAGGATTGGGCTTGGTGCAACTACGCGACAAACACCTGCCCGAGGCGGTGCGCCGCGAGTTCGGCATGGCGGTACGCCAGCGTTGCACAGCCCATGGCGCGCTGCTGATGATCAACGGTGATGCGCAACTGGCCTGCGATCTCGGTGCCGACGGTTTACACCTGAGCGCGGCACAACTGGCTGAGCACAAGCACCGCCCCGAGTTTCTCTGGGTTGGCGCCTCCTGTCACACGGCAGAAGAAATCCGGCATGCCGGCCAGCTCGAACTGGACTATGCGCTGCTCGGCCCGGTATTGCCGACGCCAAGTCACCCGGAGCAGGCTGGCATGGGCTGGCGTGGCTTTGCCGACGCTTGCGCCGGCAACACCCTGCCGGTTTTTGCACTGGGCGGACAAAAGCCGGAGATGCTATCCACAGCGCAGACGCATGGTGCGCATGGCATCGCGCTGCTGCGCGGCTGGTAATCAAGGACGCAGGGAAAGGCGCTTAGTTGCGCTGAGGCTCAATAGCCAAGGCGGGAACGTTCCCGTCTTCATCGGTCAACGACCCCGCAATCGCATAACTGTCGCTGGCCCAGGCGCCCAGATCAATTTGCTTGCAGCGTTCGGAACAGAAGGGCCGAAAGGCATTTTCCGGCGCCCAGAGCGCATCGCTCCCGCATTGCGGGCAACGAACCTTGCGAACTTTTGGGGTGTCGCTCACAGATTGCAGAAGGTCAGTTCAAAAGCCACATCGCGATCGCAGCCCTTGGCCTTGATTTCGCCGGCGGGTGGCCGGGTAAAGCGAATGTTGAGAAAGTACTTGTTGGCACTCACTTCCGGAATCGCAGCCTCTTCCGGGTCCAGAGCAACTCGGACCATCTGGGCGGAAGTCCCGCCCAGATTGAGCTGGAACTGGCCAAGCACTGCGCTGTACTGCTTGGGCCGGCCACTGGCGCGCAGCAGGCGCAGCACGATGGCAGAGGCATCACGCAGGGCCAGCAGCGGACGACTCCACTCCTCGATCGCTTGGCGCCGGGTTTCCGGGCTACGGTTCAACCACCAGTGATAGGACGGCAAATCGAATTCGCACACACCGCCGGGGATGGCGGCACGGCTCTTGATGCCCATCAGCCAGTCGTTGTCGCGAAGGTACTGGCCCATCTTGCCGGACATTGCCAGCAGCGAGGCCGAGGCCTGCTCGATTTCATACAAGGCCCCCGACAGCGCCTCTTCGGAGATATCCGGGTTGTTGCGGAAAGCCAGCAAGGTCTGGCGCTGGCGCTCCAACTCCTGGATCAGATCCATCTTGAGATCGGCACGGCCAGCAACTTCGAGAATTTCGAAAAGCGTCAACAGCGCTGCATGATGTTCATGCGCACCTTCCGAACGAACGAAATACGCCGTTTTCTCGAAGAGGTCTTCAAGTCGCAGCAGCGTACGGATGCGCTCGTTAAACGGGTACTCGTAGATGATCACGAACGGGTTCCAGAATCAGGAAAATTCCGTGAATTCTGAGCCATTTGCGTGCAAATCTCAACAGCTTGCTTTAAGTTTTTCCGCAGCCAGCCCCAGATACTTGCGATGCAGGCGACTGACCTGCAGATCGATCATGTCGGTATCGCCATCATTGAGCAGAACATCGTCCGCAATTGCCAGCCGCTGGCCTCGAGATGCCTGTGCCGCCATGATGGCCTCCACCTGTGCCGCCGCCAAGCCATTGCGTGCCATCACGCGCTGAACCTGCAGGGACTCAGGACAATCCACCACCAGAATCCGGTCGCATTGCGTACGGTAGGCACCGGACTCCAGCAAAAGCGGCACCGCCAGAACGACATATGGCGTTGCCATGCACGCACACTGGTCCAGCGCCAATTGTCGGATCATCGGGTGCAGAATCCCTTCCAGCCGCACCCGTACATCGGGATCGGAGAAGACTTGCTGGCGCATCGCGGCACGGTCGAGCGCGCCGGAGACATCGCAGATTTTTTCACCAAATGCCGAGCGCAAAGCAGGCATGGCAGCGCCACCCGCAGCCGTCAGGTGATGCGCAATTTCATCGGTATCCACCAAACCGCCACCCGCAGCAACGAAAGCGTCGGCGACGGTACTTTTACCGCTCCCTATCCCCCCGGTCAGGCCAATGATGAAGGCGCTCACTTGCAGGCCTGTGGCGTTTGTTTGGGTGCAAGCGTGGGCAATACCGCGCGCAAGGCATCTTCGTACTGGGCCGGGCCACGCAACTCCAGGCCCACCGTACCCGCCGGATCGGGCCTTAAACCGACACGGGCAGACTGCACGCCTTTGGTACGCAAGGCGGCGAGGCGATCTCGCGCACCTTTTTCGCTACTGAAGACCCCGAGAGAAATGGCATAGCGGTCGCCATCTTCTACGATGAAATAGTCTTCCACACCCAAGCGCGGCAACTCGACGGCTTTTTTGTGGGCGCTGGCACGATCTGCAAATGACGAGATATGTACCCACCAGCCGTTGCTGTCGCCGTTGGTCGACAGCCGGCTAACCGTGTAGTCAGGGAATCGGGTTCGCACTTCGGAAAGTACCCGGTCGGCGACTTCCACCGACAGCGACTGCCACGTCAAACATGCAACGGCAGGCACAGGAGGAGGAGGAGGAGCGACAGCCTTTTCTGGCTCAGGAGCAGCCACAGGCTGAGCAACAGGCGTTTCCACCGGGGCGGCGGCGCCAGGCGCGTCACCGCGCGACACAATCCGAACGCTATCCGGATTGACCTGCTGGCCTATCCTCAGGCCATCCAGCCGCTGCTTTCCGCCAAATACGCCAGCGCCCCAGGCATAAAACAGCACATTGACGAGAACCAGAAAAAATACGATGGCTTTCAATCGAGCATCCCATTCTGTTCAATTCGACCCGACAGCGACGAAGGCACGCGGGACAGTGCGGCAGCAAGCGCTGCGGCAACGATCGGTTTTGAAACGTAATCATCCATGCCGGCAGCCAGACAGCGCTCACGGTCACCTTCCATGGCATTGGCCGTCATCGCAATGATCGGAATATGCGCGCCCGTGCCCAGCTCTTCTTCGCGAATGCAGCAAGTCGCTTGAATGCCATCCATTTCCGGCATCAGCATATCCATCAGAATCACATCGAATTGTCCGGTTCGCCACAGGTCGACCGCACGTCCGCCCGTTGTCGCAATCATCACACGGTGGCCTTGACGCGCAAGCAAGGCGGCAGCCAAACGTTGATTGACCGGATTATCTTCGGCAAGCAGGATATTCAGTCCGTGTTCGCTGACTGCTGCAGGCGCATCAACGATCTTTTCCGGCTCGGCATCAGGCGTCAGACAACGCAGCGTGAAATGGAAACGGCTGCCTTTTCCGACTTCACTTTCAGCCCAGATTTCCCCCCCGAGCAGACGCACCAGGCGTGATGAAATCGCCAAGCCCAGCCCGGTCCCGCCAAAGCGTCGGGTGATCGAGGCATCAGCCTGGGTAAACGCTTCAAAAATCTTTTCCAGCACCGGCGGTGCCATGCCGATCCCGGTATCGCTGATACAGAAATGCAGGCAACCGGCGTGCTCGGCATCGCCTCTGCGCACCTGAATCGTCACTTTGCCGGCGCTGGTAAATTTGACGGCATTGCCGACCAGATTGAGAAGCACCTGGCGCAGGCGACCGCCGTCGGTACCGATCATTGGCGGCACATCGGCAGCAACCTCCAGTGACAGCGCAAGCCCTTTCCCGGCCGCCGAGACATTGAGCAAACGGAGCACTTCATCAAGCGTGGCACGCAGATCGAGCGGCTCAACATGAATGTCGAGCTTGCCGGCCTCAATTCGCGAGAAATCCAGAATATCGTTGATCACCGTCAGCAGGTTCTCGGCCGAGACCTTGGCCAGGTCGAGCCATTCGCGCTGCTCGCCGACCAGATCGCTATCCTGCAACAAGCCGAGCATACCCAGCACGCCATTCATCGGCGTGCGAATCTCGTGACTCATGTTGGCGAGAAATTCGCTTTTGACCTGCGCCGAATGCAGGGCTTCGTCGCGCATTTCCTGCAAGGCCAGTTGCCCCTGCTTTTGCTCGGTAATGTCGGTGAAGGTACCGACCACACGCGCCGGCGCGCCGTCCGCTTCACGCTCGAATACCATGCCCTGGTCCAACACCCAGCGCCAGCTGCCGTCACGGCTCTTGAGCCGGAACTCTCTGCGGTAGGCGGAAGCCTCCCCGCGAAAATGCCGCAGCATGTCCTCCCTGGCGCGTGGCAAATCTTCGGGATGAACGCGGCTGGACCATTCATCGAGACTGTCGCCTATCTCGCTGTCACCGTAGCCAAGTATCGATTTCCAGTTTCGCGAAAAAAAGACTTTCCCGCTGCGCACATTCCAGTCCCATACGCCGTGACCCACATCAAGCGCCAGCATCAGGCGTCGCTCGCTATGCTCAAGCGCGCTGCGCGCACGCGACAATTCTTCGTGCTCGCGACAGGCCTGCAAGGCATTACCGAGTTTTGCCGCCAACAGAGTGATTGCCGCATGCAGCGCGTCGCTCATCGCCGCATGCGCCACCACCAGAGAGGCGGACGCGGACAACGGCCACAGATGCACGGTCTGCCCTGCAAGTACACAGCAAGCTTGCTGCTGACCCAAGGCTTCGCCAAGTTGTGACAGCCCAGCCGAAAACAGCGCCTCATCCGGTGTCGACCGCAATACGGTCACAGCCGGCGCGTGACCACTCAGGATGGCGGCAGCACGGGCACCTTGCAACGCGAGAAAGCCTGGCAAGCAGGCATCAAGCATTTCGCCCGTATCCAGACTGGTGCCGATGGCCATGGCGATTTCGTAAAGGGCATCGCGTTCCTGCAGCATCAACGGCCCGCTCCGTACCGAAACGCCCGCTCGTACTCAAGCACCGCCGGCGTTTGCAACGCAGGCGGATTGAGACGAAGACTGAGGACGGGGGCAAACAGGATGTGCACAATTTCTCCGTGACCCGTGCATGACCGGCATTGGGCAGGTCGACGGGACAACAAGACGTTATTAAACCATGATGACCGATGTAAGGCGACCTGCCTGCGCCCGCCATCGATACATAGGCCGGGAAAGGGTAAAGTACGCCCTCTTCACTTGGCCCTCAGCATGACACGCGCACTTCCCCTTTATCCGTTTTCAGCCAGCATTCCGGGCAGCGGCAGCATTCGCGTCGACCTGCAGTGGGCGAGTGACGGCAAGCTGCATTTCGACTTTCTGCTTGCAGGTTTCACGGGCCTGCGCATTCCGCCGGCCAAGGCAGCCCGTGCAAGCGATGGTTTGTGGCAACACACGTGCTGCGAGGCCTTTATCGCAAATGCTGGCGATGCGGCCTATCGTGAATTCAATTTCTCACCCTCGGGCGAATGGGCCATTTACGATTTTTCCGGCTACCGACAAACGGCAGCGACAGCAATTTGCCGGCCACCAGCCATCCAGTGCGCCCCAAGCCATGACGGTTTCCGACTCAGCGCACAGGTTGACCGCAGCGAACTGCCGACGGGCGCCCGTCTCCAACTCGGCCTCT
>CALAGF010000287.1 GCA_937892345.1 uncultured Rhodocyclaceae bacterium | reverse complement strand
CCGCCTTCATCAGGCCGATGTTGCCTTCCTGGATCAGATCGAGGAACTGCAGGCCGCGGTTGGTGTACTTCTTGGCGATCGAGATGACCAGACGCAGGTTGGCTTCGGTCATTTCGCGCTTGGCACGACGGGCCTTGGCTTCACCGGTAGACATCTGTTTGTTGATGTCCTTGAGTTCCTTCAGCGAGATGCCGATGCGTTCCTGCAGGGCAAGCAGCTTGCGCTGTTCTTCCTGAATGTCAGGGGCGCTGCGGGTGAGGATGGCCACATAGGTTTTGGGCGCAGCGGCAATTTCTGCTTCGACCCAGTCAACGTTGATTTCATTGCCCGGGAAGGACTGAATGAAGTGCGGACGCGGCATTTTGACGCGGTCGACGCAAATATTCTGGATTTTCCGTTCGCAGGCGCGCACCTGTTCCACCATGCCGCGCACGCTGTCGCACAGGCGCTCGATGGTGCGCGAGGTGAAGCGGATGTTCAGCAGTTCATCGGAAATCTGCTTTTGCAGCTTGAGGTAGGTTTTGTCTTGGGAGCCCTTGCTGGCCAAGGCTTTGACCATCTTGGTGTGGATGGCGCGAATTTCCTTGAAGCGCTCAAGGCCATCGGTCTTGAGTTGCAGTAGCGAGGCAGAAGCGGCGCCGCCGCCGTCATCATCCTCGCCATCCTCGACCTCGTCATCGCTCTCTTCGTCGTCGCTGGCGGCTTCTGCGGCGGGGGCTTCTTCTACGGCGTTGGGGTCGATCAGGCCATCGATCAGTTCATCGATGCGCATTTCCTCGCCTTCAACCTTCGCGGCCATCTCAAGGATGTCGACAATGGTCGTCGGGCAGGCCGAAATGGCCTGGATCATGTGCTTCAGGCCTTCTTCGATCCGCTTGGCGATTTCGATTTCGCCTTCGCGGGTCAGCAGTTCAACAGAGCCCATTTCACGCATGTACATGCGCACTGGATCGGTTGTGCGGCCAAATTCGGAGTCGACCGTAGACAGTGCCTGTTCGGCCTGAGCTTCGACTTCTTCGTCATCGGTGGCGGTAGCGGCAGCATCCGACATCAGCAAATCTTCGGCAGCCGGTGCTTCGTCGAAGACCTGAATGCTCATTTCACTGAAGGTGGAAATGATGGCTTCGATGCTTTCCGCATCAACGACGTCGTCAGGCAGGTGGTCGTTGATTTCTGCGTAAGTCAGATAGCCGCGTTCCTTGCCCAGCTTGATCAGCGCCTTGAGGCGCATCTTTCGTGCTTCGGCGTCTAGCGGTTCCGGAGTTTCTGCCATCGCGCCATCAAGCAGCGCCTTTTCGGCAGCTTTCTCCTTGGCCTTGCTGATGCGAGCCTTGGGCGCTTCCTTTGCGGTGTCTTTTGCCTTAGCCATGAACACGATCCGTTGAATTGGAGAAAACCATAAATTTTACCACAACTTAGCCTTGATTTCCCCGTTGGGTCAGCAGACGGATGTAGGTCTGTTTTTCCTCGGCAGATAGGCCGGCGACGCCGAACTGCTGGGCCTTGATCTGAAGTTCGTCGAATAATCGCTTCTGTTCCCCGCTGCGCAGCTTTTCCAGGGTGTCGCGAAATTCCTCGTCAGCTTCGTCTTCGTCAAACGGGAGGCCAAGAAGTTCCGATGCGGCCTGTTCGATGATCTGTTCTTCCGGTTGTCCACGCAGTTGTTCGCGGAGCAGCGCGTAGCTGTTGACGCCGGGATGGGCTAGTGCCTGAAGCCGGATCAGTGCCGGCCGCTCAGGGGTGTCCGGCAGCAGCTCAATGGGCAGCTCGGCAGCCATGGCCGGTTTTTGCAGCACGATGCGCAGGAGGTTGCGGGTCAGCGAGGGGGCGGTGCGCTTGGCGCGGGCGGGCGCTGCGGGTGTGTAGGACTTGAGTTCGCACAGGCGTTCGACTTCCTGCTGGGCGAATCCGCTGGCTTCAGCGAGCCGTTTGACCAGTTGCAGTCGGAGCAAGGGTGTTGGCAGCTTGAGCAACAGGGGCTTCGCTTCATAGATCAGGCGGGCCTTGCCTTCGGAACTGGTCAGATCGCAGCGTTGGGCCAGTTCGCGGAGCAGAACGTCCGAGAGTGGCATGGCCTGAGCTACCATGCGCTCGAATTCGGGTTTGCCGTGTTGGCGAATGAAGCTGTCAGGGTCGTGTTCAGCCGGAAGAAAAACAAAGCCGATCTGCTTGTTATCAGCCAGCGCTTCCAGCGCATTTTCCAGCGCGCGCCAAGCAGCCTTGCGTCCGGCATTGTCGCCATCGAAACAGAAGACGATGCGGTCAACCTGCCGCAACAGTTTTTGTACATGTGTGGGGGTAGTGGCCGTGCCTAACGTAGCCACCGCGTTGCCGACGCCATTCTGGGCCAGTGCGATAACGTCCATGTAGCCTTCGGTGACGATGGCGGTGTTGGTCTCGCGCAGGGCCTGGCGGGCTTGTGGCAGTCCGAATAACTCGCGGCCTTTTTCGAAGAGCGGTGTTTCCGGCGAGTTCAGGTACTTGGGCTCGCCTTGATCAATGATGCGTCCGCCAAAGGCAATGATGTCACCCTTGGGATTGATGATCGGGATCATCAGGCGGTCACGAAAGCGGTCGTAGCGCCGGCCAGTCTCGTTTTCGATGACCAGTCCGGCGGCTTTCAGGGTGTCGGCGTTGTAGTCCGAGAATACGGCGTCCAGGTTCTGCCAGCCGTCCGGCGCATAACCCATGCCATACCGAGCGGCAATTTCACCGGTCAACCCGCGTTTTTTGCAATATTCGATGGCCCGTGGCGACTTCTTCAGCTGGTCCTTGTAGTACTGCGCTGCGCGGGTCATGGTGTCGACCAGGGTGCGGGTCTGACCGTGTTGTTCGGGAGAGAAGTTGTCGCTGTCCGGTACCGCCATGCCGGCTCGTCCGGCCAGATCCTTGATGGCATCGACAAAGCCGACCCCCTGGTATTCCATGACGAAGCCGATGGCCGTGCCGTGGGCGCCGCAGCCGAAGCAGTGATAAAACTGCTTGGTGGGGCTGACGGTGAACGAGGGGGATTTTTCGTTGTGGAAAGGGCAGCAGGCGGCATAGTTGGCGCCGGCCTTTTTCAGCGGGACATAACTGTCCACGAGATCGACGATGTCGACCCGGGCCAGCAGATCCTGAATGAAACTTTCCGGAATCACGTTGTGCGTTTAAGCGGCGAGGGCGGCCTTGACCAGCTTTGAGACTTCAGTCATATCGGCCTTGCCGGCCAGTTGCGGTTTGAGGACAGCCATCAGCTTGCCCATGTCCGCGGCACCTTTGGCGCCGGTTTGCGCAACTGCAGCAGCGACGGCAGCGGCAATTTCCTCGTTGCTCATTTTTTCCGGCAAATAGGCGGAGAGGATGCTGATTTCGGCCTTCTCGATATCGGCCAGATCCTGGCGGCCGGCGGCTTCATACTGAGTTACGCTGTCCTTGCGTTGCTTGACCAGCTTTTCGATCACAGCGGCGACTGCTGCATCATCGAGCTCAACCCGCTCATCCACTTCCTTTTGCTTGATGGCGGCCAGCAGCAGGCGGATGGCGGCCAGTTTGCCGGCTTCCTTCGCCTTCATGGCGGATTTCATGTCTTCGGTAATGCGTGCTTTGAGGCTCATGGGGATGTTTTTGGGGCTGGGCGTCGGAGAAAAAAGAGAAAGCCGCCGGCTTTTGAGGGCGGGCGGCTCTGGATTTGCTGCGAGAGGTACGAATTAGTACATCTTCGGCGGCAGGGTCAGGCTATGGAGGCGCTTGTGTTGACGTTTAACGGCAGCAGCAGCCTTGCGCTTGCGCTCGGCGGTGGGCTTTTCGTAAAACTCACGGGCGCGCAGTTCGGTCAGAAGACCCGTCTTTTCGACAGTACGCTTGAAGCGGCGGATGGCCACTTCGAACGGCTCGTTTTCCTTGACACGAATGTTCGGCATATAAATCACCCCCTCCCGTTAGGCGCCTGCCAGGTCAAGTATTCGGCAGTGCGCGCAAAATTTGTGTCCGCAGTGGTGCGGAAAGCCGAGCAGTATATTGCAAAAAACCTTTTTCACTCAAGTGATAAAATGCACGCCGATGTTGATCCTGGGTATTGAATCTTCGTGCGACGAAACCGGTATCGCGCTCTATGACAGCGCCGCCGGTCTGTTGTCGCACGCCTTGCATTCGCAGGTGGCCATGCATGCCGAGTACGGCGGTGTGGTGCCGGAACTGGCTTCGCGCGACCATATTCGGCGAACTGTGCCCTTACTGCGGTCGACGCTTGCGCAAGCCGGAAAATCCTTGGGCGATATCGATGCGGTGGCCTACACGCGTGGGCCTGGCTTGTCCGGCGCCTTGCTGGTGGGTTGCGCCTTTGCCGAGGCGCTGGCTTTGGCGATCGACAAGCCGGTGATTCCTGTGCATCACCTGGAAGGGCATTTACTCTCGCCGCTCTTGTCGGTTACGCCGCCAAGCTTTCCGTTTGTTGCCTTGCTGGTCTCCGGCGGGCATACGCAATTGATGAAAGTCACCGGCGTGGGCGAGTACGAGTTGCTGGGTGAAACACTGGATGACGCAGCGGGAGAGGCTTTTGATAAGAGTGCCAAGTTGCTGGGTCTGCCCTATCCCGGCGGCGCCTTGTTGTCGAAGCTGGCCGAGTCCGGGTCGCCCGAGGTGTACAGCTTGCCGCGCCCGATGCAACATTCCGGCGATCTCAATTTCAGTTTTTCCGGCCTGAAAACGGCCGTGCTGACCCTGGTGCGCGAACAGGTCGAACCACTGACCGAGGCGTTCAGGGCCGATGCCGCGCGGGCCTTTCAGGAAGCCATCGTCGAGGTGCTGGTCAAGAAATCGCTCAAGGCGATGAAGCAGACGGGGCTCAAGCAATTGGTGGTGGCTGGTGGCGTTGGCGCTAACAAGCAGTTGCGGTCGACCCTCGATGCCGAGGCAAAACGCAAGCGCTTTCAGGTGTATTACCCGGAACTGGAATTCTGTACCGACAATGGCGCGATGATCGCGCTGGCGGGTTGCCTGCGTTTGCAAGCCGGCAATCCGGCCAAGCCGGCCGGGGTGTTTTCCGTTCAGCCGCGCTGGCCGCTGATGGATAACGTGCTACTGGCCGGGTAAAGGTAAATCGGCATCAGGCCACGGTTGACCGTGTTCAGTGGGCAGGAAGCATCCAGTCCGGCGTGTTTTCCCTTTTTGCGTTTCGGGCAGCCCTTGCAGGGTGGCTCCGACTTGCAACATTTTTTCTTGCCCATGAGATTTCCCGTCGAGTGAGGGCCCGGGTTGCCCCGGGCCTTGCAACTTAAGCCTCTATGCCCAGTGCGCTGGCAACGCCTCGGCCATACGCAGGATCGGCCTGCGCACAGTGGCAGATATGGCGGCGCTTGATGGCTTCCGGGGCATCACCCATGGCGCGGGCGGTGTTATCAAACAAGCGTTGCTGTTCATCGGCTGACATCAGGCGGAACAGATTGCCGGCTTGCGAGAAATAATCCGTATCCTCGCGGTGGTTCCAGTGGTCGGCCATGCCTTCGAGACTCAGCGGGGGCTCGCGGTAATCCGGCTGTTCCTGCCACTGGCCGTAGGAATTTGGCTCGTAACCCAGTGTGGCGCCGTGATTGCCGTCGATGCGCATGGCGCCGTCCCGGTGGTAGCTGTGGAAGGGGCATTTCGGCGCATTGACCGGAATCTGATGATGATTGACGCCGAGTCGATAGCGCTGCGCATCGCCATAAGAAAACAGGCGCGCCTGCAACATCTTGTCCGGCGAGAAGCTGATGCCGGGCACGACGGCGGCCGGATTGAAGGCGGACTGTTCGACTTCGGCAAAGAAATTTTCCGGATTGCGGTTGAGTTCAAATTCGCCGACCTCGATCAGCGGATAGTCGGCGTGCGGCCAGACCTTGGTCAGGTCGAAGGGGTTGTAGGGCACCTTCGATGCCTCATTTTCCGGCATGACCTGGATGTACATCGTCCATTTCGGGAAGTCGCCGCGGTCGATGGCGTCGAGCAAGTCGCGCTGATGCGATTCGCGGTCCTTGCCAATGATGGCCTCGGCTTCGGCGTCGGTCAGATTCTTGATGCCTTGCTGGGTACGGAAATGGAATTTGACCCAAAAACGCTCGTTGACCGCATTGATGAAGCTGAATGTATGCGAGCCAAAGCCGTGCATGTGGCGGTAACTGGCTGGAATGCCACGATCGGACATGACGATGGTCACTTGATGCAAGGCTTCCGGCAGCGAGGTCCAGAAATCCCAGTTGTTGGTTGCTGAACGCATATTGGTGCGCGGGTCACGTTTGACGGCGTGATTGAGATCCGGGAATTTGAGCGGATCACGCAAGAAGAACACTGGCGTGTTGTTGCCGACCATGTCCCAGTTGCCTTCTTCGGTATAGAACTTGAGCGCAAAGCCGCGAATATCGCGCTCGGCATCGGCGGCACCGCGTTCGCCGGCAACCGTGGTAAAGCGGGCGAACAGCGGGGTTTGCTTGCCAATCTCGCTGAACAGCTTGGCGCGCGTGTAAGGCGTAATGTCGTGGGTCACGGTGAAGGTGCCATAAGCGCCGGACCCCTTGGCGTGCATGCGGCGCTCCGGAATCACTTCGCGGTCGAAGTGGGCGAGCTTTTCGAGCAGCCAGACGTCCTGCAACAGCACCGGGCCGCGGGGGCCGGCCGTCATCGTGTTCTGGTTGTCGGGAACCGGCGCGCCGGCAGCGGTGGTGAGTTTTTTGCCTTGCATGGTGATTTCTCCGGAATGACTGAGCGGGCTCAGAAGTTGTCCGGAATGCCGGCAAGAAGGTCGACATAGCTGTCCCAGGCGTGTTCTTCCTGGATAAAACGCTGAATGAATCGAGCAATCATGAGGGGCCTCCGGTGACTGAAGTGCAGATCTCTGTTGATCTGATGACTGAAGTCTAGGCGGCGGCTGGTGATTGATCTAATCGATTGTGGTTATTTGGTTGATTGTCTTTGGCTATTGGGAGGCCAGAGGTGCGTCAGCTTTTTTTCTTGCTGCCGATCCTGGATTCCTGCCCGGCCATCAAGCGCTGGATATTCTGCCAATGCTTGATGATGAGCACGCCGCCGATCACCATCACGACAGCAAACTGCCCGTTGATGCCGTGCATCAGTGCTGAAATCAGCGGGGCGCTGCCGGCGGCAATCAGCGCCGCCAGTGATGAATAGCGGGAAACATAGGCAACCAGCAGCCAGGTGGCGAGGACGGCAAGTCCGAGAACCGGGTCGAGCGCCAGGATGACACCGGCGCCCGTTGCCACGCCCTTGCCCCCTTTGAATTTGAGAAAAATCGGGAAGATGTGGCCGAGGAAAACCGCCAGCGCAACGAGTCCGATGGCGCTATCCGGGAGTCCGGCCTGCTGGGCGAGAAAGACGGCCAGCCAGCCTTTGAGCGCATCGCCCAGCAGCGTAAAGAGCGCAGCTTTCTTGTTGCCGCTGCGCAGGACATTGGTAGCGCCAGGATTGCCCGAGCCATAAGTACGGGGATCCGCCAGGCCGAACAACTTGGAGGAAATCATCGCGAACGGCACGGAGCCGAGCAGGTAGGCAGCAACAACGGCGAGCAGGGTTTGCATGGCAGATGAGATCACTAGGGTACAATCGCGGCGAATTTTACACCCCCGCCAACGGTCGACCGCAGCATGGACATCATTTTCATCGAAGAGCTTCGCGCAGAGACGTGGATCGGTATTTATCCGCGTGAGAAAGCCATGCCGCAAACGGTCGAGATTTCGCTGCAGATTGGTGTGTCGACCGCATCAGCCGGGGCCAGCGACGATATTCGCGATACCGTGGATTATTCAGTCGTGGTTGAGCGTTTGCGCCGTGATCTGGCCGGCAGCCATTTCAATTTGCTGGAAAAGCTGACCGAACACATCGCCACCTGGCTGCTGGAAAATTTTGCCGCGCAGTGGGTGCGTGTGTCGGTGGCCAAGCTGGGCATGATGCCCGGCGTCAAGCGTGTGGGCGTGGTCATCGAGCGCTCCGTCTGATTGCCTGCGGCGCCGAGTTTGGCGCAATACGGTAAAATCGCCCCTTTTTCGGCAGCTTCCCGCTTCGGTGGACCTGCCCTTTCAGTAAAAATCGGAGTTATCGATGGCCGTGACCCATCTGGTTGAACAATTGCGCGAACGTGGGCTGATTGCCCAGATTACCGATGAGGCAGCGCTCGTCGAACGCTTGTCTGAAGGTTCTGTTGCGCTGTATTGCGGCTTCGATCCAACTGCGGACAGTCTGCATCTCGGGCATCTGGTGCCGCTGCTTTGCCTGAAGCGCTTCCAGCTGGCGGGCCACAAGCCGGTTGCCTTGGTCGGCGGTGCGACTGGTCTGATTGGCGATCCCAGCTTCAAGGCGGCCGAACGCAAACTCAATACAGCCGATACCGTTCAGGAATGGGTCGGCAAGATTCGCGGCCAGGTGGCGCCATTTCTTGATTTCGAGTGCGGCGCCAACAGCGCGGTGATGGCCAATAATTACGATTGGTTTGGCGGCATGAGCGTGCTGACTTTCCTGCGCGATATCGGCAAGCATTTCTCGGTCAATCAGATGATCAACAAGGAAGCCGTCAAGCAACGGCTGACGCGTGCCGACAGCGGTATTTCCTTCACAGAGTTTTCCTACAACCTGCTGCAGGGCTACGACTTTGCCTGCCTGAATGAAGCCCATGGCGTGGCCTTGCAGATTGGCGGTTCCGATCAGTGGGGCAATATTGTCTCCGGGATCGATCTGACCCGTCGCCTGCATCAAAATCAGGTGTTCGGCCTGACCGTACCGCTGATCACCAAGTCGGACGGCACCAAGTTCGGCAAAACCGAATCCGGCGCCGTCTGGCTGGATCCGAAAAAGACCAGTCCGTACAAGTTCTACCAGTTCTGGCTGAATACGGCTGATGCCGATGTGTATCGTTTTCTGAAGTTTTTCACCTTCCTCGACATCGCCGAGATCAATGCCATCGAAGTGGAAGACAAGGCCAGCGGCAAGGCGCCGCGTGCGCAACTGGTGTTGGCGGAAGAAGTGACTGCGCTGGTTCATGGCCAGACCGGCCTGCTGGCAGCCCGCCGGATTTCCGAAAGCCTGTTTTCCGGCAATCTGGGCGAGTTGACCGAAGCAGACTTCGACCAATTGGCACAAGACGGCATGCCGGCGGTGGATCTGGCGCTGGATGCCGATCTGCAGCAGGCGCTGGTCAATGCCGAACTGGTGACCTCACGCAGTCAGGCGCGGACGATGATTGCTTCCAAGGCCATCGCCATCAACGGTGAACGTCAGGAAAACGTGGATTATCGCTTTGCAGATACCGATCGTCTGTTTGGCCGTTACACGCTGCTGCGGCGGGGCAAGAAAAATTACAGCCTGATTCGCTGGCAGTGAAATCGGGCGGAGCAGGAGCTACGATGCACAAAAAGGCACGCTTCAAGCGTGCCTTTTTTCGTTGACGAGGGCCTAGAACACGCTGGCGAGCAGTGCCATGACGGCGAAGCCGGTCATCAAGCCGGCGGTACCGGCGGCTTCACGGCCGGGACGATGCGAGGCCGGAATCAATTCATGGCTGACCACCCACAACATGGCACCTGCTGCGCCGGCCAAGGCGATGGGAAGGGCTGCGCCGGCCAGGGTGCTGGCCATGACGCCAAACAGACCGCCTACGGGTTCGACCAATCCGGTGCCCAGTGCAATCGCCGCAGCCCGCCGGGGGGCTGCCCCCAAAGCCAGCATGGCGCTGGCGACAATCCAGCCTTCCGGAATGTTCTGCAGCGCAATGCCCAAACTCATCCCGTGGTCGGCACCGGCCGCGGCGGCGACACCGACCGCCAGCCCTTCCGGAACATTGTGCAAGGCAATGGCCGCAACCACCAGCCCGACACGCGGCTGAAGGCCGCTTTCTTCCAGCGTTTCAACATGGGCATGGGGCATGCGCCGGTCCATGCCGTGCATCATTGCGGCGCCGATGAGCAGCGCCATGGCGGTGGCCAGACCGAGCGACCACGGCGCCCCGCTTTCCACCACCATGCCGATGGCCGGCACGAGCAAGGAAAACAGGCTGGCTGCAAGCATCATGCCGCCAGCCAGGCCGAGCATCGGGGCCATCACGCTCGCTTGCGGTCGACGCAGAAAAAGTACGGGAATTGCGCCAAGGCCGGTAGCCAGGCCAGCCAGCAGGCTGGCTTGAATGCCTTGGGCGGCCATGGGATGTTGACCGAGCCATTGTGCGGCTTGTTCGGCACCAAAGCTGATGGCGATTGCCGCCATCACAAGCCCGAGCCAGAGGTGGCGGCGGGCGGCTGGGTGGGCGTAGTGACGGATGACGATCTGGCTCATGATGTTCTCCTGAAGACAGGAATCACTTTAAGAGCCGGTGATCAATAGCGCCAATCGATTGATTTAATCTTGTCGATTGTTAATGGTAATTACTGGGCCAGGGCGGCGTCGACCGGTGTCGGATTCAGGACGCGCAGCAGATCGTGCGGATGGACGCCGACCAGATAGCCGCGTCGACCGCCGTTGATATAAATCAGCGGCAAATTGAGGATGCTTTGCTGAATGAAGACCGGCATTCGTTTTTTGGTGCCAAAGGGGCTGGTGCCGCCGACCAGATAACCGGTGTGCCGGTTGGCGACCTCGGGCTTGCAGGGCTCGACTTTTTTACAGGGAATCTGGCGGGCCAATTCCTTGGTCGAGACCTTGCGGTCGCCGTGCATCAGGACGATCAGCGGCTTGGCCTGTTCGTCCTCGAAAATCAGCGTTTTCACGACCGCGTGTTCATCAACATTCAGCTCGCGCGCCGACACCTTGGTACCGCCGTGTTCCTCATAGGCGTACAAGTGGCTGGAAAATGCCACTTTGTGCGCCTTGAGAAACTGGGTGGCCTGGGTTTCCGGTGCGTGTTCCGGGCGCTGACTCATGCCTAGAACTCTTCCTCGGCAATCGATTGCAGGGAGCGAACCACACGTTGCAATTTGCGGTCCACTTCGTCTGCGGTCAGGCCGATGCTGCTGACTTCCTGGCGCAGTTCGACCAGCAAGCCGATCAGGTCGCTTTCCTGTGCCGATGTCAGGCCAAGGCGAATGAAGGTGGTTTCGAAGTCGGCAATTACCTTGTTGACCGCGTGCTGGCCGCTTTCCTGACTCGTTCTCTGCTGGTCGCGCAGTTCGGCGGTCATTTCCAGAATTTCACTCAAGGCAAAGCGGATGCCGCCTTGCTTGCGGCGGTTGTCCTGCTCGATCAGCAGCGAGGTCACGCGAGCGTGAGCGCCTTCGGCCAGCATGGCGACATTGTCGCGGATGCGCCCGCGGACTTCATTGTCGTCCGGCACATCGTTCATCAGGATGGTGGCGTGGTCGTAGTTGATGACCATGCGGGTCTTGAATTCGAAAATCCGCCCGATACCGTGCAGCTTTCCAATCACTTCCGCATCGTCAGCCGGGTTGCCACCGGGTGTGCTTTCGGTGAGCGTGTCGTGGCCGGCGCGAATCTGGATGGCTCCGCTCAGGCAATACTGTCCGAGTGAACTCAGGACTTCCTGGGCGACGGCCTGAATCGTGGTGCAGGCAAAGCATTTGGAGAGAAATTGCAGTACGACGCCCAGTTCGCCCATGCTGGTCATGGCCGTCATGGCAACCTGCTGGGCGTAGTTGGCCTGCTGGCGGAAGGATGAGCGTTCGCTGGCCAGCCGGTAGGTGGTGCGTAACTGGCGGCTCAGGTTGGGCAGGTCGACGGGATGGGTCAGTACATCATCGCAACCTGCGGCGTGGGCTTCGTCGATTTCCTGCTGGCTTGCGGTGCCGGGGAGCAGGAGGATGAGGTGGGTGTCGTGCAGCTGTCCGTCTTCGCGAATGTCGCGGCACAGGTCAAGGGCGGGAGCATCCTGCAGGTTGCTGGCCAGCATCAGAATTGCCGGAGGCTTCTCGCTGAGCAGGGAGATGCAGGAAATACCGTCGGCAAAGGCGCGGACTTCGAAGTCGCCGCCGAGTTCGCTCGCCGCTTGCTGGCGGAAGGCCGTGTCGCTGTCGGCGATGTAAAGGAGCGGTTGATCGCTCATGTGAATCCCCCTAATTTGATGTTGTTTGTCACCCTCGCGGGTGGTGTACCGCATGCAGGCGCTTCAGCCGCTCCCGAGCTACGTGAGTATATATCTGCGTGGTCGAGATGTCGGCATGGCCGAGCAGTAACTGGACTACGCGCAAGTCGGCACCGTGATTGAGCAGATGGGTGGCGAATGCGTGGCGCAATACATGTGGTGATAGTTTTTCCGGTGCGATACCCGCCACCAGCGCATAGCGCTTGATCAAATGCCAGAAGGCCTGGCGTGTCATCGCGCTGCCCCGGGCGGTAACGAACAGCGCATCGCTGATCTGGCCGTGCAGGATGTCGCGGCGCGCTTCGTCCAGGTAGCGACTGATCCAGTCAATCGCCAGTTGTCCGAGCGGCACCAGTCTTTCCTTGCTGCCTTTGCCAAAGGTGCGCAGTACGCCATCCGGGAGGCTGACTTCATGCTGTTTCAGATTGACCAGTTCAGAGACCCGCAAGCCGGTGGCATACAGGGTTTCCAGCATGGCTCGGTCGCGCAGGCCGAGTGGCGTGGCCAGGTTGGGCGCTTCGAGCAGGTCGCTCACTTGCCTTTCCGACATCACTTTGGGCAGGCGCGAAGGCAGGCTGGGGTTGCTCAGGCGCAGGCTTGGATCGACCGCAATCCGGCCGCGGCCGACCTGCCAGCGATAGTAACGACGCAAAGTGGCGAGATAGCGGGCCTGCGAACTGGCTCGGGTACGTTGGGCAAGGTGGGCAACGAAAGCCGTCAGCGTGCTTTCGCGCACGTCGAGCAGCGCTTCGTGCGAATGTTCTGCCAGCCAGATGGCGAGCCGTGCAAGGTCGGAGCGATAGCTGGCCAGCGTGGTGCGGGCCAGTCCGTCTTCCAGCCAGAGCGCGTCACAGAAGCGGTCGATTTCGGCGAGATCAGCCGGGCGAATGTCCAAGCGAAATGCCTTCGTGAGCCAAGAGCCAGCGTTTGATCTCGAGCAGAAAACCGCCACCTTGACGATTGAATCCACCCAGTCCGCCATGGGCGGCAATGACGCGGTGGCAGGGCACAACCAGTGGATAGGGGTTGGCGCCGCACGCCTGGCCGACAGCGCGCGGCGCATTTTTGAGCTGGGCAGCCAGTTGACCGTAGGTTTGCGTCTGCCCGGTCGGAATGGCAGCAATGCCCGCCCAGACACGGCGTTGAAAGTGGGTGCCGGACGGGCGCAAGGGCAAGGAAAAGCTGAATGCCGGGTCGGCCAGCCAGCGCGTGAGCTGGCGTTCGGCTTCGGCTGCCAGCGCGCAATCGGCGGCTCTGGCTGCTTGCGGTTCAAGGAATTCGATGCCGCTGATTTCGTCGTCGTCACAACGAACCCCCAGCGCAAAACCGGGGGCACTGACGATGCTGCGAAATGCTGTGGTCGACATGGTCAAAAGGCCGAAATTCCGGTCTGGGCGCGGCCCAGAATCAGCGCATGCACATCGTGCGTACCTTCGTAGGTATTCACGACTTCCAGATTGACCACATGGCGAATTACGCCGAATTCATCGGAAATGCCATTGCCACCCAGCATGTCGCGGGCGTTGCGGGCGACGTCCAGTGCCTTGCCGCAGCTATTGCGCTTCATCATCGACACCAGCTCAGGCGTGGCGCTGCCATCGTCCATCATGCGCCCAAGGCGCAGGGCGCCTTGAATGCCGAGTACGATTTCGCTCTGCATGTCGACCAGTTTTTTCTGGATCAACTGGTTGGCAGCCAGCGGGCGGTTGAATTGCTGGCGATCCAGCGTGTATTGCCGAGCGGTGTGCCAGCAGGCTTCGGCGGCACCGAGGGCGCCCCAGGAAATGCCGTAGCGGGCCGAGTTCAGGCAGGTGAACGGCCCCTTCAGGCCGCTGGCCTTGGGCAACTGGTTTTCAGTCGGTACGAAAACTTCATCCATCACGATATCGCCGGTGATCGAGGCGCGCATGCCGACCTTGCCGTGGATCACCGGGGCTGAGAGTCCCGGCATGCCCTTTTCGAGAATGAAACCGCGTAGCAGGCCTTCGTCATCCTTGGCCCAGACGATGAAAATGTCGGCGATCGGCGAGTTGGTAATCCAGCGTTTGCAACCGGAAATCTTCCAGCCGCCTGCGACGCTGCGGGCACGCGTGCTGGCGCTGGCAGGGTCTGAGCCGGAATCCGGCTCGGTCAGGCCGAAGCAGCCGATCAACTCGCCCTTGCCCAGTTTCGGCAGGTATTTCTCTTTTTGTGCCTCCGAGCCGAATTCGTGGATTGGCACCATGGTCAGCGAGGACTGTACGCTGAGCAGTGTGCGGTAGGCCGAATCGACATACTCGACTTCCCTGGCAATCAGGCCGTAGGAAACGTAATTCAACCCGGCGCCACCGTACTGTGGCGGCAAGGTTGCGCCAAGCAGGCCCATCTCACCCATTTCGCGGTAGATGGCAGGGTCGGTCGTCTCGTTGCGGAAGGCTTCGAGGATGCGCGGCGTCAGGGCTTTCCGGGCAAAGTCCTTGGCGGCATTGCGCACTTGACGCTCGTCGGCAGCCAGTTGGCTGTCGAGCAGAAAGGGATCTTCCCAGTTGAATGTCGGTTTTGCCATGCGCGTTATCGGAAAAAACGGGAGAACCAGCCGCGGGTTTCCTGCTTTTCTTCCTTCTCCTTGATCAGACCGATCATGTTGGTTTTTACGGCAGCGACGTAGTCGGCATCATCGCGTTTGATGTGGTTGATCAGCCAGCGCGCCAGCATCTGGTGAAGCTCCTCGGTGACGTCGTCACCCAACTGGATACGCTGCTGGTATTCGCTCACCTTGCGGGTGAAAAGTTCGTGAACTTTCTTGTGCGGCTTGCAGTACTGGTAACCCGCTTCTTCCTGCAGGCTTTCCTCGAAAGCAAAGTGCGACATGGTGTAGTCGACGCAATCATCAACCACCTGCCGGATCAGTTGCTTGTCACCGGTTTGTTGCGCTGTTTCAAGCTGGTTGATGAAGTCGACGATGCGCATATGCTGTTGGTCGATGACATCAATGCCGGTATTCAGGTCGGTGGTCCAGGTGATGGGCATGGGGGCTTCCTTTAAGTGCGTTAAACGGTGCTCAGGCGCGAACGTGGCCGTCGCCAAGTACGACCCATTTCTGGCTGGTCAGTCCATCCAGACCGACCGGGCCGCGAGCATGAATCTTGTCGGTCGAGATGCCGATTTCTGCGCCCAGCCCGTATTCAAAGCCGTCTGCGAAGCGGGTCGAGGCGTTGACCATGACCGAGGACGAATCGACTTCACGCAGGAAGCGCATCGCCTTCGGATGATTGTCGGTGACGATGGCTTCCGTATGCTTGGACGAGTAGTGATTGATGTGGGCAATGGCTTCATCGATGCCGGTGACGACCTTGACCGAGATGATCGGTGCCAGATACTCGGTAAAGTAATCCTCTTCGGTTGCCGGGCGTGCTGCGGGCAGCAGCGCGCAGGTTTCGGCGCAGCCGCGGATTTCAACACCCTTGCCGGTCAGCATGGCAGCGATCACGGGCAATTGTGCAGCCGCGACCGAGCGGGCAACGAGCAGTGACTCGGTGGTGTTGCAGGTGCCATAACGCTGGGTCTTGGCATTTTCAACAATCCGCAGGGCCTTGGCCGGGTCGGCGTCATCATCGATGTAGACATGGCAGTTGCCATCCAGATGCTGGATCATCGGTACGCGGGCTTCCGCCAGCAGACGGGCGATCAGGCTCTTGCCACCGCGCGGCACGATGACATCAACGAATTCACGCATGGTGATCAATTCGCCAACGGCCGCACGGTCGGTGGTGTCTATCACTTGCACGCATTCGGCGGGCAGTCCGGCGCTTTGCAAGCCTTCCTGAACCAGCGCAGCGATGGCGCGATTGGAGCGGATTGCCTCGGAGCCGCCCCGCAGAATGGCTGCATTGCCGGATTTCAGGCAGAGCGCTGCCGCGTCGGCAGTAACGTTGGGGCGAGCCTCGTAGATGATGCCGATAACGCCCAGCGGGACGCGCATCTTGCCAATCTGGATGCCCGAAGGCCGGTATTTGAAATCGCTCATTTCACCGACAGGATCGGGCAGCTTGGCGATCTGTTCGACGCCTTCGGCCATCGATTCGACCCCTTTGGCTGAGAGTGTCAGGCGATCGAGCATGGCGGCTTCAATACCGGCGGCACGGGCGGCTGCCAGATCTTCCTCGTTGGCGGCGACCAGCGCGGCGCTTTCGCGGCGGATTGCAGCGGCAATACTGAGTAGTGCCTGGTTCTTTTGAGCGGTGGTGGCAGTGGCCAGCCGGCGCGATGCGCTGCGCGCCTGGCGACCGACCTGTTGCATGTATTCCTTGATATCCATGGTGTTTCCGGGGCAAGCGATAAGAAGCCATTATAGCCAGCTAAAGCAGCGGGAACTTCCGGAAGCGGCTAAACTCTTACCCGCAACGCGAACAGGGATTTCCATCGAGGACGAGATGGCTGAAAAATTGATTCTGCCGACCGAGGTCAAGGTCTGTGCAACGTGTAGCTACTGGGATGGCGAACGCCAGGTAGATACCGAAATGAAGCTGGTTGTGGTTTCCGGAGAGTGCGAGGGCGAGTGTCTGGTGCAAGGGACATCCAAGCCTGGCTTGCACGATGTACGCAAGGAGTGCGACTGCATCTGGGAAGATCTTGAGCCGGACGATGCGCCGGATGGTGAAAATCAGGTCTGACGCTTGCCGGGGCAGAGGCTCAGGCCCAGGGTCAGAAACTCTTCCCACAGATTGCCTCGACCGATCCCCTTGGCCAGCCGGTCAATTTTGCCCGCGTGGATGAGGGCGCCTTCCAGTGTTGCGGTCGACAGGCGTGAAAGCGCCTTTTTCATGGCCGTTTGTCGCGGCCCCCAGACCTTGGCATCCTTCATCAACTGATCGATGGGCCGGCCTTTGTCCAGCCCGCCACGGATCAGCGCCATGGTGCGGACTTCCTCGCTCATCGCCCACAGGACCAGCGGAGGGGCTTCGCCTTCCTGCATCAGACCGTCCAGAGTTCGAGCGAGGCGGGTGATATCGCCCGAGAGCAGGGCTTCACGCAAACCGTCGATATCGTAGCGCGCTACATTAAGTACCGCATCGCGGATCTGACGGTCGCTCAGCGGGCCGGGCGGATGCAAGAGGCCGAGTTTCATGATCTCCTGATGGGCAGCCAGCAAATTGCCCTCCACGCGTTCGGCAATGAACTTCAGGCTGTCGAGTTCTGCGGACTGTTGCTGGCGCCGCAACCGGCCAGCCAGCCAGCCGGGCAATTCCGCCAGCGGCGGCGCATTCAATTTGATGGCAACGCCGGCATTGGCCAGAGCGGTGAACCACGCGGCTTTTTCTTCCCGCCAGTCGAGTTCAGGCAAGGTGACCAGCAGCAGGTTGTCGCTATTGATGTGCTGGCACCATTGCTGGAGTGCGGCGCTGCCTTCCTTGCCCGGCTTGCCGCCCGGGATGCGCAGGTCGATCAGCTTGCGGTCGCCGAACAGTGAGAGATTGCCGCCTGCGGCCAGTAACTGGCCCCAATCGAACTGCGGCAGGACGGTCAGGACTTCGCGTTCGGTGTAAGCCTGCTGGCGTGCCTTGGCGCGAATCTGATCGGCCGCTTCGAGCACCAGCAAAGGTTCGTCACCGTACAAGACATACAAGGGGCGCAGCTCGCGTTCGAGATGTGCGCTGAGTTGCTCGCCCTTGAGCAGCATCAGTCCTGTTCCCGGTTGGGGTCGAGGGGTTTGATGATGGACAGGCGACGGACGATCTGGTTGACCAGTTCGGTGTTCATGTCGCGCCAGAGGAGGCCTTCTTCAAGGTCCTTGGCCAGCACGTTGTTGTCGTTGAAGCTGATATCGCGGGTCAGGCTGATTTCGCTGACCGGCACAATTTCCTGTCCTTTGGCGTTCACCAGACGGAACTGGTAATTGAGGTGGAGGCGGTATTCACGGACGCGGCCCTGGGCGTTGACGCTGAGAATGCTCTTTTGTCGGGTATCGCTGACCTGCTGGAAGGTGGCTTCGGCCTGTGTGGCTTCTTCGACGATTTCGGTCTGCCCGGTGGCCTTGATGTAGCGCTCCATCCAGATTCGCACGTCAGCGGTTTCCGGCAGGGCGATAGCCATGGTCTTGTAGGGCAGATTGCCGCTGCTGTTGCCGCGCAGATGAAAACCGCAGCCGGTCAGCAGGGCGGCGAAACACAGGGCGAGTACAACGCGCAGCGGCATGATGAGTCCTCAGGCGACGATATTGACCAGACGGCCGGGCACGACGACAACCTTCTTCGCCGGCTTGCCTTCCATGAACTTGATGGCGCCTTCGGAGGCCAGCGCGGCCGCTTCGATGCTGGCCTTGTCGGCATCGGCAGCGACACGGATGCTGCCGCGCAGCTTGCCGTTGACCTGCACCATCAGCTCGATTTCGTCTTGTTTGAGCGCTTCCGGATCGGCCTTGGGGAAGGCCGCGAGACCCGCATCGTGGCCCGGCTTCAGCTCGGCATAGAGCGCCTGACCGATGTGCGGGACGATGGGGAAGAGCAGCAAAGTGGCGCTTTCCAGCGTTTCCTGAGCCAGGGCACGGCCGGTTGCATCGGACAGATCGCACTTGTCGTAGGCGTTGAGCAGTTCCATCACAGCCGCAATGGCGGTGTTGAACTGCTTGCGGCGACCGTAATCGTCGGCCACTTTTTGCATGGTCTGGTGCAGCTTGCGGCGCAGATCGGCTTGTGCGGTCGACAGCGATTTCTGGTCGATTTTCGCGTCGACCGTACCTGCTTGAACGTGGTCGTGCACCAGCTTCCAAAGGCGGCGCAGGAAGCGATATGCCCCTTCGACACCGGCATCGGACCATTCCAGCGATTGGTCGGGTGGGGCAGCGAACATCATGAACAGGCGGGCGGTGTCGGCGCCGTATTGCTCGATCAGCGATTGCGGGTCGACGCCGTTATTCTTCGACTTCGACATTTTTTCGGTGCCGCCGATGATCACCGGCAGGCCG
>CALAGF010000286.1 GCA_937892345.1 uncultured Rhodocyclaceae bacterium | reverse complement strand
GATTTCCGGCGGGCAGGCGCGGGCGGAGAGGGCGGAGAAGTGGGGCGAGTCGGCGACAACGCTGGCGCCCCAGAGCAGCAGCAGGGCGATTTTTGCCGTGGCGGGCAGGTCGACCGTGAACGGATACAGCGCGCAACACAGGGCGGAGAGCGTTAGCGCGATGGCCGCGACGCGCGCACTGCCGATGCGCTGGCTGAGTTGGCCGCCAAGGATGCAGCCGAGTGCGCCTATCCCGATGACGGCGAACGCCAGTCCGGAAAGTCGGGCGCTGCCGGTATCGGCCAGCCCGGTGAGCATCAGCAGCGGGGGTACCAGGGTCCAGAAGGCGTAAAGCTCCCATTGGTGGCCGAAATAGCCCATGGCTGAAGCACGGAATTCGGGAATGCTGAAAGTGTGGATGACGCGGCCCAGTCGCAGCGGCGGGGCATCGTGGCGACGTTTTAGGTGAGGGCCGTCACCCAGTCGGTAGATGAGCACGGCAGCCAACAGGGCGAGCAGACTGGCGATGCTGAGGGTGAGTTGCCAGGGCAGGCCGGTGCCGGCAAAACGAATACCGTGAGGCAGGGAGGTTCCGAGAGTGAGCATGCCTACCAGCCAGGCCAGCACCGCGCCGGCGCGTTCGGGTACCCAACTCACGACCAGCTTCATGCCCAGCGGGTAGACGCCGGCCAGACAGAGGCCGACGGCGAAACGTAGCGGGACGCCGCTGTGCATGCCCTCGGCCAGCAGGGCGAAGGCGCTATTGGCGATAGCGCCAAGTACTGCGCACAGGGCAAAAATGCGGCTGGCGGGAAAGCGGTCGGCGAGTCCGCTGAGCGAGATGCCGAGGGTGCCAAGGATGAAACCGAGCTGGACAGCATTGGTCAGGGTGCCGATGTCGGCCGGGGTGATCTGCCATTGGCGGATCAGGTCGTCGGCGGCGCTGTTGGCCGAGAACCAGAGTGAGGTGCCGAAGAGCTGGGCGATGACGATGAGGAAGACCGGATGGCGCATGGCGGTGCAAACGAAACGGGCTGGACAGGATAACCTGTCCGGCCCGTTTCGTTTTGCCGGCAAATTGCTGCCTTCTGGCGACTGCTACGCACGGGCATTTCCCGTTCCTGTGCCTTTGGGAAATAATGCGTTTCTTCGAGTCGACCGCAGGATTGTCATGGAACGTTTCACCATTTCGCTGGATGAGTCGCTGGCCCGCCAGTTTGACGCGCTGATTGCAGCACGCGGCTATGTCAATCGTTCCGAAGCCGTGCGCGACCTGATCCGTGGCGCCATCGAGCATCACCGCCTGCGCGAGACGCCGGCCGGCCAGTGCGTGGCCAACCTGTCCTACGTGTACAACCACCACGAACGCGAATTGTCCGAGCGATTGACCGTATTGCAGCACGATCACCACGAGCTTACGGTTGCGGCCATGCACACGCATCTGGACCACGACCATTGTTTCGAGTCGGTCATTCTCAAGGGGCCGACGGCGGCAGTTCGGCAATTTGCCGATACGCTGGTTGCCGAGCGCGGCGTGCGTCACGGCAAGCTCAACCTGATCGCGCTGGAAGCGGAATATCACCACGCCCACGACGAACACGGCAGCGATCATGTCCACTACTGTCCCACCCGCTGATCCAGAAAATGGATGAGGTCTACAACGATTTCCTTCTGTATGAAGATTATCAAATCATTCATACTGCGCCGCGATGGAAACCCTCCCCTCCGACTGGCTATCCCTGTTGATGCTGACCTTCGTGCTTGGCATGAAGCACGGTTTCGATGCCGACCACCTAGCCACCATTGATGGCCTGACCCGTTATAACGCCCTTTATCGGCCCGGCGTGGCGCGTTACTGCGGGACGTTTTTTTCCTTGGGGCACGGTGCGGTGGTCATGGCGATTGCGCTGGGGGTGTCGGCGCTGGCTGGCCAGTGGGCTGTGCCCGAATGGTTCGGGCTCACCGGTGCGGTGATTTCCATCAGCTTTCTGGTCGCCTTGGGAGTGCTCAATCTGAATGCGGTGCTGGCTGCTGCTCCAGATCAAGTGGTTCAGCCCTTGGGTTTGAAGGGGCGTTTGTTGGGCCGTCTGGGTCGTGCTTCGCACCCAGCACTGATCGCGTTGGTGGGTGCCTTGTTTGCGCTGTCTTTCGATACTTTGTCGCAGGCGGCCTTTTTTGCGCTCACTGCCACGCAATTTGGCGGTTGGCAGCACGCCTTGCTGCTGGCCGGACTGTTCATGCTCGGGATGTTGCTGACCGATGGCATCAATGGTTTGTGGATCGCCCGGTTGATCGCGCGTGCCGACCAAGTGGCTTTCGTCGCCTCGCGGGTGATGGGGCTGGTGGTGTCCGGCATCAGCTTGCTGGTGGCGGCATTCGGCGCGGCCAAGCTCTTGTCTCCGGCAATCGATGCCTGGAGCGAGGGCAAGGAACTTTTATTTGGCGCTGCGCTGGTGCTGGTGATTGCGCTGAGTTTTTTGCTGGCGGTCCGGCTGACACGCCGGCCGGCTCGGCTGTAGTCACTTGGCGATGGGGGCCGGGTGACCGGCTTTTTTAAGCCATGAAGTTAAGACAAAACATAATTAGTTCGTATTTGATGCTTGCGATGACGGCTGCCTTCGCGCACGAATCGCCCGAACTCACGGCCGTCGAAGTCCGCGACAACGGCTAATATGCGCTTGGGCTACAGATTCTGATCGGTAATTATGAATTACGCTTCCAGCTGTACAACGATTGGAGTAATCTAACGGGTTTTCCCTACTACCAAAATCCCCAGGAGAATCCGTGGAAAAGGATCTGCGCGAAGCCGCTCTCGAATATCATCGTTGGCCCACGCCGGGCAAGATTTCCGTCCGCCCGACCAAGGGCCTGACCAATCAACGCGATCTCGCGCTGGCTTACTCTCCGGGCGTTGCTGCTGCCTGCGATGCCATCGTAGAGGATCCGGCCTCCGCTGCCGAATACACCTCGCGCGCCAATCTGGTGGGGGTGGTGACCAACGGTACGGCGGTGCTGGGTCTTGGCAATATCGGCCCACTGGCCTCCAAGCCGGTCATGGAAGGCAAGGGCTGCCTGTTCAAGAAATTTGCCGGGATCGACGTGTTCGATATCGAGCTGGCCGAGAATGATCCGGACAAGCTGATCGACATGATCGCAGCGCTGGAGCCGACGCTCGGCGGGATCAACCTCGAAGATATCAAGGCGCCGGAATGCTTCTACATTGAGCAGAAGCTGAAGGAGCGGATGAACATTCCGGTCTTCCACGATGACCAGCACGGCACGGCCATTATTTCTGCCGCCGCAATGCTGAATGGTTTGAAGGTGGTCGACAAGAAAATCGGCGAGATCAAGGTAGTGGTCTCGGGTGCCGGTGCCGCCGCCATTTCTTGCGTAAATCTGTGGTGCGACCTTGGCGTCAAGCGCGAGAACATTACCATTTGCGATTCCAAGGGCGTCATTTACGTTGGTCGCCCAGGCGGCATGGATGAAACCAAGGCGCGCTACGCCCAGAACACCGACAAGCGCACGCTTGGTGAAGCACTGGTCGGTGCCGACATTTTCCTCGGTCTTTCCGCTGCCGGTGTCGTCAAGCAGGAAATGGTCGTGACGATGGCCGACAAGCCGATGGTTTTCGCGCTGGCCAATCCGACGCCGGAGATCATGCCGGAACTGGTCAAGGCCGTGCGTCCGGATGCGATTATCGCCACCGGCCGTTCCGACTACGTGAACCAGGTCAATAACGTGCTGTGCTTCCCCTTCATTTTCCGTGGTGCACTCGATGTCGGGGCCACGCGTATTACCGAAGAAATGAAAATGGCCTCGGTGCGCGCCATTGCCGAACTTGCAGAAGCCGAAGTGACCGATGAAGTGGCCATGGCATACCCCGGCCACGATCTCTCCTTTGGCCCGGAATACCTCATTCCCAAGCCTTTCGATCCGCGTCTGATCGTCAAGATCGCACCTGCAGTCGCGCAGGCAGCCATGGATTCCGGCGTGGCCACCCGTCCAATTACCGATTGGGATGCCTACCGCGCCAAGTTGTCAGAGTTTGTTTACCACACCGGCGTTGGCATGCGTGCCATCTTCCAGGCTGCGCGTCAGGCCCAAGGCAAGCGCATCATTTTCGCGGAAGGCGAAGATGAGCGTGTTTTGCGTGCTGTTCAGGTTGTGATCGAAGAAAAATTCGCCCGTCCGATCCTGATCGGTCGTCCGGAAGTGATTGCTCACCGTCTCGAAAAAGCCAAGCTGCGCATCAAGCCCGGTGTTGATTTCGATGTGGTCAATCCGGAATCCGACGAACGTTACCGCGAATGCTGGCAGGCTTATCACAAGCTGATGGTGCGCCGTGGCGTGACTCCTGCGATTGCCAAGGAAACCCTGCGTCGCAAGCCGACGGTGATCGGCGCCATGCTGCTCAAGCTCGGCTACGCCGACGGTTTGATTTGCGGCATGACCGGCCAGTACAGCCACCATCTGGGTGTGATCAGCCAGATCATCGGCAAGCGCCAGGGCGTGCATACGCTGGCGGCGATGAATTACCTGATGCTGCCGGGGCGCTCACTGTTTATTTGCGATACGCACGTTAACGAAAATCCGAATGCGGAGGAAATTGCGGAGATGACGTTGATGGCCGCCGAACAGGTCAAGCGTTTTGGCAGCCATCCGAAGGCCGCATTGCTCTCACACTCCAATTTTGGCTCTGGCAATTCCGAGTCAGCGCGCAAGATGAGCGTTGCTGCCGGGCTGGTGTCGGCTATGTCGGGTGGGGAACTGGAAGTCGATGGTGAAATGCATGGCGATTCCGCGTTGAACGAAGATGTGCGTCGGGAAGCCAATCCGGACTCTCCGCTCAAGGGCGAAGCCAATCTGCTGGTGATGCCGAATATCGACGCCGCAAATATCTCCTACAACCTGTTGAAAATGACGGCGGGTGAAGGGGTGACGATTGGCCCCATCCTGCTGGGTGTCGCTCGCCCGGTGCATGTGCTGACATCGACCGCCACCGTGCGCCGGCTGGTGAACATGACGGCGCTGGCGGTTGTGGAGTCGATGGAACGCTGATTTCCGGAGATTTCCCGGTTCAGAGAAGGCCTCGCATTTTGCGGGGCCTTTTTTTATGGTTCTTGCAACAGTTGGCTCAGATCGTCCTTGATCGACCCGACGTCGGCGGCTTCCGGAATTGACAGGCGAAGCTGAGCTTTTTTATCCAGAACATAGGCGCTGGCACTGTGGTCCATTACGTAGCCCATGCCGCCTGCGACGGGCTGTTTGCTGTAATAAGCCTTGAATTGACTGGCAACGTCTGCAATTTGCTGCTCGCTACCGGTTAATCCGATAAAGCGGGGGTTGAACCATTTGACGTAGGTGTCGGCTTTTTCCGAAGTGTCGCGCGCTGGATCGACGGAGATAAACACAACTTGTATCTGGTCGGCATCGGCTGAGCGCATATTGCCCAGCACTGAGGCGAATTTGCGCATCGCAGATGGGCAAATGTCGGGACAGCTGGTGTAGCCGAAAAAGACGATCAGCACCTTGCTTCGAAAATAGGTCAAATCCTGCGGTCGACCGTCTGCACCGACCAGATTTGCCGAGGGAAATATCTTTTCGGACGTCAGATCCTGGTTCTTGAAAACCGCCGGCGGTTGGCTGCAGGCGGTCAGGGAAAGCGCGGCAAACAAGGCAAGAAAAGCACGCCTCTTCATGCAGCCAGCCTTTCGAGAAGCTTGCCGTGAATGCCGCCAAAGCCGCCGTTGCTCATGACCAGAATTTGGTCGCCGGGGCGGGCGGTGGCCACAATCGCATTGATCAGGGTGTCGAGATCGTCTTCCACGCGGGCGCGCTCTCCCATGGGGGCAAGTGCTTCGCGGGCATCCCAGCCGAGGTTGCCGGCGTAACAAAAGGCGAGGTCGACTTCGTGCAGGCTATCCGGCAGTTGGGATTTCATCGTGCCCAGCTTCATGGTGTTCGAGCGCGGTTCCAGTACGGCAATAATCCGTGCTGCACCCACCTTGCGACGCAGGCCGGCGACGGTGGTTTCTATCGCAGTTGGATGATGGGCAAAATCGTCGTAGACCGTGATGTCGCGGACTGTGCCGCGAACTTCCATGCGCCGTTTGACATTGACGAAGCGACTCAGTGCTTCAAGGCCCTTGTCGAAAGGGACGCCCACGTGGCGGGCGGCAATCAGCGCAGCACAAGCATTGTCCCGATTATGGCGCCCGGAAAGCGCCCAATGGGTGCGGCCGATTTCACCTTCCGGGCCGTTCAGAATCAGGCTGCCATCGGCATCATCGCCGCATGCGTGGTAGCCAGCCGGGTCGGCAAAGCGGCTGACCGGGGTCCAGCAGCCTCGTGTCAGCACGCGCTCAAGGCTGGCTTCGCCGGCATTCGTTACGACCAGGCCGGTGCTTGGAAGGGTGCGGACAAGGTGGTGAAACTGGGTTTCGATGGCGGCCAGATCGCTGAAGATGTCGGCGTGATCGAACTCAAGATTGTTCAGGATCACAGTCCGCGGTCGGTAGTGGATGAATTTCGAGCGCTTGTCGCAAAAAGCCGTGTCGTATTCATCGGCTTCAATAACGAAAAAGGGGGTTTCGCCCAGTCGTGCCGAGACGCCGAAATTGAGCGGTACGCCACCAATCAGGAAGCCCGGCGCCATGTGCGCATCTTCAAGAATCCAGGCCAGCATCGAACTGGTTGTGGTTTTGCCGTGGGTGCCGGCGACGCCGAGCACCCAGCGCCCCTGCAACACGTTTTCTGCCAGCCATTGCGGGCCGGAAACATAGGGCAGGCCCTGGTCCAGAATGGCTTCGAGCAAGGGGTTGCCACGAGAAATGGCATTCCCCACAACGAAGATGTCCGGTTTCTGGGCCAGTTGCGCGGTATCAAAGCCTTCGATCAGCTCAATGCCGGCGCCGCGTAACTGATCGCTCATCGGCGGGTAAACGTTGGCGTCACAGCCGGTGACCTTGTGGCCGGCGGCCACTGCGAGTTGTGCGATACCACCCATGAAGGTGCCGCAGATGCCGAGAATGTGAATGTGCATGTCACGTACTGTGGTTAGAATGAAACGGATTTTACCCTGAGCGACGAATCATGCCCCGCCACGAACGCCTGCGTACAGACCACGGCCTGCGTACTGCCATTGCCGCAGCGGCGGCCCGCCTGATGGCCGAGGACGGGGTCGATGACTATTATCACGCCAAGCGCAAAGCTGCGCGGCAGCTGGGTTTGCCCGAACATACGGCCTTGCCGGATAACGCCGAGGTTGAGGCTGAGTTGCGTGCCTATCGCAGTCTGTATCAGGGCGAAGGGCATGCCGAGTTGATTGCGGCGTTGCGCCGCTCGGCGCTTGAATTGCTGCAGATACTTGAAATCTTCAATCCCTACCTGACCGGATCGGTGCTGGATGGCACGGCCGGAGAGCATTCGCACATTGATATCCTGTTGTTTGCAGATAGCGCCAAGGAAGTGGAAATTTTCCTGCTCAACCGCGGGATAGATGTTGTGCATGGCGACTCACGCAGTGACAAGGTCGAAGCTGTACTGCGTATTGCAACCGATGTGGCGGATGCGAATCTGATTGTAATGGCGCAGGGGATGGAGCGCGTTGCGATGAAGCACCGCGATGGCCGGCCCCGGGCAAGAATCCGTGCTCCTGCCTTGGCGGCGCTGCTGGAGGAATAGACTGGACAAGTTGCAGCGATTTGCGGCAAACTTGCAGCTATGACGAAGCGAAAAACTGCTTCCGGGCCGGTCGAAAAGCCCCGTGTTCTGGTAATGCACGGGCCTAATCTCAACTTGCTCGGTACGCGCGAACCCGAACATTACGGCCGCACCACGCTGGCTGACATCAATCTGGCCTTGGCCCAACTGGCTGAGCGTGCCGGTGTGGAACTCGAGGCTTTCCAGAGTAACCACGAAGGTGCGTTGATTGAGCGTATCCACGCGGCACGCGAACAAGGGGTTCGGGCGATCATCATCAATCCTGCGGCTTACACGCATACCAGCGTCGCCCTTCGCGATGCGCTGAGCGCTGTGGCCATTCCTTTTGTCGAGGTGCATCTGTCGAACGTACATGCCCGCGAGCCATTCCGGCATCACTCATATTTCTCCGATCTGGCGATCGGCGTCATCTGTGGTCTCGGACACGAGGGCTACCGGCTGGCGCTCGAATATCTGCTCAACAAAATCAATCTGGATCAATAAGCGGTTCATCCGCTTCCCGCGCCGTGTCGGCGCCCAAAATTTAGGAGTTACCCATGGATCTGCGCAAGCTCAAGAAACTGATCGATCTGGTTCAGGAATCCGGCATTTCCGAACTCGAAGTCACCGAAGGTGAAGAAAAGGTACGGATCGCCAAGCATTTTGCTGGTGGTGTTGCCCCGATGCAGCACTATGCCATGCCTCAAATGGCCCAGGCGCCGATGGCGCCCGCTCCGGCCGCTTCTGCGGTCAACCTCGATGACGAGGATGATTTGCCCGAAGGCCACGTCGTCAAGTCACCGATGGTGGGCTCGTTCTACCGTTCTCCGTCTCCTGGTGCCGCTGCCTTCGTTCAGATTGGCAGTGTGGTCAAGAAGGGCGATACGCTGTGCATCATCGAAGCCATGAAGCTGCTCAATGAGATCGAATCGGATGCTGACGGCACGGTCAAGGCCATCCTGCTCGACAATGGCGAACCCGTGGAATTCGGCGAACCGCTGTTTGTGATCGGCTGAGGCCGCGATCATGTTCGAGAAAATCCTGATTGCGAATCGGGGGGAAATCGCCCTCCGCATCCAGCGCGCCTGTCGCGAACTGGGTATCAAGACGGTCGTCGTGCATTCCGAGGCCGACCGCGATGCAAAGTACGTCAAGCTGGCCGACGAATCGGTGTGCATTGGTCCGGCGGCGTCGGCGCAAAGCTACCTCAACGTCCCGGCGATCATTTCGGCTGCTGAAGTCACCGATGCCGAGGCGATCCACCCGGGCTACGGTTTCCTTTCCGAGAATGCCGATTTCGCCGAGCGCGTCGAAACTTCCGGTTTTGTCTTCATCGGTCCGCGAGCCGAAACCATTCGCCTGATGGGCGACAAGGTCTCGGCCAAGGATGCCATGAAGGCTGCCGGCGTCCCTTGCGTTCCCGGTTCCGAAGGGGCCTTGCCCGAGGATCCCAAGGAAATCGTCAAAATTGCCCGCAGCATCGGCTATCCGGTAATCATCAAGGCCGCTGGTGGCGGTGGTGGCCGGGGCATGCGCGTGGTGCATACCGAGGCAGCCCTGGTGAATGCGGTGGCCATGACGCGTCAGGAAGCCGGGCAGTTTTTCGGCAATCCTGCGGTCTACATGGAAAAATTCCTGGAAAACCCGCGGCACGTCGAAATTCAGGTGCTGGCTGACCAGCACAAGAACGCCATCTATCTGGGTGAGCGCGACTGTTCAATGCAGCGTCGGCACCAGAAGGTAATTGAAGAGGCGCCTGCGCCGCACATTCCGGCCCGTCTGATTGCCCGCATTGGTGAGCGCTGCGCCGAGGCTTGCCGCAAGATTGGCTATCGTGGCGCAGGGACTTTCGAGTTCCTCTTCGAAGATGGTGAGTTTTACTTCATCGAAATGAACACGCGGGTGCAGGTTGAGCATCCGGTGACTGAAATGATTACCGGGGTCGACATCGTTCAGGAGCAGATTCGTGTTGCCTTTGGCGAAAAGCTGCGCTATCGGCAAAAGGACGTCGCGATGCGCGGCCATGCGATCGAATGCCGCATTAACGCCGAAGATCCCTTCACGTTTGTGCCTTCTCCCGGCAAGATCGAGTTTTATCATCCGCCGGGCGGCCCGGGTATCCGCGTCGATTCGCACATCTACCAGGGTTATCGCGTGCCTTCGCATTACGATTCCATGGTGGCCAAGGTGATTGCTTATGGCGATACCCGTGATCAGGCCATTCGTCGCATGCGGATCGCGCTGTCGGAAATGAGCATTCAGGGGATCAAGACCAATATTGCCCTGCATCAGGAATTGATGCTTGATGCCCGCTTCAACGAAGGTGGCACCAGCATTCACTATCTGGAGCACAAGCTGGCCGAGAAGAGCGAGGTCAAGTCCTGACCATGGCTTGGCAAAACGTCAGCTTCTTCACCGATGCAGCAACGGCAGAGCCGCTGTGCGATGCGCTGATGGAAATCGGCGCCTTGTCGGCGAGCATCGAGGATGCCGATGCAGGTACGCCGGATGAGCAGCCGCAGTTCGGCGAGCCGGGTTCGGTCAACACGCCGGGGTGGGCTCATTCCCGCGTGCTGGCGCTGTTTGAACCGGATGCAGATGTGGCAGCGATGCTCGCGGAGGCTTCAACCGCTGCTGGATTGGCCGCTGTGCCGGCCTTTTCAGTCGAAGCGCTGGAGGAGCAAAACTGGGTGCAGTTGACCCAATCTCAGTTTGATCCGATTCGTGTTTCCGAGCGCCTGTGGATCGTGCCCTCGTGGCATGAGTCACCGGATCCTGCCGCGATCAATCTGGTGCTCGATCCGGGCATGGCCTTTGGTACTGGCTCACATCCGACCACCCGCCTTTGCCTGGAATGGCTGGAAGGCAATGTGATGCCGGGGGCAAGCCTGCTCGATTACGGTTGTGGTAGCGGCATTCTTGCGATTGCTGCAGCGCGTCTGGGTGCAGGCGAGGTATCCGGGGTCGATATCGATCCTCTTGCCGTCGAGGCTGCCAAGGCCAATGCCGAACGCAACGCGGTCAGCGCCCGGTTTGCGGATTCAGCCGAGGCATTGGCGGGTGAGTATGACCTCGTGGTGGCCAACATCCTTTCGAATCCGCTCCGCGTTCTTGCACCGGCTATTTGTGCGCATGTCCGTTCGGGAGGGCGTTTGGCGCTCTCCGGCATCTTGCGTGAACAAGCCGACGAGATCATTGCAATCTACGCGCCCTGGGTTGCACTCCGGGTGGCCGATGTCCGTGAGGACTGGGTATGTCTGTCCGGGACAAGGTCCTGACGCGTACCCGCTGTCCGGCGTGTGACACTGTTTTTCGTGTCACCTCGGATCAGCTTCGCCTCAAAGCCGGCATGGTTCGTTGCGGCCAATGCAAGCACTTGTTCAATGCATTCGATCACCTGATGGGTGAAAATGCAATGGCGGAGCACGAAGCCGGCGTGACTTCTCGCAAGGAACCGACGCTGGGTGTTGTTGAAGTCGATACGCTCCGTGATGCACCGGCCGCCCCTTCAATCCGTATCCAGCAGTCTGCTGCCGATGACTCGGAAGATGCATTGCCCATCCCCGAGGTGGTTGATGCCACGGTGATGATCATGGACGACTCGCCGATGCGCGAGCCGGCGGCAGCCAAGTCAGATGAGCCGGCCAAGGTGGCACGAGACCAGGGCCTGCTGGCTGCACGCAGCCTTGATGAAACCCCGGCTTACAACCGTTGGGCAGCCGGTGCGCTGGCCACTGAGAGCGTGCGCGGCTTCGATGCACACGAAAGCACGCGGCCGCTTTGGCCTTTCGTACTCTCGATTGCATTGCTTTTCCTCGTCCTTGGCGCTCAGGGGCTGTACCAGTTCCGTACCGATCTGGTGAAACGTTTGCCGCAGGTCGAAAAGTATTACGCGCTGCTCGGCATCGCCGTGCCTCTGCCGACCGATTCAGCTCTGGTATCGATTGAAAGCTCCGGGCTCAAGGTGGATTCGGAGCGTGACATGTTCATCCTGAATGCTGCGCTGAAAAATCTTGCCGGCTACCGTCAGGCTTGGCCGTCGCTGGAACTGACCCTGACCGACGTCAACGACGTCGTCGTGGCCCGCCGGGTGATTCCACCTGCTGAATATCTTGAGCCGGAGTTGTTGTCCGAAGCCTTCTCCAGCTACGGTGAAACGGCCGTCCAGCTCTGGATCGAGGCCCGGGAAATTGGCGCCGCCGGCTACCGCCTGTACATCTTTTATCCCTGATTGCCCTTCATGACGACTCTGATCTGCGGTTCGCTTGCTTTCGACAACATCATGGTCTTTCCGGACCGTTTCAAGAACCACATCCTGCCTGAGCAGATTCACATTCTGAATGTGGCCTTTCTGGTACCCGAAATGCGGCGCGAATTTGGCGGCTGTGCCGGCAATATCGCCTACAACCTGATGCTGCTGGGTGGCGATGCAACGATCATGGCCACCGTGGGCGATGATGCACAGCCCTACCTGGATCGCCTAGACAAGCTGGGGCTGAGCCGCGCGCAAGTTCGCTCAGTGCCGGGCAGTTTCACGGCGCAGGCGTTTATTACCACTGATCTCGACGACAACCAGATCACCGCATTCCACCCTGGTGCAATGAGTTTTTCGCATCTGAACAAGGTTGACCGTGCGAATGCCTCGCTGGGTATCGTGGCACCGGATGGCCGTGATGGCATGTTGCAGCATGCCCGCGATTTTGCCGCCGCGGGCGTGCCCTTCGTTTTCGATCCGGGTCAGGGGCTGCCGATGTTCAGCGGCGACGATCTGATGGATTTTTTGAGGCTTGCCGACTACGCCTGTTTTAACGATTACGAAGCCAAGTTGGCCTGCGACCGGACGGGGCGCAGCCTTGAACAGCTGGCAGCCGAGGTCAAGGCCTTGATCGTCACCCGGGGTGGCGCAGGCTCGGAAATTTACGTCGACGGCCAGAAACTCGAAATTCCCTGTGTCCAACCGGATGCCATCGTTGATCCGACCGGATGCGGCGATGCTTACCGGGGCGGCTTGCTCTACGGGATTGCCCAAGGCTTCGACTGGCTGACCACGGGACGCCTCGCTTCCGTGATGGGGGCGATCAAGATTGCTCAGCGTGGTGGCCAGAACCACCAGCCATCGCGGGAAGAAATCGCTGCGCGTTACGAGCGTGCGTTCGGTTGCAAACCTTGGTAAAGCGGGCTGAAACCTCCCTGTAAAAGAAGGGCAATAGGCGTGTAACAGCGCCATTTCATCCTGTTCTCCGTAAACAAAAAGGAGAACACAGATGGAAAACATCCAGACCAAGGCCGGGCGTAGCCGCCCGGAAAAGAAGCGCCTCGCTGTCGGCTTCGCTCATACGCAGAGCGATATTCTCGAAGCTCAGCGCTTGCGCTACCGTGTTTTTGCCGGCGAAATGGGGGCCAATCTGCCCAGCCGCACGCCGGGTGTCGATCATGATATCTACGACCCTTATTGCGAACATCTGGTCGTGCGTGACAGTGATTCCGGTGAAATCGTCGGTACCTATCGCATTCTGTCGCCAGACAATGCGCGCCAGATCGGCTATTACTCCGAAAACGAGTTCGATCTGACCCGTCTGCAGCATTTGCGTAGCCGCTTGGTGGAAATCGGCCGTTCCTGCGTTCATCCGGACTACCGGACCGGCGGCACAATCACCCTGCTGTGGTCCGGACTGGCGCAATACATGGCCGAACGCGGTCATGATTACCTGATGGGATGTGCGTCGATCAGCATGGCCGATGGTGGACATGCTGCGGCGAGTCTGTATCATCGCCTCGCTGCCGATCACCTCGGTCCGCAGGAGTACCGGGTCTTTCCGCGCTGTCCCTTGCCCTTGGCCGCCTTGCAACATGATCGACCTGCCGAGGTGCCGCCGTTGATCAAGGGTTACCTGCGTGCCGGTGCCTGGATTTGCGGAGAGCCGGCGTGGGACCCCGATTTCAACACGGCAGACCTGCCCATCCTGATGCCGATGGCCAAGGTTTCCAGCCGCTATGCCAAGCATTACATGGGACAAGAAAACTGAGTCAGACCAATCTCTTCATTCGCGGCTTCCGGATTTTCAGGCTGACTCTGCTGGTCCTGAGCGCACTTGCGGTCGCGCTGACCTGTTATCCCCTGTGTGGAGACCGGCGTCGACTGCTGCTCCGGCAAAGTTGGTCGGCGGCATTGCTCGATGCCTTGGGGATTCAGGTCGAGGCCGATCTGGCGCATGCCGTACCCGGTGCGCTGCTGGTGGCCAACCATGTTTCCTGGATCGATATCTTCGTGATCAATGCCGCGCTGCCGGCGGCATTCGTGTCCAAGGAAGAGGTGCGGCACTGGCCATTGATTGGCTGGCTGGCGGCGCGGAATGATACGGTTTTCCTGCGCCGGGGCAGTCGCGGTCATGCGCGCCTGATCAATGCCCAGGTTGCGGAGTTGTTGGGCAAAGGCAAGCATGTGGCGGTATTCCCCGAGGGGACAACGACCGACGGTCTGAGCCTGTTGCATTTCCACGCCGCACTGATCCAGCCGGCGCTTGCTGCAGGTCGGCCGGTGCTGCCGGTGGCCTTGTCCTACTGGCAGGAAAATGGGGAGCGCTGCATGGCACCGCGTTACGACGGCGATATCTCGCTGGGCGAATGCACTGCGGCTATTTTGCGCCGCAAGCGGATTGTTGCCCGATTGGTGAGCAAGCCTTTGCTGGGTATGAACGGCGAGGATCGCAAGCAGGTTGCCGCGCTGGCGCGCGAAGCTATCGCTGAAGGGGCTGGGCTTCCCCGGGCGAACAATCTACCTGGAACAGCTGGCGATCTTCCAGACGCAGGGCGCTGAGTTTTCCGCCCCACAGGCAGCCTGAATCAAGCGCCAGCAGATGGGGCGTGATCTTCAGTCCGAGTGCCGACCAGTGGCCGGCGACCACCACCTTGTCTGCACTTTTCCGGCCCGGCACCTCAAACCAAGGCAGATGGCCTGCGGGCGCCTTGACCAGTTCGCCCTTGGTCTTGAATTCCATGATGCCCTCCGGGGTGCAGAAACGCATCCGCGTCATGGCGTTGACGATCACGCGCAGACGCTGCCAGCCCGTCAGTTCATCGGACCAGCCGGCAGGCTCGCTGCCCCAGAGATTCGTCACGAATTCGCGGTATTGCGGCCCTTGCAAGGCGGCTTCGACTTCGCGTGCCAGCGCTCGCGCCTGCTCTATCGTCCATTGCGGCAGCAGGCCGGCGTGGACCATGCAGTAATCGCCCTCGGTATGGCAAAGCGCTTGGTGGCGCAGCCAGTCGAGCAGCTCGGCACAATCGGGTGCATCGAAAATGGCCTGCAGCGTATCGTCCTTGCCACGAAATTTGGCGCCGCCTTCGGCAACCATCAGCAGGTAGAGGTCGTGATTGCCAAGTACGGTCAATGCCGAATTGCCGAGCGATTTCAGGAAGCGCAGCGTTTCCAGCGATTTGGGGCCGCGATTGACCAAGTCACCGACCAGCCAGAGGCGATCGTTTTGCGCATCAAAAGCGCAAAAGTCCAGCAGGCGGCGCAAGGAGTCGTAGCAGCCCTGGATGTCGCCAATGGCAAAAGTGGCCATGAGTTACGGTCGACCGCGGGAAATGATGAAAAACCTCATTCCACGGTCACGGATTTCGCCAGATTGCGCGGTTTGTCCACATCGGTCCCTTTCACCAGTGCAGCGTGATAGGACAGGAGTTGCAAGGGAATCACGTGCAGGATGGGCGACAACTGACCGTAGTGTTCCGGCAGGCGCAGGATATGCACGCCATCGGTTTCCGGGATTTCTGAATCGCCGTCCGCGAACACGTAAAGTTCGCCGCCGCGCGCCTGAACTTCCTTGAGGTTGGATTTCAGCTTGTCGATCAGTTCGTCGTTGGGAGCAACCGAAATCACCGGCATGTCGGCATCGACCAGTGCCAGCGGGCCATGTTTGAGTTCGCCCGCCGGGTAGGCTTCGGCGTGGATGTAGGAAATTTCCTTGAGCTTGAGCGCGCCTTCCATGGCGATCGGGTAGTGGCGGCCGCGGCCGAGGAAGAGGGCGTGCTGCTTGTCGGCAAAACGCTTGGCCCAGGACTCGATTTCCGGTTCCAGTTCCAGCACCTTGTGCACGGCAACCGGCAGGTGGCGCATCTGGTCGATGTAGGTGCTTTCCTGTTCGGCACTCAGGCGGTTGCGAACTTTGGCGACTACCAGTGTCAGTACGAACAGCGCCGCCAGCTGGGTGGTGAAGGCCTTGGTGGAGGCAACGCCAATTTCCGGGCCGGCGCGGGTGATGAAACGCAGGGCGCATTCGCGCACGATGGCCGATTCCGGCACATTGCAGATCGCCAGGGTTTTTGCCTGGCCCAGCGCCTTGGCGTGGCGTAGCGCCGCCAGCGTGTCGGCGGTTTCGCCGGATTGGGAAATGGCGACGATAAGCTGGCGCGGATTGGGGACCGAGGTGCGATAACGGTATTCGCTGGCAATTTCCACGGTGCAGGGAATGCCGGCAATGGCTTCCAGCCAGTAGCGGGCGGTAAAGCCGGAGTGGCTGCTGGTGCCGCAGGCCAGAATCAGGATGTGGTCAATATCGGCAAGCAAGTTGACGGCTTCAGCGCCGAAAATGCCCGGTTGGATGCTCTTGCTGCCGCCAATGATTTCCAGCGTGTTGGCCAGGGCTTCCGGTTGCTCGAAGATTTCCTTCTGCATGAAGTGGCGGTAATTGCCCAGTTCGACTGCTGCGGCGGAGAGTTGCGAGACATTGACCGGGCGTTCGACCGGGCTGCCATCCAGACGCATGATGCGCACGCCATCAACGGTCAACTCGGCGATATCGCCATTTTCCAGATACACCATGTTGCGCGTGACCTGCAGCAGGGCCGAGGCATCCGACGCCGCGTAATTGCCTTGATCGGACACGCCGAGCAGCAAGGGCGAACCTTCGCGTGACACCACCACCTTGCCGGGTTGGCGCTCATCGATGACGGCGATGGCGTAAGCCCCGATCAAGCGCTGGCAGGCCAGGCGAACGGCGGTCATCAGGTCGGGTTCGGTCTTGAGCAGGGACTCGACCAGGTGGGCGATGCTTTCGGTGTCGGTATCCGAGGTAAATACATAGCCCTGTGCCGTCAGTTCGCTGCGCAGGCTCTCGTAATTTTCGATGATCCCGTTGTGGACCACCGCAATGCTGCCCGAGACGTGCGGATGGGCATTGCGTTCACTGGGAACCCCGTGCGTGGCCCAGCGGGTGTGGGCGATGCCGGTATGGGACGAAGTCTGCGCCGAACCGGCTTCGAGTTCGGCGACCCGCCCGACCGAGCGCACCCGCTCGATGGCCGATTGGCCAATCACGGCCAGGCCGGCGGAGTCATAGCCCCGGTATTCCAGTTTCTTCAGTCCTTCGATCAGGACGGGAACGATGTTGTTGCCGGCTGCTGCCGCGACGATGCCGCACATGGTGAGATCCTTAAAGCTGGTAGTAATCGCGATACCAGGCGACGAAGCGATCAACGCCTGCCTGGATGGGAGTGGCCGGCGCAAAGCCGACCCATTGATCAAGCAGCGAGGTATCGGCATAGGTGGCCGGTACATCGCCATCCTGCATGGGCAGGTAAATCTTTTCGGCGGTCTTGCCGATGGCCCCTTCGAGGGCGCCGATGAAGTCCATCAAGGGCACCGGATCGCTGTTGCCGATGTTGAACACGCGGTAAGGCACGTTGCTGCTGGCGGGATCGGCGGAAATCGGGTCATAGGCAGTGTCGACCGTTGCATCGCGGTCCAGCGCCCGGATTACGCCCTCAACGATGTCGTCGATGTAGGTGAAATCCCGCTGCATGTTGCCGTGGTTGAAAACCTTGATCGGCCGGTCGTGGAGGATGGCATCGGCAAACAGGAAGGGCGCCATGTCGGGCCGGCCCCAGGGGCCATACACGGTAAAGAAGCGCAGGCCGGTGGTCGGCAGGTTGTAGAGATGGCTGTAGCTGTGGGCCATCAGTTCGTTGGCCTTCTTGGTGGCTGCGTACAGGCTGACCGGATGATCGACGCTGTCGTGCTCGGAAAAAGGCATTTTCCGGTTGCCGCCATAGACGCTGGAACTGGAGGCATAGACCAGGTGGCGCACGCCATTGTGACGGCAGCCTTCGAGAATATTCACGAAACCGAGCAGGTTGCTGTCGGCGTAGGCTCGCGGGTTTTGCAGTGAGTAGCGCACACCAGCCTGCGCAGCAAGATTGACGACCTTGTCGAATTTTTCATCGGCAAATAGCTGGTCCATGCCGCTGCGGTCGGCGAGATCGAGTTCGATGAAGCGGAAGCCCTGCTGGCCCGTGAGCGTATTTAGCCGGTCGGTTTTCAGCGAAACCGCGTAATAGTCGTTGAGATTGTCGATGCCGACCACTTCGTCGCCGCGTTCGAGCAGGCGTTGCGCGGTGTACATGCCGATGAAGCCGGCGGCGCCGGTGACGAGAATTTTCATGGAATCAGGCCGAAAGCAAAGTGGGGATTTTACCGGAGTGTGGATCGGCTGTTTTGCAGCTCGACCATCTTGGCATATTTGAGGAAGCTGTTGAAACAGCCGATGGCAATGTGAATCAGGCCGGGCAGGCCGTCGCGGAAGCCCTGGCGGATGAAATAGAATTTGATGAAGCGCACCAGCGGGCTGAGTGCAAGGCGCCCGAGGCTGCTGCGCTTGCCCGCAGCGACGGCCATTTCGGCTGCCAGCGTGGTGTAACGGTTCTGCTTGGTCAGGTAGTTGGCCAGTGATTCGGCCGAATCGTGCAACAGGTCGCCGGAGAGTTGACCGATGGCGCCGTCGGCAATCACCTTTTCATGAACCGCGTCATCAGACCAGCGGGCGTGGCGTCGATCAAAAAGGCGCAGTGACCAGTCCGGATAGCCTTCGCCGTATTTCAGGTAACGACCGAGAAAGCGATTGCAGCGCGGAAAACGAAATGCTGCGGTCGACGGCGCGCTGAGGGCATTTTCGATACTGGCCCGCAATTCGGGGCTCACCCGCTCGTCGGCATCCAGGCAAAGCACCCAGTCGTGGCTGGCGGCATCGACGGCAAATTGTTTTTGCGGCCCGAAGCCGAGCCAGGGCTGCTGAATGACGCGTGCGCCGCGTGCTTCGGCTAGAGCCTGCGTGCCGTCGGTGCTGCCCGAATCGATAATCACCAACTCGTCGGCAAAGCGCACGCTGTCGAGGCAGGCGGCAAGTTGCGATGCCGCATTGAGCGTGATGATTGCAACGGACACGGGCTGGCGCGAAGGGGGCATTTATAATGGCGGCTTCAAAAGCCGTCATTTTATCCGCCGATGCGCATCCTGCTCGTGAAAACTTCCTCGCTCGGCGATGTCATCCATAACCTGCCGGTGGTGAGCGATATCCTTCGTCATCACCCGTCAGCCCGGATCGACTGGTGTGTTGAGCAGAGCTTTGCCGCCATTCCGGCGCTGCATCCGGGTGTCGCGCGCATCATTCCGGTTGCGATCCGTCGCTGGCGCAAGGCGCTTTTCCAGTCTGCCACCTGGCAAGAGATCGGCCAGTTCCGGCGGCAGATGGCGCGCGAGCGTTACGATGCGGTGATCGACACTCAGGGCTTGCTCAAAAGTGCGCTCTTCGCACGTCAGGCGAACGGGCCGAAGTGCGGTTACGACGCGGCGTCGACCCGCGAACCCCTCGCCGCGCGGTTTTATGACCGGCATTTTGCGGTGTCGCGCCAGTTGCACGCGGTGCAGCGCAATCGCCTGTTGGTTGCTGCGGCGTTGGCGTACGCTGCCGATGGTGAGCCGGATTACGGTATTGCTGCCGCCAAGCCAGCCTTTACATGGCTGCCGGAAAATCCCTTTGTGGTGCTGTTGACCGCAACCAGCCGTGACGACAAGTTATGGCCCGAGTCGCATTGGGTTGAACTCGGCAAACAGCTGGCCGCCACCGGCCTGTTGTCCGTATTGCCTGCCGGCAGCGCAAAGGAACGCGAGCGAGCTTCACGATTGGCAGGGCAGATTCCCGGCGCGCTCGCTGCGCCGCCAATGAGTATTCCGGCGCTGGCTTCCTTGCTTGCCGGCAGTCGGGCCACCGTCGGGGTGGATACCGGACTCAGCCATCTTGCCGTCGCGCTTGGCGTGCCCACCATTGCGCTGTACACCGCGACCGATCCGGGCTTGACTGGCGTGCTCGGGCGCGGTTTCTGGCGCAATCTGGGGGGGCGAGGCGAGATACCGCCAGTGAGCGCCGTGCTGGATGAATTGCAGCGGGTACTTGCCTGATGGCACGACTGGCCTATGCACTGCTGTTGTACGCGATCACGCCACTGATCTGGCTGCGCCTGCTTTGGCGCGGTCGACGCCAGTCGGCTTACCTGCAAGATCTCGGTGAGCGCTATGGTTGGTATCGTCAGCCGGCGCCGGAGCGATTGATCTGGGTCCATGCGGTCTCCGTCGGCGAAACGCGGGCCGCCCAGCCCTTGATCGAAGGCTTGCTGGCCGACTGGCCCGGCTACCGCATTTTATTGACTTGCATGACCCCGACCGGACGGGCTACCGGCGCCGAAGTCTACGGTGAACGGGTGATTCAGGCCTATTTGCCGTATGACTATCCGGGCGCGGTCAGCCGTTTTTTCCGGCATTTCTCGCCGGCTTTCGGCGTCTTGATGGAAACCGAGTTGTGGCCCAACCTGCTGGCCGCTGCCAAGCGCCGCAAATTGCCCGTGGTGCTGGCCAATGCCCGGCTGTCCGAACGCTCTGCGCGCGGTTATCGGCGGTTTTCCGCCTTGGCACGTCCCGCTTTCGCTGCGCTGGCGGGCGTTGCTGCACAAACCGCAGGTGACGCTCAGCGAATCAGCGAACTGGGCGCTGCTGCGGTCGACGTGTGCGGAAACCTGAAATTCGATGTGCTGCCGGCTCCGGAGAAATTGGCTTTGGGCGCACGCTGGCGCGAGGCGATCGGCCCTCGCCCGGTATGGTTGGCCGCCAGTACGCGCGAAGGTGAAGAAGCCTTGCTGCTCGATGCCTGGCGGCAAATCAATGTGCCCGAGGCGCTGCTGGTGCTGGTGCCGCGTCACCCGCAGCGATTTGATGAAGTTGCCGCCATGTTGCAGAAGGCCGGCTTGCCATCTGTTCGCCGCAGTGTCGGTTTGCCGGTAGCGGGTACCCAAGTCTGGCTGGGCGACAGTATGGGCGAGATGGCGGCCTATTACGCGCTGGCCGACCTGGCCTTTATCGGGGGCAGCTTGCTGCCGCTGGGGGGGCAGAATCTGATCGAGGCAGCGGCCTGCGCCTGCCCGGTGTTGGTGGGCCCGCATACCTTCAATTTCCTGCAGGCGACGGAAGATGCGCTCAAGGCCGGGGCTGCAAAGCGGGTGGCTGACAGCAATGCGCTCGCTGCTGCGGTCAACGGGCTGTTAGCGGAAAAAACGCATTTGTCGGCAATGCGCTCGGCGGCGGGCTGTTTTGCCGCCGCTCACCAAGGTGCAACGCGGCGGACGCTGGATTTTATTCGGCAGCAGACGGGTCGAGCAGGGCGTTGACCTGTTCGATATCGCTCTCGCCGAGCGTGCCCACTGCAGCCTTCAGCTTCAACTGTGACATCAGGGTGTCGAGGGTAGCCTTCGCCAGATCGCGACGTGTTGCATACACCTGATTTTCCGCATTCAGCACATCAATATTGATGCGTACGCCCACTTCATAACCCAGTTTGTTGGATTCGAGCGCGGATTGTGATGAAACCGTTGCTGCACGCAGGGCCTTGACCTGCGCCAGGCCGTTGGCAACGCCGAGGTAGTTCTGGCGGGCGGCCAGGGCGGCATTCCGACGCGCAGCCTCAAGGTTTGATTTGGCTGCGTTGAAGTTGGCGCTGGCTTCGCGCTGGCGCGATGAGGTGAGTCCGCCCTGATACAGCGGAATGTTCAGCTGCAAGCCAAGATTGCTGAAATCGCTGTCGAGGGCGCTGGGCGAGCCACCAACGGTGCTCAGGGATTTGGCGTAACCCTTGTTGGCCACCAGATCAACGGTGGGGTAATGACCGGCGCGCTGCTTGTCGATTTCGCGCGCGGCAATATCGGCGCCCAGTTGCTGCAACTGAACGCTGAGGCTGCCCTGTTCCGCCGCCTTGACCCACTCGGCAATATCGGCAGGCTCCGGTGCAACCAGTTGAGTTTCCTTGCGCGGCGGCGCCAGCGGGCCGGCTTCCTTGCCGATAATGGCGGCCAGAGAGCGCTGTCGAATTTCGAAGTCGCTTTCGGCGGCGATTTCCTTGGCCGTGGCGAGGTCGAATTGGGCCTGCGCTTCGTGCGTGTCGGTGATCGTTGCGGTGCCGACCTCAAAGGATTTTTTTGCCAATTCGAGTTGCTGGGCGATGGCCTGCTTGTTGGCGCGTACCGCCAACAGATTTTGCTGGGCATAGACCACATCGAAGTACGCCTGAGCAACGCGCAGAATCAGGTCCTGGCGTGCTTGTACATAGTTGGCTTCCGCCTGGGCGCCCTGCAGCTTGCTCTGGTCATAGCCAATCCAGTTCTGCCAGCGAAACAGCGGCTGGGAGAGGGTGAGCTGGTAGCCATTGGTGTTGTAGCTGGGCTTCATCAACACCGGGCCGTTGTGCGACGAGATTTCGCTCTCGTTCCACATCGTATTGCCGGACAGCGAAAGGCTGGGCAACAAGCCGGCCCGACCCTGCACCGTCTTCTCGCGGCCGGCATCCAGCAAGGAACGGGCGGCGGAGAATCCGGGATCATTGTCCTGCGCATCTCGATAGACCTGCAGGAGGTCTGCGCCAAATGCAGGCAGGGAAAACAAGGGAACGGCCAGCAGGCAGACGAGTTTTTTCATGCTTTTCTCAGTAGCGGCGCATGCTGGGGTCGACTTCACAGGCCCATGCTTCCACGCCACCATTCAGGTTGAACACCGAAGCGCAGCCTTTGCGCTCCAGAAACATCGCCACCTGCATGCTGCGACCCCCGTGATGGCAAATCACGACGATGTCGCGATCCGGATCAAGTTCCTCGCAGCGCAAGGGGACGGTGTGCATTGCGATGTGCGTTGAACCATCAATCCGGCATTGCTCCAGCTCCCAGGGCTCGCGAACATCCAGCAACAATGGCTGCGGACGATCAGTATCGCGCAGCCATTCGGCAAGTTGTGCGGCCCGGATCTGCTTCATCAGAGTGAGAAAGCCTTGGCTGCCGCAACGCAGTCGAGTCCGGGAATCACGGTTTCGAACAGGTTGACCGTATTGAAAACGCCTTCGCCGACACAGGTGATCAACTGGGCTTCCATGACCGGGGCCTCGCCTACAACGGCAGCCAGTCTGCCGCCAACACGCAGTTGCTTGAGCAGCACTTCGGGAATCGCCGGGACGGCACCCGAGATCATGATGACATCGAAGGGTGCGCGCTGGATGCAGCCCTTGGTGCCGTCGCCCACTTCAACCGTCACGTTGTCGATGCCGGCCTGTTGCAGATTGGCGCGTGCGGATTCCGCCAGTTCGGGGCGGATTTCGATACTGGTGACGTGCTCGCTGCGTGCGGCCAGCAGGGCGGCCATGTAGCCGCTGCCGGTGCCGACTTCGAGCACCTTGTCGGTCTTGCGGATGCCCAGTTCCTGAAGCAGGCGGGCTTCGACACGCGGCGCCAGCATGACCTGACCATCAGCCAGCGGGATTTCCATGTCGGCAAATGCCAGGTTGCGGTAGGCAGACGGGGTGTAGTCTTCGCGTTTGACGACGAAGAGCAGGTCGAGGACCTGTTGATCCAGCACCTCCCAGGGGCGGATCTGTTGCTCGATCATGTTGAATCGGGCTTGTTCGATATTCATGGAAATCTCCGCAATTTGAATATTAGTATGAACTAATATATTGGTTACGACAAATGCGGATTATACCCGAGCCGGGGGGCGGGCCGGGAAGGCGCGTGCGCGATCCTGGCCCGGGCGTGCGCCTTAGCGGCTTTCCTTGATCAGTCGGTCACGTACCGGCTGGATGGGGCGGGCATTGTGGCTGTACAGGCGGCTGAAGATCCGGATCTGCTCATCTGAAACTTGTACCGGCTGCTTCATCACCAGCCATAGAACCCCTTCGGTGCAGGGTGGTGTGGTCAGCGAACCCATGTAGGTGTAGTACGGGCGCTCAGCCGGCAACAGGTCTGCGGGATTGATTGCAAGATTGGGCGGTTGTACTGGCATGCGTTGTTCGAGCGGCAGATTGTTCCACAGGGTCTGGATGAAGGGGTTTTCACTGCCGCGTTTCATCAGCACGGCAACCACGGCCAATTTCCCTTCCTCGGATTTGTGGACCAGATGCGCAACCATATCGAAGCGTTCGCCGTTGATCCGCTCTTCGGAGGGGCGATGGAAATGGAATTGAACCAGCTCGTAGGTTTTGCCGGTCAGTGAAATCGAGCTGTCGCCGACGTTGACCTGTACCGTATGGCCGTTGTCCTCGATGCGGAAGGTGGATGGGCGATAGTTGAAGCGGATCGGCTCAAGGTCGACACCGATACCCCCGCGGATGTCGATGGGCGACTGCCTTTCTCCGGTGGCGCACAGTTTGTTTTGTTGATCGATACGGGCCCAGTTCTCCGGGCCGCCGGCACCTTCATAGTCCCAATGGATGGCGGCATGCTGATGCACGGCTCCATCCGCCTGGGTGAGTTCCAGCATGTAACCGGCTTGCGGACGCTGTGCAGCGACCTTCGGCTTTTTGGCGGGGGGCTGACGGAGGCTGGGCGCCGCGGCATGGCTGCTGGCCGCCACGTGAGTCAGCTCAGCCTTTGGCTTGGGCTCTGGCTGCGGTTTGGCTTCTGCTTGTGGTTTGGCAGACGCATCGGCAAGTGCTTTCAGATTCGGCTTGATCGATTGAATGTTGCCACCGTCGGCGGGGCCGTGATCAGCCGTTTTGATGGCGACGGCGCTGTCGGTTTTGGCCAATTCCTTTTTCAGCGTGCTCTCATTGGCAGCCTTTAGTTGGGTTGCCGCTTCGTTGGCTTTGCGCGCCAGTTCTGCCTGATTTTCCTTGGGGGGGCGGCAAACCTCGCGCAGCACCTTGTCGTCCAGCGTGCCGCTGCGGACCGGCAGTTCCTGAGCGTTCAGCTCTTCTTCACGGATCACTTCGGTTTCATTTTTCTTGTATATCCGCTTGATCGTCTTGGCGTTACGGGTGCCGCAGTCGTAACGGGTAATGGCTTCGATCACCCGGTATCCAGTGCCGGTTCGGAAATCGCTCAATTCCTTGTCAAGCACAACACGCCCTTGGGCCTGAACAACGTTCCCCTCACGCTTGAGCGTGGTGCGGTCAAGTTCAATGCGCTTGCCCGGTTCAGAGGAAATGGTTTGCCAGGTGGGCGCAGCGTGGGCCAGCGCGGTCAAGCCGGCCAGCAGGCCAGCAGTAAGGATGTGTCGCATTGTGGTGTGCCTCAATTCTTGATTCGATTCACCGGGATATCGATCATATTTCGACCAATTTCGATGAATCTTGAGCATTCTGCCTGATTCCTTGCATTTTGCCTGTGTTTCCAGTAACTTGCAGCCCACTCGTTAGGGGTGTCGCCGGCAAATTTGCTGCGGCCGACTGAGAAATACCCTTCGAACCTGACCGGGTCATGCCGTCGTAGGGAAACGAACTCTGCCGTTGGAACCAGATCGCTCCTTGCCCGTCTTACCCCGCTGCATCCACGCAAGGAAGATCAATGAACGCCACCGAACAGTTTCTCGCCGCCAACGCCCACGTCGACGAGGCCGCAGTCCAGCCGCTGCCCAACTCCCGCAAGGTTTATATCGAAGGCTCCCGCCCGGATATCCGCGTGCCGATGCGCGAAATCTCGCAGGACGACACGCCGACCGCCTTCGGTGGCGAAAAGAACCCGCCGATCTTCGTTTACGACTGCTCCGGCCCCTATTCCGACCCCGCCGTCAAAATCGACATCCGTTCCGGTCTGCCTGCCCTGCGCGCCCAGTGGATTGCCGAGCGGGGCGATACCGAAGAACTGGCCGACCTGAGCTCAGAGTTTGGCCGTCAGCGTGCCGCCGATCGCCGCGGCGTCGCCGCCGAGGGTCGCCGCGATGGCGTCGAGGTCGAGGTACCCGACGCCGCCGAGGTGCACGTCGCCGGTGGGCGAGAGCGAGCCCGAGAGCGCGCCGTACGTCGTGCCGTCGAGCGCGGTCGGGATCTCCGACGCGGGCGGCGTGATGGCGTTCCCGAGCGCGTCGCGGATCGTGAGCGACACGCTGATCGTGGCGAACCCCGCGAAGGGGTCGAACCCCGCGAAGGGGTCGGGGTCGCTGCGGTACGCCCACGCGATCCGAAGCTGCTTGATGCTCGTGTGCGTCCGCGTGTAGCCGAACACGAACGTGCCCGGCTCCTGCGCCATCATGCCGCCGAACTGACGGCACGGGCGGCCGAGGGCGACGACGTTCGCCGC
>CALAGF010000285.1 GCA_937892345.1 uncultured Rhodocyclaceae bacterium | reverse complement strand
TGCCCCGGGCGCTGCTGTTGCTGGTGCTGGCCTGGCTGGCGCTGGGCTTCCTGTGGTCGATGCTGCGCCTGCCGTTCCGCGCCTGGAGCCGCTACCGCAAGCGCCAGGGCCACCGCCAGCCGTACACCAAGGTGACCGTCGGCAAGATCCTGCTCGAAGGCCTGCAAAACGCCTTGAAAGTGCCCAAGGGTAAAGCCAGCGGCATGAACCCGGCGCCGCTGCCATCGGCGGTTGACCAGATGAGCCTGCTGAACAGCCTGGACATGAGCCTGAGCCTTGAAAAGGACGATAACTGATGACACTTGATGCCGAAACTCTCCAAAGTCTGACCTCGGACATCCCTAGGGACGCGTGGCGCGTCATTATCGACTACGTTATTGAGATTGCCTCGAAGCCACTCGTCGCTGGTAACGCCCCGAGCGAGGTGACTAAGCGTGACCGCGAAATCGGGATGCTTGATCATTTTCTCTCGTCCAGCGGCTGGGATCTCTGGCAAGCCTTTGGTCAACCAGAAACCAGCGGCATTGAGCGCACATCAGATCGGTTGGTGCGCTGGTGGTCCGAGCCGGGGTATGCGGGCAGTAGAGCCAAGGCGGTACTTATCCTAGACGGCCTATCGTTGCGAGAACTCCCATGGTTGCTGCAAGGCGCGAAGGCGCATGGCTTCACCCTGCACGAGGTCAGTGCCAATGCCTCTGAGTTGCCAGGGGAAACCAATGAGTTTGCCCGCGCCTTGGGTTTTGGTAGCCGTAGCCAACTCCAGAACAACGGCGGTGGTTTGGCCAATAAGCTGGTACCGGCTCATACCGAGTGCGTTGATATGGCGTGGAAAGACTGCGCTGGTCTGGTCGATGCCTCACCGAATTGGGTGTTCTGGCATCACTGGCCGGATAGTAGATTGCATGATGGCTCCGGCGCGGGACAAGGCCTCGACATGCTGACGCGTAATGCTGCTGAGCAACTGTCCAGCGACGACTTTTGGGCATTCATCGAACGTTTGGCAACCGGACGCCGATTGGTCATCACCTCCGACCATGGCTATGCCGCAACGGGGTATTTTCCCGATGCCGATGGTGCGGTTGCCACCCACCTAAAGCAGACCTTTTCCAGCGGGCGTAACAAGGCGGGGCATGGTGATGTAGGCTCTTTTGTCCCTCCGGTTGCGCTGCAAATTGATGGCCCGCACGGCGCACACCTGCTGGCTCTTGGCCGTTTGAAGTGGAAAAGCCAAGGCGGTTACCCAACATTGACACACGGAGGCCTCTCGTTGCTTGAGATGTTGTCGCCGTTTGTTGAATTAAGCAAATGAACAATTGCAAGCGTATTTTTTGGAGCAAAACCTAATGGCACAAGCTGATTTATTGGTAGATCTAGTCAAAACCGCAACCAGCGGTGATCAGCTCGCCTTTCGCAAGGCCGCAGAGGGGCTCATTCAGGAGGAAAAGCAGAAGGGACACCGACTGCTCGCGGAACGATTGACCAAAGCACTGCAACCCAATGCTACTCAAGTTGCTCGCCCTCAATCTATGAGGACAACAAGCACCTCACCCCACAAAGACCTATTTTATGAAATCACACCGGAACGCAGTTTGGGCGACCTCGTGCTGCCTGAAAAAATAAGAGCACAGATACAGGAGCTTGTGGAAGAACAGCATCGTGCTGAACTGCTTCATGCTCATAACCTACGTGCCAGAAACCGAATTTTGCTTGCAGGATCACCTGGGAACGGTAAAACAACCTTAGCTGAAGCACTAGCGTATGAGCTGATGTACCCGCTTGTTGTGATTCGCTACGAAACCTTAGTCGGGAGCTATCTTGGTGAAACCTCCAGCCGACTGAAGAGCGTGCTGGATTATGCGAGGACGCAGCGTTGCGTATTGTTTTTTGATGAGTTCGAAACGTTGGGCAAGGAGCGTGGCGATACCCATGAAACTGGGGAAATAAAAAGAGTGGTGAGTTCCTTACTGCTGCAGCTAGATGACATGCCTGACTACGTGGTGGTAGTGGCTGCCAGTAACCATCCAGAGCTACTGGATAAGGCGGTCTGGCGGCGTTTTCAATTGCGTATCGAGCTACCAACCCCGACCCGCGAGCAACTGACCCAATACATTTCATCGATTGGTCAGCGGTGCAATGTGAATTTTGGCTACGCGCCAGAAACCCTAGCGGAACATTTACTGGGATTGAATTTTGCAGAAACTGAGGAATTTTGTCTTGGTGTGGTTCGTCGTGCCGTGCTCGATATGAAAGCGGAAAACGCCAAGCAGGTGACCAAGCTGAAGCTGGAGCAATGGGAAGGCCGTTTGAAGCCGATTACAGATAAAGGCACTACGCTTTGAGGTACAGCCCGGCGTGGTGGCGGAAATCATTCAGGGAGACGAGGCATGACAGCACATATTGCGTTTTTCAACAATAAAG
>CALAGF010000284.1 GCA_937892345.1 uncultured Rhodocyclaceae bacterium | reverse complement strand
TCTATTTCTGCAAGAAAAGACGCTTGTATACCGTCAGAAGAGTTATCAAACAAGTCGACATGCTGTTTCAGGCCGATCTGCAGGCACTGGTCTGCGGTCCGGGGCTGGGACAATCCGGCGAGGCCATCCAGTTTGTCGAACAAGCGCTCAAATCGCCCCTGCCGGTGGTTCTCGATGCCGACGCCTTGAACATTATTGCGGTCGACGGGCGTCTGGAAGGCAATCTGTACAACCGACTTGCGCCGGCCATTCTCACACCGCATCCCGCAGAGGCGGCTCGCCTGCTCGGCTGCAGCATTCGCGACGTGCAGCAGGATCGCGTGCTGGCAGCCTGCGAGCTGGCCCACCGCTATGGCTGCCCGGTTGCGCTCAAGGGTTGCGGCACCCTCATTGCTACGGTCGACGGCCGCTGGTGGATCAATACCACTGGAAATCCCGGCATGGCCACGGCCGGCATGGGCGACGTCCTGAGCGGCCTGATCGCCACCTTGCTGGCACAACACTGGCCAGCGGAAACTGCCCTGCTCGCGGCGGTGCATTTGCATGGTGCCGCTGCCGACCGGCTGGTGACGCAGGGTATCGGCCCCATCGGGCTGACTGCCAGTGAAGTCATCGACGCTGCGCGCGACGTGTTCAATCAATGGATGTCTGGCGATGACGCGCAGTCCGGCTGAGGCGCCTGCCCGGCCCGTCATTGCACTCGCCACCCTCAACGCCCGCTACATTCACGCCGCACTCGGCCTGCGCTATCTGCTGGCCAATATGGGTGAATTACGCCGGTTGACCGTACTCAGTGAATTCACCATCGCCCGACCGGCAAGCGACATTGCGGACGCCCTGCTCGCAACACTTGGCGACACGGAAGATGAAGTACAGATCATCGGTTTGGGCGTCTATATCTGGAATGTGCAACAAACCACCGAGCTCATGCGTCTGTTGCGGGCACGCCGGCCGGCATTGATCCTCGTGCTTGGCGGTCCGGAAGTCAGTCATGAAGTCGAGCGCCAGGAAATCACCGGCCTGGCGGACTATGTCATCACCGGCTGGGGCGATATCAGTTTTCCCGAACTTTGCCGCCAGCTACTGGCAGGGCAAGTCCCTGCAAACCGGGTGATTGCGGGCGTGCAGCCGGCGCTGACCCAAATCGCTTTTCCCTACGCCGAATACAGCGACCACGATCTGGCCCATCGCCTCCTGTACGTCGAAGCCTCGCGCGGTTGCCCATTCAAGTGCGAGTTCTGCCTGAGCGCGCTCGACAAAACCGCATGGGCCTTTCCGCTCGACGCCTTTCTGGCCGAACTGGCGCAGCTTTACGCCCGCGGCGCCCGAACTTACAAGTTTGTCGACCGAACCTTCAACCTCAACACCGCGATTTCTGCCCGCATCCTGCAGTTTTTCCTGGAACGGATCGCTACCGATCCGGACGCCCGCTTGTTCGTGCATTTCGAACTGATTCCGGACCATCTGCCGGACGCCCTCAAATCGCTGATTGCGCAATTTCCCGCCGGCTCGCTGCAATTCGAAATCGGCATCCAGACCTTCAATCCAGCAGTACAGCAACGCATTTCCCGCCGCCAGGACAATGAAAAAAGCGCGCTGAACCTGCGCTGGCTGCTCGAGCATTCGCATGCCCATTTGCATACTGACCTGATTTTCGGCCTGCCCGGCGAAACACTGGCCAGCTTTGCCGCCGGCTTCGACCGCCTGTACGCACTCAAGCCGCATGAAATCCAACTGGGCATCCTCAAGCGTCTGCGTGGAACGCCGATTGACCGCCATAGCCTCCAGTTCGGCATGGTCTACGCCACCGAGCCCCCCTACACGGTCCTGCAAACCGGCAGCATCGACGCCGACACCCTGCAGCGTTTTACCCGTTTTGCCCGGTACTGGGATTTGATCGCCAATAGCGGTCGCTTTGAACAAAGTGCTGCGCTGCTGCTGGATAACACCGCCATCGGGACCATCCCGGGAACGCAGGAAACTTCGGCTTTTTTCCGCTTTCTGGCCTTTGCCGACTGGCTCTGGCAAAACAAGGGGGAGACAGGCGGACTCAGCCCGGAAAATCTGCTCGATGCGATCTTCGCGTATTTAACCGGGCAAGCCGGCCTGGCACCAGCACATGTTCGTCAAACGCTGTTGGCTGATTACCTTGCCAGCGGCGCACGCGGCGCCCCGGAAACGCTGCGTGGCATCCTGCCCTATCGGCCGCCACTGGATAAAAAAACGCGCTCACTTGCCCAGCGGCAGGATCAGCATGGGCGTTCATGATGATCTTTCGATACGCAAAGCACGCTGCCAGCAGCCCGCGCCAACCGGCCGCAAGCGCCGCCTTGCCGACAACTGACGCCCAGGCGTTCAGGGCTGGGGAAGCACCTCGGGATACGGGTAAAGCACGTTAAGCGCCTGACTCTGCCCGCTTTGCTGAACGATACGCACATGCTCACGGCGCAGCGCCCGGGCATGGGGCGCCCCGCAGGCGTGGGCAATCATGTCGACTTCCTTGTTCAGATTCCGCGTGTAATGTGCAACCCGCTCGGCCTTGTCTCCGACATCCAGACCGCGTTGCAACTTGGGATCATGGGTCGTGATGCCGGTCGGACAGGTGTTCTGATGGCAACGCAGCGCCTGAATGCAGCCGAGCGCAAACATGTAGCCGCGCGCGGAATTGACCAGATCGGCGCCGCAGGCCAGCGCCCAGGCCACCTTGGCCGGGGTCAACAACTTGCCCGAAGCAATCACCTTCACGCGCCCACGCAGGCCATGTTCGATCAAGGCATCAATCACCCGCGGCAAGGCTTCATTGATCGACAGGGCCATGTGGTCGGCAAGTGCCTGCGGTGCGGCGCCGGAACCGCCCTCGCCACCGTCGATGGTCAAAAAGTCCGGCGCACTTTCCAAGCCGCGCAGACGCACTGCGGCCCCCAGTTCGTTCATGAACTGCCAGCCACCAATCGCCGTCTTGATGCCCACCGGCTTGCCGGTGACCAAACGCACATGGCTGACCATGTCGAGCAATTCCTCGATATTGCCGGTCTCGGGGTGGCGATTGGGCGAAAGCGAATCCTGCCCCTCCGGTATACCGCGAATTTCGGCAATTTCCGGGGTGATCTTGGCCGCCGGCAGGACGCCGCCCTTCCCCGGCTTGGCCCCCTGAGACAACTTGATCTCGAAGGCACGCACGTGTTCCAGCGCCGCGATTTCCCGCAAACGCTTGTCAGACAGCTTGCCGTGTTCATCACGTACCCCGTACTTGGCAGTACCAATCTGGAAAATGACATCGCAAGCCCCTTCCAGATGATAGGGGCTCAAGCCGCCTTCCCCGGTATCCATATAGCAGCCGGCCATCCCTGCGCCTTTGGAAAGAGCGCGCACTGCCGGCTTGGAAATCGCGCCAAAGCTCATGGCACTGATATTGATCAGCGAACGTGCGGTAAACGGACGTTCGCACCAGCCTTCGCCAATCACGATCGGCGGCGCGGGCTGGTGGTCGCCTTCAAGTACGGGAAATGCCGCATTCACGAACAATAGTGCGCCGGGCTGGCTGATATCGTAGGTCGACCCGAAGCCGATCATCCCGCCTTCGTTCTTGGCCATGCGATACACCCAGCCGCGAGTCGCCCGGTTGAAGGGCATTTCCTCACGATCGCCGAGAAAGAAATACTGGCGGAAATATTCGCCAAGGCGCTCGAAGAAAAAGCGCAAATGGCCAACGATGGGAAAATTGCGCAGCACGGTATGGCGCTTTTGCGTGACATCGCGCAGATACCAGAAGCACAGCAGCAGGATGAGCACCAGGACCAACAAGACGCCAAGACTGACGTGAAAAACCCCGAGAAGCTCGGACATTGCATTCCCCTGACGTTACAATTCGGCCCTTAGCATGCCGACTGAACACTGATATGTCCATCGAATTTGACTACCCGCTCGCCGCAGAAATCAACCGCAATGTCGATGCGGCCCTGACTGAAGATGTCGGTCCCGGCGACCTGACCGCTTCCCTCATACCCGGCGACCGCAAGGTGCACGCCACGGTGATTTCCCGCGAACCTGCTGTTGTCTGCGGCACGGCTTGGTTTGATGCCTGCGTCACCCGCGTTGATCCGACTGCCCGCGTGCATTGGCACGTTGCCGATGGTCAGCGGGTCAGCGCCGACCAGTTGCTGTGTGAAATCGATGGCAATGGCCGCGCCCTGCTCACCGCCGAACGCAGCGCGCTCAATTTTCTCCAACTGCTCTCCGCCGTGGCCACCAAGGCCCGCATCTACGCCGACGCCATCGACGGCACCGGCGCCCAGGTCGTGGACACCCGCAAGACCCTGCCCGGTTTGCGCATTGCCCAGAAATACGCTGTCCGTGCCGGCGGTGGCGGCAACCACCGGCTGGCCCTGTGGGATGCCATCCTGATCAAGGAAAACCATATTCACGCGGCCGGCGGCATTGCCCAGGCCATGGCCGAAGCGCAAAAAGTGGCGGCAGCGGCCGTCGACCGTTGCAAGTTCATTCAGGTGGAAGTGGAAAATCTGGACGAACTGAATCAGGCGCTGAATGCCGGTGCCAAGATGATCCTGCTCGACAATTTCACGCCCGCGCTGCTGCGCGAAGCGGTTGCCATCAATGCTGGACGCGCGATTCTGGAAGCCTCGGGCAACGTAACCCTGGAGACCCTGCGCGGCATCGCCGAAACCGGCGTCGACCGGATTTCCATTGGCGCCCTGACCAAGGACGTCAAGGCGCTGGACCTCTCAATGCGCTTTGTCGGCTGACATGCGCTATTGCGTTGAGAGCGGCAAGTCCTTCGCCGAGGTCATCTTTGACCTGGAACCGGTTATCCAGCGGCTGGGTTTTGTCACCCTGCATCAGGGCGACCTGAGCGAAACCCCGCGCATCAAAGGCAGCGAACTCGACGAGGACGCGGCCTATTTCGACATCATCAATTACGCGCTGGCCGAAAAACTCCTGCAACGGGATATTGCCCTTGCACTCACCCTCCCCTGGCGCATCAGCGTCCATACCCGCGAAGGCGCAACCTGGATCAGTGTCCTGCGGCCCAGCCGGCAGCTCAGCGCACTGAACCCCTCGCCAGCCATCAGCACCCTGGCTGGCGAAATTGAAGCCCGGCTGGTGCAGATCGTGGATGAAGTGCGCTGAGGGGCGTTTCTGCTTAAACCCGCGCCACCAGAAACTGCTTGACCGCATTCACATCCGGGTCCATGACCACGACGTGTTGCGGCAGCGCTTCGATACCGACAAAGTCGGCGGGGCGAACGGGTTCACTGTTCAGCGCTTCACGAATGGTTTCTTCAAACTTGACCGGTTGAGCCGTTTCGAGCACCACCATGGTCAGGCCCGCTTGCAGGTGTTCCAGCGCCACCTTGAGACCATCAGCGGTATGCGTATCGAGCATCACACCGTATTTTTCGTTGGCCATGCGGATCGTTGCCAATCGGTCGGCGTGCGTGCTGCGACCAGACACAAAGCCGAATTTCGGCATGTTTTGCCAGTAGACCGTGGCAGACAGATCAAATGCCTCACCCTTGTCCACCTTGGCCCATAGTGCGGCGACGACAGCCGGATCGCGCCCGACCAGGTCGAACACGAAGCGTTCGAAATTTGAGGCCTTGGAAATGTCCATCGACGGGCTGGAAGTAACGTTGGTTTCCTTCGAGGTACGCGGACGATAGACGCCGGTCTTGAAGAACTCGTCGAGCACGTCGTTTTCGTTGGTTG
>CALAGF010000283.1 GCA_937892345.1 uncultured Rhodocyclaceae bacterium | reverse complement strand
GGCAACCTATGCTCCATAGAGTTGCTAAAACAAACGCGTTTTCGCTGAAATTTATTCGTTCCGGCTCTCGCTCTTCCCCAACTCCAGTTGCCGGAAGCCCTCGCCGTGGACCTCGTTGGATTGCAGCATGATGATGAAGCAGCCGGGGTCGATGGCCTGCACGGCGTGCTCGATCTCGTAGAGCTGCTTGTTGGAGCAGGCGCAGAGCACGACGTCCTTCGGCTGGCCGCCGTAGCCCCCGTGACCCTGCAAAATCGTCGAGCCGCGGTCCGCTACCCGGTCAATCTCAGCGGCCAGCGCCACAAAGTCAATGTGCGACTCAATCTCGGTGAGCGGATCACCGAGCGTGTCGATCTTCTTGCGGTGCTGTTCGTCAGCGAACAGGTCAGTCTTGATGCCACTACGCGGTTTCATCGGGCTGGGCTACGGCTAAATTCAGGACGATGTAATTTTACCAAGGGCGGGGGCGAGAAGGTTTTTCGAGGTGCCCGATTGAGTGTCGTGGCAAAGAACACGGATGACGACACCGATGCGTATGGCCTCCTCAGCGCATCCGCTGTCATAAGCGGCAACAGAATTCCGGAGAAAAACGAGCTGTCGCCTCAGGTGCGCGGAGAGGTCTTCTGCTGGGGATAAGTGTTTCATCGCAAAACCCTACTATTAATTTTGCGCCGAGCGCGTAGATCGATTGGCAAGAGCGGCTTTGGTCATCGACACAACGCCAATACCAACCGCAAGCCATAGCGTGAGACTCCGGCTGACGAGCGATGCGGTGATGGCATCCGTCTGACCAACGCCTGCCGCCGACAGAAGCAACACGATAGCGGCTTCTGTCGCCCCCAGCCCACCAGGGATGAACGACGCAGCGCCGGCCAGGATGCTCAGGCAGTAAATCGCGACGACGGTGCTGGCCGTTAATTCATAGCCAAGCGCATGAACAATCAAGTACAGCGAGACGCCCTGCGCCATCCATGCCAGAAGGCTCAAGGGTACAGCCACAGCGGCTCGCCGACCCGACAATAGAAAACGAACGGTAGCAACCAGGTTTGCCGCATGGCCAACAACTGAGCTGCCTGCGGCTCGCCTTCCTATCAAGCTGAGCAGACGCGAGCGGAGCAGCATAGTGACGATAACGATGCAGGCGATTGCAGCAATCATCCACAGCCGCTGTTCCGGGAACATTGATACCGCCATCGACGCCAGAGCCCCCACTGCGACCAAGTCCAAAAGCCGCTCCGAGACAAAGGCGCCAATGCTGTGTGGATAGCTGACGCCGTAGGGATGGAGATAAACAGATCGGATCGTTTCCCCAGCCTTGCCCGGGGTGAGTGTCAGGGCAAATGCCGCCAGGTAGATTTCGAGGTTACGAAAGATCGGAACCTTGTGTCCCAGAGCGACAATGAAATGATGCCAGCGGGAAAACCGAAGGAGATAGCTCACGAGGGAAAGCACCACCACCTGCGCCCAAAGCAAACCGGGTAGCGCCGAGACCGCAGCACCAAACGCCTCCCAATCCGCCAGAGTCGCCATGCCGACGTACATCACCACCGTCACTACGATGGCCAAGGATATCGATCGAACCGGAATGCGGCTCGGGGTAGATTGGTTTATCGCCTGAGCATCGGCCGTCCGTGATCCATCCATCAAGCCAACATTACGTTCACTGCGGCGGCAACCGCGATACCCACGGCGATGCCGGCGGCAATTTCCAATCGGGTGTGGCCCATGCGCTCGCGTAGTGTCTGATGGTCAGCTGCCCCGGCTGCCAACTTGTTGATGGCCACCGCATGCTTGCCCACCTGCTGGCGCAAACTATTGGCATCCAGCATCACGACAAACGCGAGGGTGATGGCCACACCGAAAGACGGGTGTCCGATACCCTCCTTGAGGGCAATGAGCGCAGCCATGCTACTGACGATCGCGCTGTGGTTGCTGGGCAATCCACCGTAGCCGATTAGGCCGAACGCGAGTTGCTTGGCCTTGATGCTATTGATGACGAACTTTGAAACTCCTGCGACGAGCCAAGCCAGAAATGGGGTCAGGGCGTAAGACAAATCCATGATCACCCCTGCACCGGCCAAAGAGCCCAGCCGCAGGCAGCCACCCACAGCACCACGGTAAGCAACAGCTGCCAGTCAGCAAGTAGTGCATCTGTCGGCGACTCGCCGCCATCAAGGGCCTCCACCACGAACCAGTAGCGGAACAGGCCAAACAGGACTAACGGAACCGTGATGGCCAACTCAGGCTTGGCGGACATCACGAACATGCTGTAGAACAGCAGCGCCCCGGTGGCTGACATCTCAGCGTAGCGATCGACCAGCGAAACGGAGTACTTCTCCAGCACCTTGCGGCCATCCGTTCCGCTTTGGCTGAGCTCCTGACGGCGTTTAACTGCGGCCAGGTACAGAGCTAGGCACAGGGTCGTGATAAACATCCATGAGGACACGGGTACATCCAGTGCCATGGCACCGGCGTAGACGCGTAGGACAAAACCGATGGCGATGGTAAAGATATCGACCACAGGCTGGTGCTTGAGCACGAAGGTGTAGGCCAGGTTCAGCACCAAATAGGCCGCGATCACCATCACCACCTTAGGGGCAACGAACCAGCCCCACACCAGCACGGCGTAAAGAGCCGCAAGCAAGATTAGAGCAGCGGGCACCGAGACGATCCCGGCCGCCAGGGGGCGGGTCTTGGACTTCTTGGGATGGCGACGGTCACGCTCAATGTCGTGCATGTCGTTGATGATGTAGGTCAACGACGAGGCGGCGCAAAACAGCAGCACGGCCAAAAAGGCATGGCTGGCGGCCCCCGTATCCAGAAACGCCCCAGAAAACACCAGCGGTGCCAGAACAAAGCCGTTCTTAACCCACTGCTTTGGCCGCATCAGCTTGATTAACCCCAGTAGTTGCGCTAGAGGAGAGCGGGTCATTACGGTATCATGCACTATTTATGAACCTCGGTGATATTATTGAATGTTTGCTTCGACCAAGCTGGCGATTAACTATGCCATTTTCGCACTAATCGCAACTGCGGCAAACATTGGTGCTCAGGATATTGCCATCCGTACCTACAGCGGCGCTTTCGACATTCTGGCCTCGGTCGTCGTGGGCACAGGCGCTGGGCTTGTCGTCAAGTACATCCTCGACAAGCGCTATATCTTCCGCTTCCGGGCGCGCAGCGTCGCCCACGACACACAGACTTTCGCCCTCTATACTGTCATGGGCCTGGTCACGACCGTGATCTTCTGGGGCTTCGAGTTCGGCTTCCACCACATCTTCGAGACTAAGGAAATGCGCTACCTCGGCGGCGTTATTGGTCTTGCGGTCGGCTACCTGACCAAGTACCACCTCGACAAACGTTACGTCTTCCGCACGGAGGCCGTATGAAGCCGGTTACTTCCTGGGGGCGCTTGAGCACCGATCCTCATCATGTCGTCGGCCTGGATGATCCCTCTAGGGTTAAGGCGCTGGTTTGCCATGGGACTCAACCTGGCGTCGCCCATGGCATGGGTCGCAGCTATGGGGACGTCTGCCTGAATTCAGAAGGCACGCTATGGGTCACAACCGGGCTCGACCATTTCATCGCTTTCGACGACAGCACCGGCCGTTTGGTGTGTGAGGCTGGCGTGCTGCTGCGGGACATCCAGCGACTGGTCATTCCGCGCGGCTGGATTCTGCCGGTAACGCCGGGGACGCAATTGGTAACCGTTGGGGGGGCGATCGCCAACGATGTGCATGGCAAGAACCATCACGTGCTCGGGTCGTTCGGCGATCATGTGCAGAGCCTTACCCTCATTCGCACCGATGGCGAGGTCATCCAGTGCGGACCACATGAGCGACCAGATTGGTTCGCCGCCACTGTTGGTGGATTAGGCCTGACGGGTGTGATCACCCAAGCCGAGATCCAGTTGCGCCGTGTGGATGGTCCATGGCTGGATACCGAGACCGTACCCTATGCCAACCTGGACGAGTTCTTCAGGTTGGCGGATGATTCTGAGGCCGATTGGGAACACACGGTGTCCTGGATTGACTGCATTACGGGGGGCGGTGGGCGCGGCTTGTTCATGCGCGGCAACCCCACCAACGTTGGAGATCGCCTGGCACCCCAAGGGCGTAAGCTGACCATGCCGATGGTGCCACCCGTTTCCTTGGTCAATCGGCTGTCGCTGCGTCCCTTCAACATGGCCTACTACCATCTCAAGAAGTGGCAGGCCGGGCGGGCCATCACGCACTGCGAGCCGTTTTTCTACCCCTTGGACAACCTGCTCGAGTGGAATCGGATGTACGGCCCGAAGGGCTTCTTCCAATACCAGAGCGTGGTTCCACGAGAAGTCGGGCAAGACGCCGTTCAAGCCATGCTCAAAGAAATCGCCCGATCGGGAGATGGTTCGTTCCTCGCTGTCCTGAAGACTTTTGGCAACCGCCAGCCGGTGGGGATGCTGAGCTTCCCACAGCCAGGGGTGACACTTGCACTGGACTTTCCGAATCATGGGGATCGCACGCACAAGCTTTTCGAGCGCCTTGATGCCATCGTGCGTGAGGCCAAGGGCCGCATCTATCTGGCCAAGGATGCACGAATGCCCAGAGAACTCTTCGAAGCAAGCTATCCGCGCCTGGCTGAATTCAAGAAATACAGAGACCCGGGCATCAGCTCCGGTCTCTCACGCCGTTTGATGGGAAGTTGAATGAACAACAAGAAAAGAATCGTCATTATTGGCGCCACCTCGGCGATTGCCGAGCACTGCGCAAGGCTCTGGCTGGCAACGCAGCCGGCCGACCTAACTCTGGTGGGCCGCGATACCCAGCGCATTGAGCGGGTTGCAACAGACCTCAAGGTGCGTAGCCCGCAATCCGAGATTCGGGTTGTCCAAGATCGGAAGAGCGTCGTGTAGGGAAAGAGTGTCTTCGC
>CALAGF010000282.1 GCA_937892345.1 uncultured Rhodocyclaceae bacterium | reverse complement strand
CCATCGCTGGCGGCGGCGACACGCTGGCGGCCATCGCCAAGTTCCACATTGCGGATGACGTCGGTTACATCTCCACCGGCGGCGGCGCCTTCCTGGAATTCCTCGAAGGCAAGACCCTGCCGGCCATCGCCGTGCTCGAAGAACGCGCCGCAAAATAAGGCCGTCCCCCCGGTTGACCGCAGCCCTGCGGTCAACCGGCCAAAACAGAATAAAAAGGAGCAGAGACATGACCCGCCATACCAAAATCGTCGCCACGCTGGGGCCTGCATCGTCCACGCCGGAGGTGCTGGAGCGCATGGTGCAGGCCGGCATTGACGTCGTGCGCATGAATTTTTCGCACGGCAGCGCTGCCGACCACAAGGCACGCGCCGATGCCGTACGCGCCGCTGCTGCCAAATTTGGCCGGACGGTCGGCATTCTGGGCGACCTGCAAGGCCCGAAGATCCGGGTTGGCAAGTTTGAGCACAACAAGATTCAACTTGAACCCGGCGCCCCCTTCATCCTCGATGCCGCCTGCGCGCTGGGCAACCAGGAACGGGTCGGGCTGGATTACAAGGAACTGCCCAAGGACGTCAGACCGGGCGACATCCTGCTGCTGGACGATGGCCGGCTCAAGCTCACGGTCAACGCCGTGCGCGGCACGGAAATCCACACCACGGTGACGGTAGGCGGCGAGCTCTCGAACAACAAGGGCATCAATCGTCAGGGGGGCGGCTTGACTGCGCCGGCACTGACCGCCAAGGACATGGACGACATCAAGACCGCCGCCGAAATCGGCGTCGATTTCGTTGCCGTCTCCTTCCCGAAAAGCGCGGCCGACATGTATATGGCCCGGCAATTGCTACGCGCGGCCGGCAGTCAGGCGGTGCTGATCGCCAAGATCGAGCGGGTCGAGGCCGTCACCAACATGGCGGAAATTCTCGATGCCTCCGATGGCGTGATGGTCGCTCGCGGCGATCTGGCGGTTGAAGTCGGCGATGCCGCAGTCCCCGCGCTGCAGAAAAAAATGATCCGCATGGCGCGCGACAAGAACAAGCTGACCATCACCGCCACACAGATGATGGAATCCATGATCACTTCGCCGGTCCCGACCCGCGCCGAAGTCTCCGATGTCGCCAATGCGGTGCTCGATGGCACCGACGCGGTGATGCTCTCGGCCGAAACCGCAGCCGGCAAGTACCCGGTGGCGGTGGTGGAGTCGATGGCCCGCATCTGCGTCGAAGCCGAACGCTCGGCCGAAGTGACGCTGGACCGCGAATTCCTCGACCGCATCTTCACCCGCATCGACCAGTCGATTGCCATGGCCGCCATCTGGACGGCACACCATCTCAAGGTCAAGGCCATCGCCGCACTCACCCAGTCCGGCTCCACCGCCCTGTGGATGAGCCGCCTCAACTGCGGCGTGCCGATCTACGCACTGACCCCGGATGCCGGCTCACTCGCCCGCATGGCCCTGTACCGCGAAGTGCGCCCGCTGCTGATGCAGCAGCAGCACACCGACCGTGACCAGTTACTGGCCGAAGCCGAAAGCCTGCTGATCGAACGTGGCGTCGTCGACCGTGGCGACCTGATCGTACTCACCATCGGCGAGCCGATTGGCAGCATCGGCGGCACCAACACCCTCAAGATTGTCCGGGTCGGCGAACATCTGCCGATCCTCCCGTAATAAAATAGCCCGTTAATCCAGAACCTTACCGAATCCAGGAGTCCCCATGCCGCTCGTTTCCATGCGCCAACTGCTCGACCACGCCGCCGAGAACAACTACGGTCTACCCGCTTTCAACGTCAATAACATGGAACAGGTGTGGGCCATCATGGAAGCCGCCAACCAGATTGACGCCCCGGTGATCATGCAAGCCTCGGCCGGCGCCCGCAAATATGCCGGCGAACCTTTCCTGCGCCACCAGATCCTCGCCGCCCTCGAAGCCTACCCGCACCTGCCCGTCGTCATGCACCAGGATCACGGCCAGAGCCCGGCCGTCTGCATGGCCGCGATCAAGTCCGGCTTCACCTCGGTGATGATGGACGGCTCGCTGGAAGCCGATGGCAAGACCACCGCCTCCTACGAATACAACGTCGCCGTGTCGCGTGAAGTGGTCAAGTTCTCGCACGCCATCGGCGTCTCGGTCGAAGCCGAACTCGGCGTCCTCGGCTCGCTGGAAACCATGATGGGCGACAAGGAAGACGGCCACGGCGCCGACGGCATCATGACCCGCGAACAACTGCTCACCGACGTCGAGCAGGCCGCCGACTTCGTCAAGCAAACCAACTGCGACGCGCTGGCCATCGCCATCGGCACCAGCCACGGCGCCTACAAGTTCACCAAGAAGCCGACCGGCGACATCCTCGCCATCGACCGCATCGCCGAAATCCACGCCCGCATCCCGAACACCCATCTGGTGATGCACGGCTCCTCCTCCGTACCGCAGGAACTGCTCGACGAAATCCGCCAGTTCGGCGGCGACATGAAGGAAACCTACGGCGTGCCGGTTGAAGAAATCGTCAAGGGCATCGCCCACGGCGTGCGCAAGATCAACATCGACACCGACATCCGCCTGGCGATGACCGGCGCCATCCGTCGCTACATGGCTGAAAATCCGTCCAAATTCGACCCGCGCGACTACCTCAAGCCAGCCCGTGAAGCCGCCAAGAAAATCTGTCTCGCCCGTTACGAAGCCTTCGGCTGCGCCGGCCAAGCCAGCAAGATCAAGGTCGTGCCGCTGGACAAGATGGCCGAACGCTACGCCAAGGGCGAACTGAACCAGATCGTCAAATAAGCCGGATTGTTACGGTCGACCGCTGGAAACAGCGGTTTTTTAGAATGAAAAAGGAACCCACCTTCGGGTTCCTTTTTCATTTGCCAGCGAACGACCTACGAAAATGGTGCCTGGCTCGAATTCCGCATTGCCGCCAGAAGCGCTTTCGCGTTCATTTCCGGCTGCCAAGTCCCGAGAAAAACGCCCAGATCACTTCATTAGCATCCAGCGCTTGCGAAGCGCCTTCCTTGCCACGCCGGACGCTTTCGGCGCCGGGCCAGGAGTGGCCGCCTTCAGGGGTGATTACCCACCACCACTCTTCCGCTTTTGAATCTCCCTCATTTCCTGCATTTCAAACTTGCTGGGGGGGCATTTGCTAATTAAATCTGAATCTCGATTTACCCAGTAAATATGTGTACGCACTAAAACACGCTTCCCGTTCTTAAGTTCGACGGCGTATTCGGCCAGATCGGGACCCAGGTAGTTGGGATTGGTGGATTTCAATTCGAAAGACATATCGGATGGAACTTCTTTTCCATCGCTAATAACTGTCGTATATGGAGTCAATATTCCATAACGCGGACTTCGTACCACTTCAACTTTTGCGGGCTTCAGTTTCTGGATTGCCTCATAATTGTGAGCATATTGCCCAGTGGCCACCATTATCGGGTGATCCGACGAATCATCAATTATCGATGCCAACAAACAGTCATTAGCAATTCTGTCGTACTTAACCACCTCTGCCATGGGTGCTTCAGCGAGTATCAACGGGGGTGCCACAGAGACATCAGTCGCAGTTGCAACCTCACCGGGTAATGAAATATCCGCTTGAGCCAACAAATTCTGTGTTCCGAATTGAACGGGGGCCGGTGGCTTGAAATACAGGTGGAAGTGGTTGTAGTGATTTCCTGCAGATGCTTTGTTAGGAATACCCAACTGGTCGAGAGCCTTCTTGATCGTATTGGCATAGGTGTTATATTTTTCCTCGCCAATCAGCACCTGGCTAATCAGGCTGACACTGCTATCCGGCTTCAAATTCTTACCTGCACCACGGAATAGCGCCGTTTGAATGAACCGCTTTTCCGCATCGGTTTCCCCATTGACGATAGCCCACTCGCTCCCGGAGTTTCCGTTGGCATCAAGTTGTTTGATGTCATTCTTTGTAGCCCAATAGAGGCTCAAAAAATCACGAGTCGCAGCGCGCTGATTATTCTCCGCACCCCCATTCTTCATGTCATTCGGCAGCAATGCTGATAAGGTAATTGCCCTGCCGTTATCCCAAGCCTTGGGCAGTTTTTCAATATCGGCTGGAATCGTAATTGCCGGCGTATCCCTCAATCCTTTTGCACTTTGAAGATCGGAAGAGCACACGTCTGAACTCCAGTCACACAGTGGTATCTC
>CALAGF010000281.1 GCA_937892345.1 uncultured Rhodocyclaceae bacterium | reverse complement strand
TTTCATTTCCGATAATGGCATTGGTATTTCTGCTGCCGACTTGCCGCGCGTGTTCGACAAAGGCTTTACCGGTGAAAACGGCCGCCGTTATTCCAAATCAACCGGCATTGGTTTGTACTTGAGCCAAAGGCTGTGTCGAAAAATGAATATCTCACTTTCTATTTCCAGCGTTCCGGGACAGGGAACGACTGTGACGATGGTTTTTCCTACGGAAAGCTATTTGCAGGCGGCGGGGCTGTAAAGCCTCGCTTTTTTCAACCTTACATTTTGGTAATACAAATGTAATCCAATTTAATGGCATCGGAAAATTCCTTGTGGTAGAGTAAAAGCACAAAAGCAAAGCGCTTTTGAGAAAGGAGCCTGACCTATGGGCGATACGATCTTACGGGTGGATGACATCCAAAAATTTTACGGTAACAAAGGCAACCTGACAAAAGCCATCGACCACATTTCTTTTTCTGTTCGCAAAGGAGAATTTCTCGGCATCATGGGTGCTTCCGGCTCTGGCAAAACCACCTTGCTGAACTGCATTTCCACGATTGATACCGTCACCAGCGGTCATATCTATGTAGAAGAAAAGGACATCACGGCGCTTCACGGGGCACAGCTTGCAGACTTTCGAGGAAAAAAGCTGGGATTTATTTTTCAGAATTTCAATCTTCTGGACACCTTGACCGCCTATGAAAATATCTCTCTGGCCCTTTCCATCGCAGGCACTAAACCCAGTGAAATAGAGCAGCGTATTCCACAGATTGCCCAAGCGCTGAACATTCAGGATGTATTGGGTAAATATCCCTATCAGATGTCTGGCGGTCAGCAGCAGAGAGTAGCTGCTGCAAGAGCGATGGTGACAAATCCCGCCATCGTACTGGCAGATGAGCCGACCGGCGCACTGGATTCCAATTCTTCCCGAATGTTGTTGACAATGTTGACTGAATTGAACGAGCGGCTTTCAGCAACGATTCTCATGGTAACACATGACGCTTTTTCTGCCAGCTATTGCAATCGCATTTTGTTTATCAAAGATGGGCAGGTGTTCAACGAACTGCAAGATCGGAAGAGCACACGTCTGAACTCCAGTCACACAGTGGTATCTCGTAT
>CALAGF010000280.1 GCA_937892345.1 uncultured Rhodocyclaceae bacterium | reverse complement strand
CATTCTTCAGGCCTCTCAGGGCAAGTTGGAATGGATTGTTCTAGATGAGGCGCATAGCTACATCGGCTCCCAAGCAGCGGAGCTTGCGCTGTTACTACGCCGAGTCCTGCATGGTTTTGGTGTCGCCCCTGAAAACGTGCGCTTCGTCGCGACTTCCGCAACCATTGGTGATGACGAAGCCAAGGAAAAACTCAAGACTTTTCTAGCTGAGCTGGCAGGGGTGAGTGAGTCGCACGTCCATGTAGTGCAAGGATTTCGCCAGATTCCCGATCTTGATACCGGAGATGATTGCTATCGTGATGCCAGCCTTACCACACTGGAAGCAATACCAGTCGATGACGGCACGCTACGCTATGCCGCGCTGTGCGCCAATCGCCGTGCGCTCGCCATCCGAGAGGCATTTCTTCCATCATGCAATGGAAAACCTGCGAACACCCTCAGTGAAATCACCCAACTACTTATTGAATCGGATAACTACCGGCAACCCGCCGCACAGTTGGAAACATTACGCTGGCTAGACCTGCTAACCAGCGCAGTAAAGCACCAAGGCAAAACAGCAACCCCGTATCTTCCCCTACGACTACATGCCTTTCATACCGTAGTACCCGGCTTATGGGCGTGCAGCGACCCAATATGCAGCCACAAGGAAAACACCGCGCTAAATAGCCCAGAATGGCCTTACGGCAAAGTTTTTTTTGAAGAGCGCCAGCATTGCGACTGTGGCTCGCCGGTTTACGAGCTGCGTTCATGCAACGATTGCAATACCACCTACCTTTGGGCACGCCAAGATGGTGTGGGCGGTAAATATTATCTGGTACAAGATCGGCAAGAAGATGCCGACGAATTCGCTCTGGAAATTGAAACATCGACAGACTCGGAAGAGGAAGAAATCCCAGAAATCCTGCCCAGCGAGATTCGAAGTCGCAATACCGTGCTGATTGCCAATGCCTACCCGACAAAAACCGGAATCGTGCAACTCGACCGCAAGACGCGGGAACTGGATGAGCCAGATTGTGAGAACCCCTTGCAACTGCGTGTCCGGGACAGGTTGGCAAACGATATAGGACGCATGGAGTGCCCAGAATGCGGCGGACATCATGAAAACGACCAGCAGCAGTTCCGCCGCGCCATGCTGGGCGCGCCTTTCATGCTTGGGCAGATCATTCCAACTTTGCTGGAATATTGCCCCGATATAGACCCAAAAATTGCCAAGTCTCTGGAGCGCCCAATGCGCGGGCGGCGCATGATTACCTTTACCGATAGCCGCCAAGGCACAGCACGCATGGCGGCAAAATTGCAGCAGGATGCCGAGCGCAACCGACTGCGGGGACTGGTCTATTTCCGAGCAGTGACGACACCGGTCGATGCGCCCATAGATGTAGCAAAACTTCAGACTGAAATTGACCAGCTACGTTCGTGCAACTCGCCGGTGTTAAGCGATCAGATTAAGGATAAAGAAGCCGCGCTATCGGCCGCCCAACAGCCAAAACCAGTTCCTTTCAAGGAAATGCGCTCATGGCTGGAAACCAACGAAGAGGATATCAAGCACTGGATACACGATTACTACGCTGACCGAGACCCTAATGCTTTTGCTGGCAGCAATGGGCTTGAAAATTTGGGTAAATTGCTACTGACACGGGAATTTGCCCGCCGCCCCGCTCGAGCGAACAGCCTTGAAACACTGGGGATGATTGCAGTTCACTATCCTAAGCTGGAAAAAATCAACCAAGCCCCCGCTTCGCTGTCTCCAATTGAATGGCGGCAGTTCCTCAAAATCACACTAGATTTCCATGTCCGGCAGATGACCGCCATTGATCTCCCCACTGAATGGGAGCGCTGGGGAGGCGACAAACGCTTGGTCAGAAAATGGCTGTTGCCTTGGAATTCATCCGAGCAAACAACGTCTAGGAACAAAAAATGGCCGCAATGCAGCGGGGGTGCTCGGCGAAACCGCCTAGCGCGAATACTGGCTTATGCCCTGAAAATAGACCCAACCACCCCGATGGGGCGAGACAGGGTTGATGCCTTACTACGCCAAGCATGGGATGATCTAGTCAATGCGGGACTGTTACAAGGCTCTAACAGTGGCCGTTATCTCTCGCTGGAAGATATGGCCTTCGCCCCCATTGCCAAGGCATGGATGTGCCCAGTTACGCGCCGCCTGCTAGATACGACCTTTCGCGGTGTAACACCCTATCTTCCACCCGAAAATCCTACAGAAAAAACAGCACTCTGCCGTGAATTGACTGTGCCCGTATGCCCATTGTTGAACAAGGACTACGCTGAGCCAGAGAAAAGAATGCCCAAATTGCGTGGCTGGCTAGCTGACAACAAAGACATTACCATCTTGCGCAACGAAGGTTTATGGTCAAACCTCAATGACCGCATCGTCGAGAGCGGCATCTACTTTCGCACGGCGGAACACTCCGCCCAGCAGGGTAGCGAGACCTTGGCACGCTACGAGCGGGACTTTAAGGAAGGGCGCATCAACTTGCTGAGTTGCTCCACCACTATGGAAATGGGGGTGGATATTGGCGGCCTGTCTGTTGTGTCTATGAACAACGTGCCACCCCATCCAGCCAATTATCTGCAGCGGGCGGGACGGGCAGGGCGGCGAGGAGAAACCCGCTCGGTAGCAGTCACCGTTTGCAAGAACAATCCTCACGACCAGCATGTGTTCAACAACACCCCATGGCCATTTGTTACAAAACTACCAGCCCCAGTCATTCTCCTTTCCAGCCCTGTTCTGGTGCAGCGTCACATCAATGCCATGTTGCTTTCCCATTTCCTGCACGAGCATCCATCAGCGGCAAGAAATTTGACCACGCTCAACACCGAATGGTGGTTTCTTCCCCAAAACACTTCGCCAGCAGAATTATTTATAGTTTGGCTCGACCAGTTCGATGAAAATCAAATGCCGAAACTTGCTAAGGGGCTGCGCCGCCTATTGCGTCATACCTGTTATGAAGAAACACAAGCATTGTCCGATTTGGCACGGCATGCGTTGGAAATGCATGAAGCCTATCGCAAAAAATGGGCGCAGGAATATATCGCAATTGAAAACCAACTCAAGCCCTTTGACACCCCCACCAAACAAAAAGAACCAGCCTATCGCGCATTAGAAATCCAGAAAAAGCGGCTGCTAGGTGAGTATTTGTTGCGCGAATTAGCCAATGCCGGATTCTTGCCAGGGTATGGATTCCCCACCGACATTACCAGCTTTGAGACTCTGACCAAAGATGAAATTGAGCGTCAAAAAAGCCGTAGAGGAAAGGGAACTCAGGAACGAGAAGACAATCGTGGCCGCCGCCGAAGCCTGCCCAGTCGAGACACTATGACAGCCCTACGGGAATATGCACCAGGTGCGGAAGTTGTCATTGACGGACAAGTCTACATGTCAAGGGGGATTACGCTGAACTGGCATGCCCCAGCAGCAATCCCTGATATTCAGGAAATCCAGAATATCCGCCATGCTTGGCGTTGTGGACAGAATGGGTGTGGAGCCAGCGGCACAGCAAATCAGGCGGAAAACCTGTCTCATTGCCCAGAATGCGATAACAGCCTTTTGGGAAGTGGCACACATTTTATACACTATCTAGATCCAGCCGGATTCTCGGTCGATCTCTACGACAAACCCCACAACGATGTCAGTTCACCCACCTTCGTGCCGGTGGAAAGACCTTGGATACATGCTGGTGCCGCAGACTGGATGCCACTCTCCAATGCTGGATTAGGAAAGTTCCGCACAACGCCCACTGGTTCTGTTTTTTACCATTCCAAAGGGCTGCATGGCACGGGATACGCCATTTGTCTGGAATGTGGCCGAGCAGAGCCCATGCCAATACACGAGAGTGATGGAGAGGTGCAGGTTGAGACAAACAGCCATTTACCCGAAATATTTCAGTCCCCCCACATCCGTCTTCGTGGAGCACAAGGAGGAGAGACCAGCAAATGTGAAGGCAGCTTCAAATCCTATGCCATCAAACCAAGCTTGCAATTGGGCCATGAAATCCAAACAGATGTTTTGGAAGTCGTATTGTTCGGCTTGGATGAACAGCCCATTAGCGATAAGCAGGTAGCTTATTCGCTGGCAGTGGCACTACGGGAAGGTATTGCCCGCCGGCTTGGCGTGGAGGCCTCCGAGCTGGGATGCGACACTAAGCCTGTACGAGTCAACGGGCAAATTGCGCGAGCCCTCGTTGTGTATGACCGATTTGCCGCAGGCTATTGCTCGGCAATCGCCAAAAATCTGATAGAGGCTCTCAGATTAATTCCCGATATTCTAAAATGTCCGGCAGATTGTGACAGCGCTTGTCAGCATTGCCTGCTGCAGCATGATACCCGCTTCCGCTTTGATGAATTGAACCGCCATATGGCTGCGGACTTTCTCAATGTGCCTTGGTTGAACAAGCTATAACTTCCCGATAACCTGACTTTCTTTGGCGATAGCCAATCGAATGCCAAGCAAATAAACCCCCGAAAAACCTCACTGAACACGCCCACCCAGAGGAACGGAACTGATCCCAAAGAGCTGCACATATGGGCTTTGTTGCACAAATCAGCGTCGTAGTGCCGCTGGTAGAATAGCTACATGAG
>CALAGF010000279.1 GCA_937892345.1 uncultured Rhodocyclaceae bacterium | reverse complement strand
CTTGCCATTCAGCAGCAGTTTCTGGCCCGGCTTCCAGGAGGCGACTTCGTCTTTGGTCAGGGTGTTGAGGTTGACCTGGGTGGCAGCTTTGAGATCCGGCGTCCAGGTGACGGCAGGCCAGTCTTCCAGCTTCGGTACTTCCAGCTTGGCCGGGCCGGAGCCGTCGAGGTGGAAGTGGCAGTGACGGGTGGCGGCGCAGTTCGGTACCAGGGCAACCGGCAGGTTGGCCGCGTGGCAGGGGTAATCCAGCACCTTGACGTCGAGCACCGTGGTCAGGCCGCCGAGGCCCTGGGCGCCAACGCCTAGGGCGTTGATCTTTTCCATCAGTTCAAGACGCAGTTGTTCCGGGCGGGTCAGGGTGGCGCCTGTGGCGGCCTTGGCTTTCAGCTCATGGATGTCGACTGGGGCCATGATCGATTCCTTGGCCAGCAGCATGGCTTTTTCCGGTGTGCCGCCGATGCCGATGCCGATGATGCCGGGTGGGCACCAGCCAGCGCCCATTTCCGGAATTTTCTTCAAAACCCAGTCGACCAGATCATCGGACGGGTTGAGCATGGCGAACTTGGACTTGGCTTCGGAGCCACCGCCCTTGGCGGCACAGATGACTTCGACGTGATGGCCTTCGACAATCTCGAAATGCACGACGGCCGGGGTGTTGTCCTTCGTGTTCTTGCGGGTGCCGGCCGGGTCGGCCAGCACCGAGGCGCGCAGCGGGTTGTCCGGATTGCCGTAGGCGCGGCGCACGCCTTCGTTGATCATTTCCTGAATGCTCATCGTGGCATCCGGCCAGGTGACCTGCATGCCGACCTTGATGAAGACCATGCCGATCCCGGTGTCCTGACAGATCGGGCGATGGCCTTCTGCCGACATCCGGGAGTTGGTCAGGATCTGGGCAATAGCGTCCTTGGCAGCGGGGCTTTCCTCGCGGTCATAGGCTTCGCCAAGGGCCTTGATGTAGTCGAGCGGATGATAGTAGCTGATGTACTGGAAGGCATCGGCAACGGACTGGATCAGGTCTTCTTGTTTGATGGCGGTCATGCGCAACTCCGGGCTAGTGGTTTTTTTGATGTTGCAAGGCAAGGGTCTGGGTCATGGTCTTGTCCACAAGTGCCATGGCCAGGGCGGAAAAGAGGAATACGACGTGAATGATGACTTGCCACATCAGCGTGTGCTCAGACAAATTGCCTGCGTTGATGAAGCTTTTCAGCAAGTGGATCGATGAAATGCCGATGATGGCCGTTGACAGCTTGATCTTGAGGACGCCGGCGTTGACGTGGGACAACCATTCCGGCTGGTCTGGATGGTTATCAAGATCAAGGCGGGAGACAAAGGTTTCATAGCCACCGACGATCACCATGACCAGCAGGTTGGCGATCATGACCACGTCAATGAGGCCGAGAACGACCAGCATGACTTCGGTTTCGCTGATGTGTGCGGCGTCGAGGGCGCTGTGCACGAGATGGCTCAGTTCAACCATGAACAGCCAGCAATAAACGACTTGCGCGACAATCAGGCCGAGGTAGAGCGGGGCCTGTATCCAGCGGCTGGCGAAGATGAAGGACTCAAGATGTCTGACCGGTTTTTGCATTGAAATCGGAGAAGGGTACCAAGGGGTGCAAAGTTTAGCATGCTGCGGTCGACCGTACGGGATATGCACAATTGTTGCGCCGCAGCGTGATTTCGTAAGGCGTTTGTAAGACTATCTCCGTCTAATGCCGCCTCAACGCTAGCGGGAGAGAAGGTGACTCTCTGGCTTGTGCGGCTTTTACGTCCCGGGTTAAATCCCCGAGATCCGATCGGTTGTTTCAACATAAATTGCGAAGTACCGCAGAGGAGAAGAATATGTCGAATGAGTCCGTGCAGTTTTACTATCCGTCTGACGAAGTCGTCAAGAACGCGGCGGTTTCCGGGATGGACGCCTACAAGGCGCTGTGCGCGGAAGCAGAAGCCGACTACGAAGGTTTCTGGGCCAAGCGTGCCCGCGAACTGATCACCTGGAAGGAACCGTTTACCCAGGTGCTGGACGAGTCCAACGCTCCGTTTTTCAAGTGGTTTGCCGATGGCAAGCTGAATGTTTCCTATAACTGCCTCGACCGTCAGGTTGAAGCCGGTCTCGGCGACAAGGTTGCCATCATTTTCGAAGCCGACAACGGCGAAGTCACCAAGGTGACTTACAAGGAGATGCTGACCAAGGTTTGCAAAATGGCCAACCTGCTGCGTGCCAAGGGCGTGCAAAAGGGCGACCGCGTCGTCATCTACATGCCGATGACTGTCGAAGGCATCGTCGCCATGCAGGCTTGTGCCCGTATCGGCGCACCGCACTCCATCGTCTTTGGCGGCTTTTCTGCCCAGGCGCTGCGCGACCGCATCAATGATGCCGGCGCCACCCTGTTGATTACCTCTGACGGCCAGTTCCGCGGTGGCAAGGCGCTTCCGTTGAAGAACATCGCCGATGAAGCCATTGCCATGGGCGGTTGTGAGTCACTGAAGGGCGTCATCGTCTTCAAGCGTACTGGTATGGAAACCAATATGGTTGCCGGTCGCGACGAGTGGCTGCACGACGGTCTGGCCAACCAGCCGGAAACCTGCGAACCGGAATGGGTCGAAGCCGAGCACCCGCTGTTCCTGCTCTACACCTCCGGCTCCACCGGCAAGCCGAAGGGTGTCCAGCACTCCACCGGCGGCTACCTGCTGCACGCCATCCTCACCATGCAGTACACCTTCGACATCAAGCCGAACGATGTCTTCTGGTGTACCGCCGACATCGGCTGGGTCACCGGCCACACCTACATCACCTACGGCCCGCTGGCCTGCGGCGCGACCGAAATCGTCTTCGAAGGCGTCCCGACCTATCCGGATGCCGGCCGTTTCTGGAAGATGATCCAGGATCACAAGGCAACGATCTTCTACACCGCCCCGACCGCGATCCGTTCCCTGATCAAGGCCTCCGATACCAAGCCGGAAGTTCATCCGAAGAGCTTCGACCTGTCTTCGCTGCGCCTCCTTGGTTCGGTTGGCGAACCGATCAATCCGGCTGCATGGGAGTGGTACCACCACAACGTTGGTGGCGATCGTTGCCCGATCGTTGATACCTTCTGGCAGACCGAAACCGGTGGTCACATGATCACCCCGCTGCCGGGCGCAACGCCGCTGGTGCCGGGTTCCTGCACGCTGCCGTTCCCGGGCATCCAGTTCGCCGTGGTCGATGAGACCGGCGCCGATCTGCCGTGGGGTCAAGGCGGTATTCTGGTTTGCAAGAAGCCCTGGCCGTCAATGATCCGCACGATCTGGAACGACGATGAGCGCTACGTCAAGTCCTACTATCCGGCCGATTTCCAGGGCAAGTATTACCTGGCGGGCGACGGTGCGATTCGCGACAAGGATACGGGCTACTTCACCATCACTGGTCGTATCGATGATGTTCTGAACGTTTCCGGTCACCGCATGGGCACGATGGAAATCGAATCCGCACTGGTTGCCAACCCGCTGGTTGCCGAAGCTGCCGTCGTCGG